>LJNI01000013.1 GCA_001303225.1 candidate division TA06 bacterium DG_78 | reverse complement strand
GTGATTCCCGGGCGTTACTACGAACTGTAATAATATTCACACTGGTTGAGTATGTATAACAGAAGAACTATCTATTCCTTCATGTACATGGTTCTTATTGTCATGTTTACCTGTTCACAAACACCACAAAAAACAGGGCAACGAATTGTGTCACTCTCACCGGCAATGACTGAAATTTTATTTTCACTCGGCGCACGAGATAACCTCGTGGGTGTAACAACATTTTGCGACTATCCTGAAGAAGCGAAACGTATTCACAAAGTAGGGGATTTCTCTCACCCTTCTGTCGAGAGGATTGTGGGACTGAAACCTGATATCGTCATCGTAAACTTACCCGAACAACTGAGAATCAAAGAGGCACTCGAAAAATTAGAAATCAACGTTTTTGTATCATCACCTCAATCGCTCAGTGATATCTACGAAGAAATTGCTGCACTGGGCGAACTCATCGATAGAAATGCTGCGGCTGAATCACTTATTCAATATATGAAGACAAACATTAAACCATCTGAATATAAAAGGATAAAGAGGGTATATGTTGAACTTGCTCCACGACCGATTGTTACTATAGGTGCCTCGAATTTTCTTAATGACCTACTCGAACTCGCTGGTGGCAAAAATATTTTTTCTGATTTAGAAAGAGACTATCCGATCGTGTCCCAGGAAGTAATAATCGAACGAAATCCTGAGATTATTATCGTATTACACCCTAAGGATATTGGTGATCGTGTAGGTTGGCAAGAAATTACCGCAATAAAAAACCGCACTATTATAAAAAATCTTAATCAGGACCACCTTTTACGGCCAGGACCAAGACTCGTCAATGGCTTTAATGAATTAAAGAGGGTACTCAGTGAATAAACTGCTCCTCGTCTCTGTTCTCTTTATCGCCGCGGCACTGATGGGTATCTTAATTGGTCCAACCGCTTTGAATGGAGAAATCTTTCAGCTCAGATTATCGAGGGTAATCCTCGGAGTATTTGCCGGAGGCATTTTAGCATTTTGTGGAGGAATATTACAAGGGCTCTTTGGTAATCCCCTCGTTGAGCCCTATACATTGGGTTCAGCTTCTGGCGCTGCCTTGGGTGGCTCGATTGGGATACTCCTCTTCGGTACAATCAACCCGGTGTTTGCATTTCTCGGCTCACTCGGTGTAGGACTATTTGTTTACACAATCGCCCGGATTGAAGGTGGATTATTACGCGACCGGTTAATCCTTGCAGGAGTAGTGATGAGTTTTCTCTGTTCTTCACTCGTCATGGTGATTATGGTAATTGGTGGAAGAGAACTCTATGAAATTCTCTATCTCCTGATGGGGTATCTTGGCGTTATTGTCGATTCATCAAATCGACTATTGATAGCTACTCTCATTATCGTTTCCTTCGTCCTCGTCGTTTTCTTATACCGTTATTCTCGAGAGTTAGATATTATATCCCAGGGATTAGAAACCGCTTCGGGATTAGGCATTAACATTCAGAAATTTTCTATCATTATTTTCTTCACCACTTCGCTCCTCATTGGATTTACGGTATCTATTGTTGGTGCTATTGGTTTTGTTGGGCTCATTGTACCACACATTTCAAAACTTCTCTTCGGCCCAAAACATCTCAATAATCTTCCTGCTTCATTTATTCTCGGGGCAACGTTTCTTCTGATTGCTGACACTGTGTCACGTACAATTACGGTATATGAACTTCCAGTTGGCGTTGTCACATCCCTCGTTGGCGTACCATTTTTTATCTATCTCTATAAAAAATAATGTAATAAGAGTACACTCATGATGGCAATTGAGGCACAGCAGATAACATTCTCTTATGTAACTGATGAGGTCATAAAGAATGTCTCACTCACTATCGAACAAGGAGAGTTTCTCGGTATCATCGGTCCAAATGGTGCAGGTAAATCAACACTCTTGAGGATTCTCTGTGGAATTCTACAGCCTCGATACGGAATTGTACGTATTTTCGATCAAAATATTAAACATATACATTCAAAACGTATTGCCCAGCACATTGGCTTTGTCTGTCAAGAAACCCACTTTTCTCTGAATTTTTTGGTCGAAGATATTGTACATATGGGTCGATATCCCTATCTCCGTGCGTTTCAGAAACAGAGTAAACAAGATCATAAAGCAGTTGATGACGCATGTGAGGCGGCTGATGTTTCTCAGTTCAGAAAGCGGCCAATCAATTCGCTTTCTTCAGGCGAACGACAGCGAGTTGTGATTGCTCGTACGCTCGCTCAGGAACCAAAAGTACTCTTGCTCGACGAACCAACAAGCCACCTTGATCTGTATCATCAGAGTGCCATAATGGAGCTTCTCAAGAAACTTAATGGTCAGGGGATGTCTATTATTATTGTCAATCATGATTTAAATCTTGCTGGACTCTATTGTCAACGCCTCATCCTCATGCACCGAGGAGAACTGTATGCTGAAGGACCACCACAATCCCTACTCAATCGAGAGACGTTGCAGGAGGTGTACCATACCGACGTCGAAATAATTATCCATCCCGAGAAAAAGATACCACAAATTCTTTTAAAGTAAATAAATGAGCTGGTCGAAAAACAATAAAGCTCGTATTTGTTCAGATAGAAAAAGTGCTGATAGGGTACAAAGGAGTACTTATGAAAGTAATAAATGAAAAAATCGAATTGAAAACGAACGGGTGTGGAGATTTAATCAACATAACACCAGAGATCACTCAGTTCCTACAGACCTCAATGATGAGAAAAGGTAACCTCACAGTTTTTGTCATCGGTTCGACAGCTGCAATTACCTCTTTCGAATACGAGTCGGGGTTAATACAGGATGTACAAAATTTCTTTGAAGAACTCATCCCCCCTAATAAAAAGTATCATCATGATGAAACCTGGGGTGATGCTAATGGTTTTAGTCATCTGAGAGCTGCACTTCAAGGGCCCTCTATGACAATACCATTTGATGATGCCGAGCTCCTACTCGGGACCTGGCAACAAATAGTGCTTGCTGAATTTGATAACAAACCACGAAAACGCCACATCATAGTCCAAATAATCGGGGAGTAGTGTATTCAATTTTCTTCATTATAACACTAAGTATACTGCTGGTTCATAATTCCACAATTTTATTATTTTAGAATTATCGAATGGTCAAAAATCTGTTTCTACCCGTTGAGTAGTCCTTTTAACCATGGATTCACAGGCATCCATAATAGCGTTTACTTCTTTCGGATACTTTATCCAATAAATTGTGACATTGCCTTTTTTCTCGTAACGCACAACATTGTTCATACGCAACTTTGTCAAATGAAAACAAACTGTTGATTTAGATCTCTTAACCTCTTTTACTATGTCGTTTAAACACAACTGCCCATGCTCTAGCATCATCTTTACAATGGCATATGATATTGGGTAACCAAGTACTCTACATATCAACGAACCCCTGAATCTTTTTTCAACAATTTGCATCCCACCTCCTCTTTTTTATAATTCCACAATTCTAGTATTCTAAAACTTTCGAATAATGAATTCCCAGTGAATATTTTCAAGGAGCTGACAATTACTCTACTAATTGCTATTCAATTATTTCAATTTGGCTTGGACTCTTTACGATAATTTCTGGTTTACCCTTATATTCTTTGATTAACCCTGTTACCCTCACCGCACGGTGTATATAGTAGTCTTCAGGATGTGGTGGAAATTTTTCAAAATCGCTCGAAAAAATCACTGCAGTAAAATATTTACGCCAATTTTCGTGGAAATTTAAAAAGCAAACCTTACCTGTATTATTAGACATGACAATTTTACCTTCAACTGTTTTTGTTTGGCCATAATATTCTGCTGCTTCGCGCCAAGAGATAATTGCTACAGTTATCTTTTTCTCAAGAAGCGGTTTTACATCAGCATAGGTTGTATCAGGTGTCTGGAAGACTGAAAAAGACCACAATCCTCTGCCATTCCTTACTGCCATTTTCTCTAATTCTTCGACATACCTTTTATACAGTGTGTCTGGTGGATAAAATCTTGTCTCGGCATATCCATTTCTGACAATCTCTGCATTGACAAAAGTATTTCCTTGGTATACATAGCGCAGTAATCTCCCATAATTATCTTTGTCGGTAATATCTTTTTCTAAACGCACATTTCTATTTAAAATCAAAGAGGTGAGGATATCTTTGGCAATATCCCCTCCTGGTTCGTTCAGCTCTGGAGCATTGATTCCCAGCAGCCGAACAGACATACCATCCTTTATTGTAAACGTATCTCCATCGACCACTCCGGTAACTTTTTCAGTATTTACACAAGAAATAAGCACAAGAAACATCAGCATACAATACGTAACAGGCCTCACCATACTGTATTATAATAAATTAACACGTATTGTCAAATTATTTTTTGCGCATATGAGATAATTAGTGGGGTATCATTGACAAGTGGAAAAAAATGAGTATACTCACTGCTATGAATAGAACACTACTCATCATCAAACCCGATGCCGTAAAGAGAAATCTCATCGGTACTATTTTAAAACAGATTGTTGATGCAGGATTTAGAATCGTCGGCATGAAGATGGTATGGCTCACCAAGGAACGAGGCGAGACATTTTATGAGATCCATAAAGGAAAGGATTTTTACAATTGGCTCGTTGATTTCATATCATCCGGTCCAATTGTTGCTTGTTGCCTCCAATTTCCGAATGCACCGACGAAATTACGAGAAGTCGTTGGCGCAACCGATCCCAAGAAAGCAGCCCACGGTACGGTCAGAAATCTCTATGGAACATCGGTTGGAGAAAATGTCGTTCATGCTTCAGCGCCCGACGAAGATCCGCACCATGAGATACAATTTTTCTTTATGGAAGAAGAGCTATTCGACCACTCTTAATATCATAGCAACGCGAAAAAGATTACAGTGATATGAGAGCATGAATACTTTTTCAGAACTCTCACACGTTTCTCTTGACGTAAATTTATTTGTGGTTACAATGTAGTATATGAAAAAAATTTTTTTCATCATATTTTTAGTTATTTCCTGTCCAAAACCAAGTATTACAAAATTATATGAACTCGATTATTTAAAAGAAGCAGAAAGATATTACCAGGATAATCCACTATACGCGTACAACCTGCTCACAAAGTACGTTACGAGTCCAGAATATACACGTGAGGGTGCCCACCTGTTAGTAACTATGTACATTGATCAACGTGAATATAAACGCGCAGCATATTTATTCGATAGTTTAAACTGGTCTTTAGATGTAGAGCAAAATCAACTCGAAACTATTCTCGTGAAGACAGAGAACTGGAATAAGCTCATTGAAATAACGAATGACGCCCTACTGAAAGGATTGGCGTATTACCACCTTGAAGCATACCAGCCTGCAGTAGAGTACTTATCAAAACCATCTCACCCTGAGGATTATCGAATGTTTTATCTCGCAAAGGCATACACTCAACTCAAAGATTATGAAAACTCCCTCATTACCCTACTCGGAATCGATTCAATCAGCTCCTATCTTGCTCAAGAATACCAAAATCTCCTTTTTAAAATATTATTTAACATCGAAGATATTGTAATAATTGAACGGGAATTGGACAAATTAAACGACCCAGCACTGAGGGCATATGTGCTGCTCAGAAAATATGAAAAAGCGAAAGACGAAAAAAATGTGAAAGTAACTGCATGGGAGCTCATCAAAATGTATCCTGAATCTGCAGGAGCTTACCACGCACTACGAAAAGTGCAGCCAACGACAAAATTAGAACATAAATTATGTGGCAAAGTGTATTACTATCATAACCAATACGACAGCGCAATCGTACATTTCACCACGTCGGCATCTAACAGCGAGGTAAATTATTATCTAGGAAGAATATACTACAATACGAGTGATTATACAAAAGCTCTTAAGTACCTTTCGAAGAGTGATTGGGCTGCGGCGTACTATTACCGTGGTAGGATTTATGAAGTGCTCGAGCAATTCGGCAGGGCAATACTGGTCTACGATTCACTATACACGATGCGTAAAGGTACTGACTACGCTACCCGGGGATATAAACGAATGGCCTTTCTCTTAGAAGATGTCGGTGATACACTAAAGGCAGTGGAAGCGTTCTTGCTCATCGATGAAAAAAACACTAAATTTAGAGCAGCAATACAATTATTTAAGGTTGGTAAGTTAGAAGAAGCAGGTGAGATACTGGGTACCAGCACATCACCTGAATTTGTCTACTGGCGAGCGCGAATTAATGAGCAATTAGGCAAAACAACTGACGATTTAAAGAGCTATCTCGTCCGTGAACATCCCTTGTCTTACTACTCTCTCGTAAGAATTGATACTGCGATTATTTTCGATACGACATCTCTCGACCAGTGGATGCTCCAGTTAGGAGACAGTACACGATTATTAAGTTGTGGTGATTCGGTGCGCGTAGAGAATGCAATACGGTTCTTTAATTTAAATGAATTAGAATATGCAGCCGAAGAGTTAAGTATGATTGATATAACAAACCCACAAACACTCCTCTACCTTTGCAGACTCTGTGCACAGTATGGTGCTGATGGTCAATCAATACGCTATGCTTTGAAATTAAAAAATTTAGCTGAGAAGAAAAATATACAATCAATGCCTGCTGAGCTTTATAAATTAGTGTATCCAATACGGTATGCATTCACTATGATGGACGAACAATGCGACATGAGTCTCTGCCTCGCAATGATTTGGCAAGAGAGTCTATTTCAACCCCAAGCAGTATCGCCGGCAAATGCAAAAGGATTAATGCAAATTATTCCCGCAACAGCGAAGCAGATTGCACGTGAATTAGGTGTTTCATCATATTCAGTACACGATGCATCAACATCGATTAAATTCGGCTGGTACTATTTTTCAAATATGTTGAAAGAATTTAATTCGATTCCTTTCTCTCTTGCTGGATATAATGCTGGTCCCCATAGAGTCAAACGGTGGATTACAAACAACTCAGATTCTGAAATTGACGAATTTATTGAATTAATCCCCTATAATGAAACGAGAAATTATGTTAAATCAGTTTTAGCCCGCCAGGTAATTTACAAAACACTCTTGGAGAAAAATAGATTAATGACTGATTCAACTGAAGGAAGTTCTACAAAAGACAATTGATACAGAGATTTCTGAAAAAGTTCAGAAATCTTCGTCCATAGACTCTAGGGAGATTACAGTGATTTCCTAACGATGACGATGATGATAACTGCTGAAATATCACTGTCATCATTCTGACATCTATGCCTGCCCCGTAAGTTGTTAAACTTATGGGGTAATTGTGAGAGGATGAATATTTTTTCAGAGCTCTCATACACTATCGACTCTTTTTGGCAAAGAGTTCTCGCACAAGAAGGAAAATCGCTCCTACTGTAATAAAAGCATCGGCAAAATTATAGGTAAACCACCGGACATCGCCAATCCCCATATCGATAAAATCTATGACATATTCCAACCTGAGGCGATCGATTACATTGCCGATTGCACCACCAACGATAAATCCAAAAACAATGACACCAATTTTTTCCTGCAAGGAAAGACCGACATAGATAAGAACAACTATACCAGCTAATGACAGAATATAGTACAGGATATCAGGGCCAAAGGCGATGCCGAAAACACCATAAGGATTGTATGTAAGTTTAAGGCGCAACAGCGACCCGATTAGTTCTGTAGGTGGGTCCAGTGGTGATAAAAAATTTACGATAAGTAATTTACTGATTTGGTCAATGAGTAGGGCAATGATTATAAATATTAAAAAGGAGCGAATATTTTTCTTACGAATCATTAAAGTATATCTATGGTTAGGAACACTTCATACAAACTCGTGCCTGAGGCAGAAACTTTAACCTCCTTTTGGCTATTGGTTTTCCACAACGCTCACATATTCCATAGGTACCCTTGGAGACTTTCCCCAGAGCGAGGTCAATTTCAAAGAGTGCCTGACGACGTGATGAAAGAATCTGTGATGTAATCTCTCTCCTCTCAGTCTCAGTTCCCTGATCAGCCATATGATTGGAATACGCTGAGAGATCGCCAGATGTCTCGAGTTGAGTTTTTGCAATTTGGTCACCTTCATATTGTAGTTCCTTTAATATCTTTTCTCTTTCTTCAATCAACATCTTCTCGTATCGTTTCAGTTCTGCCTTCTTTAATTTTTTCATCATTTTTTCTTCTCCCTCAACATATGTAAATACGATTTTGCCTTTATATTGGCTGGATCAGTACTCAGAACTTCCTGCCATTCTTTTTTTGCCCTGTCGAATTTTTTCTTTTGGTAATAGCAGAGTCCCAACGTTGTCCGTGCCTCTAAATATTTAGGATTGTGTTGGAGAATATCGAGAAGTAATTTTTCTGCCCTTCGAGAATCCGTCAATTGGAGATATGTCCTTGCCAACTTTAATTTTATATCAAGGAAATCATGAACGAGATTTATTGCCCTCTCATATTCATCTCTTGCTTTGCGGTACTCCTGCAATTCATAGTATGTATCGCCCAACTGAGCATATGTCTGGGCAAGTTGCGCCCTCAACTGAGGTGAAAATCCTTTTTCTCGAGTTTCAAGAGCTGCAGCTCTTTTAAATGCTTCTATCGCATCCTCAAATTGACACTGTTCATTATAAATGATTGCCATGTTGAGATACGCTTCGATATAATTTGGATTTAATTCACATGCCCTTTTGAAACTCTCGATCGCCTCCTTATTATTACCGGCAACTGAATATGCGAGACCGAGGGCATTATGAACATCAGGATAACCCGGGCAGGCATCGAGGACCTTCTTAAAATTCTCTATCGAATCCTCAAGCTCCCCTTTTTCATACTGCTGCAATGCTTCATCATAGAGTCTCTGAATTTCCTTATCCATAGGCGTTATTATACCTAAAAAGCCTTCTTTGTCAATGTTTTTGAGCGAGAGCTCTGAAAAAGAATCTTTGTTCTTTCGATTATAATGATGATTTCTGAGAAAATAGCTATTTTTGAGTTATATTATATACTATTCGAATTTACTTTTTTGCTCTACCAAATTGTGCTTCGATTATTGATGTAATGCCACCCCGTGGATTGAATTCTCCACGCACAACTGCCCACCGTGGTTTTACCATCGCAACAAAATCTTTCAAAATACGATTAACAGCATTTTCGTAAAATATAGCAAGGTTACGGTATGCCAAAATGTAGTATTTAAGCGACTTCAATTCAACAAAAACCTTAGCAGGTTCGTACTCAATCGTAATTGTACCTGCATCAGGCAGTCGGGTACGTGGACAGAGAGAAGTGTATTCCGGGATAACAATAGTAATTGTATATCTCCTGAACTGATTCGGCAGAACCTCGAGTTTCGGTAACTTCTCCGTTAATCCAGCTTTAGCGTGTTTCTTTGTATAGCGTGGCATACTTCATTATATACTATTTTTTAGTAATGTCAATTGTGCGGAGTGTAAAAACGAGTCGGATATACGATTTTCTCAATTACTCTTTATTGCCCTTATTTTACGAATGACTGAGAAAATACTATACGCAATAACTACGGCAGCAACAATCCAGAACCACAGGGGAAGGTTGTGGCCAAAAATGGCGACATAGGTAAATGGCGCAATAATGATAATACCGAGGATAATACTAAACGTTCTTACCTGACCAAAATTTTTATTCTTGAGGCCAGCAATAATTTTGTAAATTGAGAGCCAGAAGGGAATAACGCCAGTAAAGTATATAATAGCAAAAATTACAGGATTGACACCATAGTTTCTATGAATGTCGGCGAGCCAATTTTTAAAGTATTCAAACATATGTCACATTTGAGACTACACAATTATCACACGCGTAAACTATAAAACAAAAAATTTAAAAGATGATCTGCTTAAAAACAAGAAACCGGGCGAGATACTCTAATCGCTCAAGTTTATATCGTGCATCGAGTAAATCAGAACCAGTAGTTACTGTACCATATCTATGGATGACGACAATATTACTTTTCTTCATTGCCTCAACTACAGCATTCGCTAGTTCTTGTGAGCCGGGCGCAATATTCGGAATAAATTCAATCTTTTTTAAATGCTCTTCCATATTTGGAAGGGAACTCAGATTCAGCGCGCCAGGCTGAATGCCGATAAGGTTTGTAAAAAATGGGTGGGCAAGAATAACTGCATTGATATCCTTTCTATTTTTGTATATACCGAGGTGCATCTGGAGTTCGATTGAGGGTTCGCCTTTTCTCACCTTACCATCCAATGTCACCTCGAGTATGTCCTTAGTTTTCAGCTCTCCCTTGCACAACCCAGTTGATGTTATGTAAACCGTACTTCCTTTTCTCACGCTCAAATTTCCATTGGTCGCATAGATGAAATCTTTCTGATATAGCACCTTACCTATATTGATAATATCCTCAACAATAGTATTTTGTCTCATCCAATAGACTCCTTATTACCCATATACTTTCTCAAAACCTTGGGTATGGTGATTCTCCCATCTTTTGTTTGGTAATTCTCTACAATCGCAATGAATGTCCGTGGCGTCGCGAGACCAGAACCATTCATTGTGTACACATAATCTACGCTACCTGTTGATTTACGGTAACGAATATTTGCCCTGCGCGCTTGATACTGCTCATAGCAACTCACTGAAGAAACTTCTAACCATTCACCGACTCCCGCTGCATAAACTTCAATGTCATACGTTTTTGCAGCAGCATACGTCATGTCACCAGTACACAAGAGCATGATCCGATAGGGAAGCTCAAGTAATTTTACAACCTCTTCGGCATCACTGAGTAATAATTCAAATTCTGAATAACCTCTCTCGGGTGTTACATATTTGACTAACTCAACCTTATTGAATTGGTGTACCCGCTTTATACCTCGCACCTCCTTGCCGTACGACCCTGCTTCTCTACGGAAACACGGTGAGTACGCCGTATAATAAATTGGCAGGTCTTTTTCAGCAATGATCTCGTCACGGTGCATATTGGTCAGAGGAACTTCTGCTGTCGGTGCTAAATAGAGGTCATCATCACGACATTTATAGGAATCGGCTTCCAATTTCGGTAATTGACCAGTACCGTAGAGACAATTGGTTGGATTCAGTACCGGAGGAAAGATTTCGATATAATTATGGTTATTCGTATGTATGTCTAAAAAGAAATTTATCAATGCACGTTCCAGCAAAGCACCGAGTCCTTTATATAAAATAAATCGCGACCCCGAAATCTTTGGTGTTCTCTTCATATCGAGAATATCCAGTGCCTCACATATTTCCCAATGGGGAAGAACTTCAAATTCAAATTGTGGTGGTTCTTTCAAACCACGCACAAATTTGTTCGCTCCACTTTCTCTACCGACCGGCACAGATTTGTGAGGAATATTAGGAACCCACTGAATGAGTTCAGCAAATTCGCGCTCGATCTCATTCTGCTTTTTCTCCAGTTCTTTTATGTGATCAGACATTGTCTTCGCCTTGTGCATGAGATCTCGATGCTCTTTATGCTGACGCCTCAGTTCTCCAATTTCCTCTGAGAGTTTATTACGTTCTCTATTGAGATCCTGAAGTGTGGTTATCATCTCTCTTCTTTTTTTATCAAACGCAATAATCTTTTCGAAATCAAGTGTTTCGCCTCTCTTTTGTAGTGCTTCGCGAATACTATCTGGATTTTCCTTTAATAATTTTAAATCAATCATCCGGGTATTATAGTCTTTTTACATAAGAAGTCAACCCAATTAGCCTGCTGTCGTCACGGTAACTACCATAATGAGCAATTCTCTGCGGATATTTGTCCTCTATAGTGGAAAAACTGAAGAACCGGAGTCATTGACAGGGCTTCACATTTAAGTAAAATAGTCTATGGATCTGAAATACGGTAAGAATATTATTAACTTTGACATTTTGTCAAAGAATATGCTCGGGATATTAGAAATCAATAATACTTCAGCTAAGCCACTCGATATGCTGCTAAAAAATAGCATTCTGAATCCTATTGGTAAACCACGCCTGAGTAACGTATTACGACATAATAAACCAGGCGATATCATCATTATTGTTTCGGATATAACTCGTTCCATAGCGAATTATGCGGAGATTTTAAAATTTCTGGTAGCTGAAATAGTCGATGCCGGAATCGATGAAAAAAATATTGAATTTATTATCGCACTAGGGACCCATCGTCAACATACAGAAGAAGAAAACAACATGCTTTACAAAGACCTCACCCACCGCTTTCGATTTTCGCAACATGACTGTCATACTAACCTCATTTCCCTCGGCAAAACGAGTACCGGTTTGGAAGTTCAGGTTAATAAAAGAGCCAGAGAGGCAGATTTTGTCATAACAACCGGGAAGATTGATTTTCATTATTTAGCAGGCTACTCCGGCGGCAGGAAATCAATTCTGCCTGGCATTTCTTCCTATGAAACTATCAGAGATAATCACTGCAAGTTAAAACGTAATGATGTCGATGTCGGAGAAATCAACCATAATATTATTGCTCAAGAGATGAACGAAGCCTGCCGTATGTTCGATGTCAATTATCTCTTCAATGTTATTGAAACACCGCATCGGCAGACCACTGCGATTTTTTGTGGACATCCTGAATACGCATTTACCGAAGGAGTGCAATCCTTTAAATCAATGCGCATGACCACTATTCGTGAAAAGGCAGATTGTGTGATCGTTTCTGCAGGCGGCTATCCACAGGACAAAAATTTTTTTACGAGCCACAAATCGCTGAACACAGCTACACATGCAATCAAGCCTCACGGCAGCATTATTATAATTGGGCAGTGTTGTGAAGGGTTCGGGAACGAAAATTTTTTGAACTATATGCTCACACATACCCTCAATGATCTTGTAAATTATCCTGAGAAGAATATTCAGGTTGGAGGACATCGCGCTTTTGTAACAGCAAAGATACTTAAAAACCACAAGGTTTACGTACTCACTGATCTAGAGCCACAAATCCTCAAACAAATGAAATTTTTACCGGTTAGGAATTCAGACGAAGCACTGACCATAATGAAAAAAGAACATGGCGAAGAATTTAAAGCATATATTATACCAGATGGTAAAGCGGTGTTACCAATGCTAAATCAAGGATGAATAGTAACGAAGGATTTAATAGATGTTAGGTATTTTGCCCCATCCCGAAAAATTGGGGGACTTTTACGCAAGGAGGTTGAAATGATGCAGAAACTAAGGAAACAAACGAGATTAGTACTATTTATTGCCCTTGCAGGGTTTGCTCTGTTAATCTTTTTCCAATGGGGAATTAATATAACCGGCATTAGAACTGAGCAAAAAACAGACATTGTAAAAATTGACGGTATTCCTATACCCTACAGAGATTACATAAGGTTTATGCAAATCCGGGAGCGCGAACAGAGAAACATAAGCCGTGAGGAATTATGGGCTGAGATGATTAACGAAATCATGTGGTCACAATTACTCCAAAAGGAGAAAATACGGGTAACCGATGAAGAAATATGGACAATCATTCGCAATAACCCTCCGCAGGAACTCTATGAGTCTGAATATCTGAAAGACGCGAACGGTGAGTTTGATTTTAATAAGTACCTCGAGTTATTAAGATCGCCCCAGAGTCGCCAGTGGCTCCTCCAGTATGAATATAACGTGCGCGAGCAACTACCAAAAGAAAAACTTCGTTCTCTCATAGCAACAATGACGTGGGTGTCTCCTTTTGAGGACAGTATCCTTGTCGCATTACAAACAACAAAATACGATATATCACTTATCAGCATACCACTATTCCGCCTCCGTCGTTCGATACAGATATCTGAAGAAGAACTAGAAGAGTACTTCGCAAAACACGCCACCGAGTTTATAAATCCACCGGCAAAGATTCTCAAGTATATCATATTTGAAAAAGTTCCATCATACGATGATACTGTAGAAACCCGAGAAACGATGGAAGATTTCATTATGCGAATTAAAGAAGATGAAGAAGATTTTCTTGAGGTCGCGAAGGAGGTTTCAGATGATTCTATCATTGAATATCGTTTTGACGATGTCAGCGAGCTTCCTTCCTATCTGCAAAAAGTATACAGAGAGCTAAAAAATGGTGAACTATCAGGTATCGTAGAAGTGCCCGGAGGTTTTGAGGTCGTACAAAAAGTTCATTCTGGATTACTCTATCGCGCAAAAGCGAATGTCTATATTTCACCAACGACACTCGGTGAAATCCATGATCAAATTATGTCATTTAAAGAGACATCCCAAGAAATCGGATTCGATTCAGCTGGAGCGGAGTTCGGTATACTCGTTCGAAAGACACCTCCACTCACCACAAATAAGACAAACTTTCCAGTACGCAATCCTGCCGTTTTGGCAGAACATGTATCACGGACCAAAAAAGGCGAGGTTTTCGGTCCGCTCGCCGGTTTCGAAAGCTACTATATATTTGTAGTCGACTCGATTATACCTGAATCAAAACCAATATTCGAAGACATTGTCTCGAATATAAGAGCAAATCTCGAAAGAGAAAGATTGAACGAGGCAATGGCTCAGTATCTTGGTGACCTACGGTATCAATTACAGGGTGATCAGACAATGGAGGCAATCGCGGCGACAGATACCTTCATTATCTTTCGAAACGATTTAAAGAATATCACCTTAGCCGATATGGTAGGAAGTTATGGCGACAAATTTGCTGGTACTGTAGCTCGATTAGAACCTCAACAGGTATCAGCCCCCTTACTCACGGATTGGGCAGGATATATCATTCGCTGCGACCAGAAGAGTCCAACCCTCTTCGATTCTACAATGATTGTTTACCTCCAGGCAAAACGACAGACGCGACTACAGCAACTGTCGCAGAACATATTCACACCTAAAGAAATTGAAGACTATCGGGATGAATTCTTTGAATAGTAACAAATTACAAAATCCAGATAAGCACTCGCTTCGCTCGTGCTATCTTCCCTTCGGGACAGTACCTTTTGCAAAGGTGCTGTTGGGATTTCAATTTATTGAAATTCCAATACGATAAAATGTCAAATTAATGCCAAAGCGTCAATTGGTATTTGAAATTTAACATTTGGCATTAGAGTAGTGAATTATCAGGTATAACAATTTACTACTCTAAAATATATCCTAACAGCCCTTTTCCAATTGACACTTCAGGGATTTCTTTTATATACACCTTAAAATCGTAGCGCCAGGCATCGCCTAATTGATTGAAGCTGAAGGCTGCTGCCCAGCAGTGTAAATCACGATTCAACCCAATGCTGTAATCAACGAGTTCTTTCGACTCCCAGTCATAACGGCCTGAATACGTGAGTGACCAATGTTCTGTCGGCTTAATCTTGCCATTAAACCACATCTGATAAACACCTCCTTTGGTATAGCTCTGGTTCAATGTGAGCGAAAAGAAATGTGTTTCTATCGCCGATGTATTCGTGAGTGTATAGGTATATTCTCTTGTGTAGGGATCAACTGAACCATCAATCTGTGATGAAAAGGTCGTTATTGGTTGGGGAAACGGATCGAACGGCAGTTGAAGTGAAAATGTCACTGCAGTGAGCGAATCGGTAATCAAGTTATATCCACTACCCAAACTTAAGCGCGCGATACGGTGCTTTTGTCCCTCTTCACCGACCTTCGCCTCAAGCTCCTGATCGAGCCCAAACCTAATAGTATGTGTTTTGGAAAAAGTCGGTATGCCAGCAACTGTTGGGAATCTCCCAAAATCAAAATCAGGAGTGTACGAGTATGTTATCCTCGGTGACAGTTTATGGAGTACACCCTGAATACCAAACAGTCCAATATGAAACACCCGGTATAAATTTGTGCTGGCAGTGGCACCAAATG
Organism: candidate division TA06 bacterium DG_78; assembly: GCA_001303225.1. GTDB lineage: Bacteria > Hydrothermota > Tepidihabitantia > SM23-42 > SM23-42 > DG-78. Next base: position 5,088 of record LJNI01000013.1, on the reverse strand, counting down.
AGTAGCCGAATCGCGTTGGCATTTTGTTACCGAGCGTATCTTCATCGTACACCGCTGCATCGAGATTCAGTTTTGGTGATACAGTAAAGAGATTAAATATATTTTGTTGCAACGATGGTGCGGTGTGAAGATTTGCACCAGTAACATCGTTCGTATCGTACGGCGTTGTAGTACGGTCACGACTAATATGTCCTGAAACAGAATAGTTGACTGCAGAAAATAGCATCTGTGATGGCGTTGTCATTGTGTAGTATGGTAATTTCAGAATAAGAGAATCAGCAAAATATTCCCTGCGTTCGATGGTGACAGTATTTCTAACATCGAATATGTCACGGCTGACCGTTGCTTGCGAAGTAATCTCTTTCTCCAACCAGAGTGCTGTCGTCTCGGCATAATCTTGGTGGTATGTATTATCACTCAAATACTTTACGTCACAGTTAAAACTCGATCCAAGGACAAAGTAGTCTGAATTATTACGCGCCTCAATACTATAGCGCTCAATCTTTGTATCTGTCTCTCTTATGTATGAGAAGTGTGCTGCTCCTTTTGTAAATGGTGCGTAATCCCACACCGTCTCGAGGTGAGGCATGATGCCTTTTTTCTCATACGCATCAACTTGAAGCGTTACATCTGCGTAGTCTGATATCACCCAATAATAGGAAAACCCTCTAATGTATTTGCCATACGTACTGGAATTCCCTGCCCTGAATGGCAACAAACCGGATTTACGCTTTGTCGAAATTGGAACAAACCAGAAAGGTGCTGCAATAATTGGCAAATCTTGTACATATAATACTATCGGACGGGCAATTACCATATCACCTAAATAGACCTTCATCTTTGGTGAGTAAAAATAGAAGTGAGGTGGCGAATCGCTGCAGGTCGTGTACTTGCCATCATAGACATTGACCGTATTCTCATCAATCCAGTAGATTCGTTCGCCTTCGAGAAAACCACTTTCGATTTGAGTTTTGCCTGATGTCATCAGTGCCTTCTTTGTTTCGATATTATACACAAGATAGTTTCCTTTAATCGAATCATCTAACTGTCGTAAATCACACGTACCGAACGCTTCTAAGAGGTTTTTATCAACGTGATAATAGGCACTATCAGAGAACAACGTGATATCTTGATACACGATATATGCGGAGTCATGTAAAATTATCAGAGATTTCTCGAGGTCATAGGTTATTTGCATGGCGCTATAATGGACAATATTAACAGTATCGCTCTGGGTTGTATCTTGTAGAAAACCCAGGAGTAAAAGGAGTATCATTCCTTCAGTATTTCTTTGTAGCTATCCAATACAACTTTGTAGTATTTTAGAGCATTCTGTTCATCACCCAATGCTCGGTATATATCTGCAAGTGCTTCGTTCAAGGTGATTAATAATTCCAAATTAACCGACTCTTTCTGTCTCTGACACAACTCAAGGGTTTGGTGGTAGTAATGGATACCTGCCTCATAACCTCCTCTTTTAATGGCACTATCACCGGATTTTATCATGAATTCGATTGCCTTTTTGTAGTTCCTTGCTTCACGATAATGGTATGCAGCCTGTTCTTCAAAACCTGCGATTCGGCTATAGTAATCTGCGAGCCGCTGATGTTGTTTCTCTTTATCAGGTACGAGATTATAGATTTCCTGTTGTAAAAGAGGGTTTACAAATATATAGTGATTAAAATAATGTTTCAAATAATTCTGCTTTACAAAATAATTGAACAAATAGTGTTCTTTCTCATCAATGGGCAGTTCATCAGGATCCAATTCAGCACCAGCAACCGCAAGCTTGAAGATAAATTCCTTCTCTTCGTCCAGTAACTCAAGACGCCGTTTTATGATTGTCTTGATATCGTAGAAGGAGAGACCGTAGTCAGCGATGGTTGTTTGACCACAGTACTGGCGGTAGAGGTACGACATCATCTCTTCTCGATACAGACAGAGATATTGTGCAACATGGAACGGTGTTGTGGGTGGCAATGCCATCTCTTCGCCAGTTACTTCTTGAATCATACTTATCAATTGTGCTTTCTCAATATCTCTCAATTCAAATTCTTTTATACCAGATATATTAATTTGTGGTAGTGTAGAGGATAAAATAAAACAAATATCTTCTTCAATTAATTGATCCTTTAGGTGCTGAATAAAGTTAACCGATGACGCATCCATATTCTCTACATCTTCGATAATTATCACCACTGGTTTGATCCATGAAATACGTTTAATAATGTCAGCAATTGTTGAGGTAATAACCTCGACCCTCATTGTGAGTTCTAATTTCTCTAAAATCGACTCTTCTTCCCCCAAATCAAGGAAATCAAGGAGTGCTAAATACGACGTTCCGATATCAGCAATATCTAATTCTTTTAACCTGCGTTCAATGGTCTTTTGCCGTTCTTCAATACTTCGGAGGTTAGCAATTCCAAGGATTTGGGCAACGATCTGGTTAATCGGTTTCAGTGTAAGACCCATACCATATGACGTACAAGTTGTCCTATAAATCTCCCTGTCCTGCCACTGTTCTACTACTTGGTCTAAGAACGTCGTGGTACCGCTTCCTAAAGGTTTGGTGATCAACACCACTTTTGAAACCCTCAACAAATTTTGTAACGAGACAATCTCATTTCTGCGCGGTATAGACAGAACCTGTGGCTTCGGCTTCGGAAACTGTAATTTTTTAGTCGGTATATCAATGCGATAGACAAGTATCTGGCTCGACATGCCTTCAATCGACAGCATACCGAGCGACATTATCTCAAAGTTTTCGATCACTTTCTTCTCTATTTCTTCAGATATCAGTATTTCTGTTGCCTTTGCAATCTTTGCAAGCCCCTTGGCAATACCGAGGTACTGAGAGAATCCATAGTGTGCTTCAGGATAATTCTCTCTCATCTGGAAAAGACACGAGAGCATATTGAGTTCATCAGTATGTGACAGAATCAAATCCTTTTCAGTCTGTTCGATATGGCCTGAAAATTTGTGTACTGTTTCAACAAGGTCGTTGAACTTGTCATTATTGAGATCACGAATTGAGATAGCTACATAGTAATCCATACTCTCTCCACAAAATATTTCATAGTAGTACCACTATCACATAAAATATCTCATCTCTCGTCATATTTTAAATGGCTTCGGCAACAGTGTCTGCAGTGAATAAAATTTAAATTCTTCTTTCTTATTCATAGTCACGACCATTACATGAGGTGCGAGTTCATTGAGGACTTGCAAACAGGCACCGCACGGTGTAATAAAATTAACCTGGGGAGAGTATACGAGGAGCAAGAGTATCTTCTTTTCGCCCTCAGAAATTGCCTTGAATAGAGCAACCCGCTCAGCACACATAGTCAGTGAATATGAACTATTTTCAATGTTGACTCCTGTATAAATATTACCGCTTGCACAGTAAACTCCAGCACCAACCACGATCTTGGAATATGGAGCATAGGCTGCCTTCACAGTTTTTTTCACCGCATTAACCAATTGTTTTGATATGTTTTTTTTACGAGACACAGGCATCGAAGAAATCCTCTCCATTCTTCATTCCTTCAATATTAAAGTATCGTGCAATAGTTTTCCCCAAATCAGCAAAAGACCGACGTACGCCGAGATCTCTGCTCATCTTCTTCGTGGTGTAGGCTAACACCGGTACGTATTCACGTGAATGGTCAGTCGATGGTGTGGTTGGGTCATTACCATGATCTGCAGTGATAAAGAGAAAGTCACCCTCATCGACCTTTTCTACTATCGTACCGATGATCTCGTCAATTTCAACGAGCCCATTCTTAAAACCATTAACATCATTACGATGTCCCCAATCCATATCAAACTGTACAAAATTCGCGACAATCAATCCTTCATCAACGTCATCCATCACCCTTAAAACAAAATCTCCACATTCCGTATCACTCACCGAGTGGTACGATTTTGTGTAACCACGGCCACCAAAAAGATCATCGACCTTTCCAATGACAATCACTGCAAGCCCCTGTTCTTTTGTTCTATCCAAGAGCGTCGGTTCAGGTGGCTGTAGCGAATAGTCTCGACGGTCTTTTGTGCGGTAGAAATTATTTACCTCACCAGCAAATGGTCGGGCAATAACCCGGGCAACACCATGTTTTCCCTGAAGCATTTCTCGTGCGATTGTGCAGAATGTATACAGTTCGTCTAAACTGAAAATGTCGATGTGACAGGCAATTTGGAAAACACTATCAGCAGACGTGTAGACAATCGGCGCTTTTTTTCGCATATGTTCTTCGCCTAACCGCTGTATGATTTCAGTCCCTGAAGCAGGAATATTACCAAGAATTTTGTATCCAATCCTCGATTCGAATTCAGTAACAATTTCATCAGGAAAGCCATGCGGATACGTTGGGAACGGTTTTTCTAAGATAATACCAAAGAGTTCCCAGTGTCCAGATGTAGAATCCTTACCAGGAGATTTCTCTGCCATTTTGCCAAAGCACGCGAGGGGATTTGGGGCTTTTTTAACGCCCCTGATAGCACTGATATTGCCTAAACCGAGTCGTTCGAGCACAGGAAGGTCTAAACCGCCACAAACGCGGGCTAAATTAACGAGAGTATTGCTCCCCTGGTCATGGTACTGCGCTGCATCAGGAAGCTCACCAATACCTACTCCATCAAGGATGAGCACAATTGCCCGCTTCATATTGCAAAATTATATATAGTTTTTTAAAATTGTAAAGCCCCGTAGGAAGACCCCAATTCATTTCGTAAAACCTATAATCTCTTAGAAGACGAAGGGTGAAAGCTGTGGCAATCTATAATACGTCGAGATATTCCAACGGGGTAAAGATATATTTTATTTTTGGGAATATTTTTGTGCCTCTCTTGTATATATAAGTAGAAGGAGGAATCATGAGAGACCATAAAGAACTGTACGGCATATATCTCCGTTCGAGTATGTTCGTCTCGCTCACCCTTATTATCCTTGCTTTTCTCTTCGTGCCGACGATAGAGGTAGAGCCGTACGAATTGAGAGGAGAAGTTATCACAATGGTTGAGGAAATTTCTTCCCAAATGGATAAATTCGAAGAACCACCACGAGATGAACGTCCTAAAATCGCGATC
>LJNI01000120.1 GCA_001303225.1 candidate division TA06 bacterium DG_78 | reverse complement strand
AAACAAAGATTTGACCCGGCAACATTAATCGGTGCAGGTAAGGTTCGAGAGTTAGCAGAAATTTGCAAACAGTTATCCATTGATCTTGTTATCTTTGACATTGAACTATCTGCAGCCCAAATTCGGAACATCGAGAAAGTTGTTGGTACACGGGTGATTGATAGAACGACATTGATTCTCGATATATTTGCAAAACATGCTCGCACGAAAGAAGCAAAGGTGCAGGTCGAATTGGCACAATTAGAATACCGATTACCGCGACTCGTGGGTATGGGTACAGAGTTTTCTCGACTAGGGGGCGGTATTGGAACGAGAGGTCCTGGTGAGAAAAAATTGGAAGTAGACCGTAGGCGAATTCAACAGAGAATTTCGACATTAAAGAAAACACTCAAGAAAATAGAACATTCAAAAAAAGTACAGCGTAAGAGGAGACAGGGAATACCGAAGATTGCAGTTGTTGGGTATACCAATGCCGGTAAATCTTCCCTCGTTAATGCGCTCACGAAAGCAAAATTAACCACATCAGGGTATCTTTTTTCGACCTTAGATTCCCACACAAAAATGCTTTTCGTGCCTCCGCAGCACAAGATGTTAATCAGCGATACAGTGGGTTTTTTGAAAAGTCTTCCTCATTCTCTCATAGCTTCTTTTCATGCAACGCTCGCCGAAGTTCTCGAAGCTGATATTCTTATCCATATTGTCGATGCAACGGTTGAGGATTTAGAGGAGAAAATTGTGACGGTTGAGAGGGTGCTCAACGAAATTCATACAGACCAGAAACCGCAAATTTTAGTTTTCAATAAAATAGATCGATTGATTGAAGAAGAAAAGAGTAGACTCAAAAGAAAATTTCCTGGAGTATTCTTGGTATCGGCAATAGAAGGTGAGGGTCTTCTTGAACTCAAAGGACATTTGAAAGATTATTTCTTCCCTGGCTCGAAAGTGCATCAAGAATGCACCGAGCAAAATGCTTGACCATTTTTTAACCTTACGATATGATAGAAAATGACTGATTACCTCGATGAAATTATCGGTCAAGAGACCGCAAAAAAATTTATCCGTACTTCTATAAAAAAAGGTAATTTGTACAACTATCTATTCACTGGACCAAAGGGAGTCGGCAAGAGATTATGTAGTTTTGCATTAGCGAAAACGTTGCATTGCCCGCCACATTCGCCAAATTTTATTCTCGTGGCGCCAATTCCATCAAAAATAAAAGATAAGAAAGAAAAAATATATGAATACACTAAACAATATTTACCGGAAAATCCGCTTGTCGAAATTGAGGACCGAACATCAATTCTGATTGAACAAATCCGAGATGTTATAGAACGATTGCTCCACATGCCAAGCATCGGCTCAAAGAGGGTGGTTTTAGTTCTTGATGCTGATGCCATGACTGACGCGGCAGCTAATTGTTTTCTAAAGACATTAGAAGAACCTCCACTGGATACGATTTTTATTTTGACTACATCGCGTCCGAATTTTTTGTTACCGACGATTCAGTCGAGATGTCAGAAAATTCCTTTTACGTATTTGAACAGTGAACAGATTAAAAATATCATTTTTACAGGTGATGATGAATTCCAGATGGGTAGCCCAGGAGAAATTTTGATGTTACAGCAGAGTAATCTTGTAGAAAACGTGTTTGACATTTTCAAGAGACTGCCACTCAATACAAAAAGTGCTGCAACTGTGGCAAAAGAATTTGAAAATAAAAAGACGATTGATTTACTCTATCCTCTCCTGCTTCTATACCGACTCGCATTGTATCAGAAGATTGGTATCCTGAGCAGCACACAGCTTGACTCTGCTGTGAAAAAGAAGGCAGATACCCTTTCTTTACAAGGATTGGTACGCACAGTTATGATATTGAATTACAGTATTACTACTCTTGAACAAAATCCACACCGATTACTTCTCTTATTTAATATTTTAACAAAATTGCCGTAGCATAATGTCAAAGAAGTTCATTTGTGATGGTATGTTAGGTAGATTATGTAAGCTCTTGAGAATATGCGGCATTGATACCTTATATTCAAATCGGGGCACTGCGATTCTGGTTGAGGCAAGAAAGGAAGGTAGGATTATCCTCACCATGAACACCCGGCTCCGTGGGAAAGAAGGAGTGTATTTTATTGAAAATACTTCTCCACAGAGCCAGCTGGAAAGTGTTATCACTGAATATAAATTGCAGAGGACTATACAACTCTTCTCTCGCTGTATTGAGTGTAATGACAAATTGGTGCCTACTCCTAAAGTTGAGGTAAGAGATAAGGTTCCTTATTTCACGTATAAACATTTTGACGATTTTGCCATATGTCCGAGTTGCCAGCGTGTATATTGGAAAGGAAGTCATTATAAAAAAATGGTCAGTGAAATAGGAGAAATTCTCGGTAAACTTTCAAATACCAAATAGCAAATTACAAATGAAATCAAAATTATAAATGTCAAATAAAATAATGATTAAATACAAAAACTGGAAATTAATATTTATTATTTTCGTCGTCTTATTAAATTGCATTCCCTATATTCAGAAAGGAACATTAAGGAAACATGTAAGAGTAGCAATCGTTTGCGGGGCTGATTATGTAAAGATAACCGGGAAGAAAGGTAATGAATTGTATAATGATTTTGTTGTATCATTGAGTGCTAAATTTCCTTTATATTTCAATTCTCATAATAAACCAGTGGAAGTCAACGGCAAAAAATACCGTGGCACTCTGGAGATTCATAATATTGAACAGAAGATTTGGGTAATCAACATTCTTGATGTTGAAGATTACCTAAAGGGCGTTGTTCCATGTGAAATAGGAAAGATTTCAATCAATCTCATCGAAGTTGCAAAAGCACAGGCAGTAGCAGCGCGAACATATGTCTATGCGCATCTCAATCAATACCAAGAATTGGGTTTTGATCTCTACGCAGACACTCGAGATCAGATCTATGCTGGCGTTGCAGTTGAACACCAGTTGACCTCCTGGGCGATAGAGCAGACCGATAGAGAAATTTTAACGTTTAGAGGACAACCGATCGATGCGAAGTATAGCTCTACGTGTGGCGGAATAACTGCAAATTTTAGTGATATATGGATTGGCGAATCACCTCCTTACCTCACCAGCATCGTATGTCGCTATTGTAAAAAAAGTCCATACTATACGTGGTCTGAGAAGATAGGTAAGAAAGAGTTCTTTATAAATCTAAGACAAGGACTTAAACAAGTAGGTATCATACTATCAAAGGAAGAACTCATTCAGGATTTTCGTTTCATAAGAAATCGTAAAAGTCAGCGCGTGAATAAAGTTATCATAACGACTACAAATGGTGAGTATGAAATTAAAAACTACCAGGTCAGACGAGTTTTCGGTGACGGGACAGATCTGAGGTCCAGTTATTTTTTTCTACAACCCGAAGGTGATAGCATAATCATTGCTGGAAGAGGCTATGGCCATGGTGTCGGGATGTGTCAGTTCGGCGCAATCGAAATGGCCAGGATGGGTAAGACGTATCAGGAGATTTTACGTTTTTACTATCCAGAGACAAAGATGGTACGAGTGAAGTACTAAATACAAAATTTTTTTGTTGAGAAAATCTACAATACCTTACTTCTTATCCACTGAATTTGTTTTGGCGTCAAAGCTGAGATAGGCATAAATAAATTCGTCTAATTCTCCATCCATAATTTTATGAACCTGTGCTGTTTCGTGGTTGGTTCGATGGTCTTTAACCATTTTGTAGGGGTGAAAAATATATGATCGAATTTGATGTCCCCATGCGATATCGGTTTTTTTCTCCTCGAGTTTATTCAATTTTTCTTCTTCCTTCTTTTTGTAGTAGTCATACAACCTCGACCGGAGGATTTTCAGGGCATTGGCTTTATTCTGGTGCTGTGAGCGTTCATTTTGACATTGAACTGTGATGCCAGTCGGCAGATGGGTGATCCTGACTGCCGATGAAACTTTATTTACATTTTGTCCACCATGTCCTCCTGCCCGATATGTGTCGATTTTTAAATCATCTTCATTGATTTCAAAGCTTATTTCTTCAACTTCTGGATACACAAACACCGAGACGAATGAGGTGTGACGGCGGGCATTGGCGTCGAAAGGGGAGATGCGAACCAACCGATGGATACCAACTTCAGCCTTCAAAAGTCCGTATGCGTAATTACCGATGACTTCGATTGCTGCATCTTTTATACCTGCAACATCTCCAGGAAGAAGGTTGAGCACACGATGAGAGAATTTTTTCGTTTGAATCCATCGTAGATACATCCTGAAGAGCATTTCTGCCCAATCGCAAGATTCGGTTCCACCTGCTCCGGGATGAATAGTTAAAATACAATTCTTTATGTCGTCTTCTTTCCCCAAAAGAAACTTTACTTCAAGTTCCTTTATTTTCGTTTCGAGATTGGCTGCCTCGGCAGTCGCCTCTTTCATCATTTTATTGTCCAGTTCAGGCAGCGATATCAACCCAGTCAGCAATTCGATATCCTTTTCAATTTCCTCGGTTGCATCGAGCCAGAACTGCTTCCGACTAATTTCAGACATGATGCTCTGTGCTTTAACTCTATCATTCCAAAATGCTGATGATGTGGTTTTCTCTTGGAGTTTTTTTACTTCGTGCTCAATTTTATTGAGGTCAAAGATGCTCCTTTAAATTCTTAAATTTATTTTTCAGATCTTTAATGTGTTCAGGAGTAACAGTTTGCGCATTGGTTGTTTTTTTCATTGTGTCCTTACTCCTTTTTCTTCTTTCTTGTGGTCGTTTTTCTCTTGGCATATCGTTTCAAAAATTTTTCTACTCTTCCTGCTGAGTCAACAATCTTCTGCCTTCCTGTAAAGAATGGATGACATTTAGAACAGAGATCGACAGAGATTTTTTCTACGGTCGATCGCGTTTCGATTTTATTACCGCAGGCACAGGTGATTGTACAGTGTACATACTTGGGATGAATCTTTTTTTTCATAGGTTGCCTCCCTATTAATCAGTACTCATTGAATCAAGAAATTCTTTGTTTGTTTTTGTCCGGCCTATTTTTTCAGTAAGGAATTCCATCTGTTCAATCGTATTCATCTCTGAGAGGAGTTTGCGAAGGATCCACAATCGATTGAGTTCAAATTCTTCAAGAATCAACTCCTCTTTTCGTGTCCCTGATTTGTAGAGATCTAAGGCAGGAAAGATTCTTCTATCTTGAAGTCTTCGGTCGAGAATGAGTTCGAGGTTGCCGGTTCCCTTGAACTCCTCGAAAATAACTTCGTCCATTCTACTGCCGGTATCGATGAGTGCTGTCGCAATGATGGTCAGACTTCCGCCTTCTTCGATATTACGTGCTGAGCCAAAGAATTTTTTAGGTTTTTGAAGGGCCGTAGAATCCAGTCCACCTGAGAGTGTTTTCCCTGAGTGAGGTACGACTGCATTGTGGGCTCGAGCAAGGCGCGTCAAGCTATCGAGTAATATTACAACATCCTGTTTTCCTTCGACTATTCTCTTTGCCCTCTCAAGAATAATATGTGCAACTTCGGTATGTCGCTCGGGTGTTTCATCAAATGTTGATGACACGACTTCTGCATCTACAGACCGTTCGAAATCAGTGACTTCCTCTGGTCTTTCATCGATTAAGAGCACGATGAGTTTTATCTCGGGGTGGTTCGTAGTTATTGAATTGGCAATTTTTTGAAGGAGGATCGTTTTGCCGGCACGGGGTGGAGAGACGATGAGTCCGCGCTGGCCTTTACCAATAGGCGTAAAGAGATCGACAATCCGCATTGAAAGGTCATTTTTCTCTTCAATTTCTAAATGAATTCGCTCATTCGGGTAGAGTGGTGTGAGGTTATCAAAAAGAATTCTTCCCTTAAAATCTGAGAGGGAAACATCATTGATATATTCAATCTTTATCATTGCGAAATATCGTTCACCCTCACGTGGTGGACGGGCGAGTCCTTTGATGTGATCGCCGACCTTTAAATTGAACTTGCGTATTTGTGAGATTGATAGGTAAATATCATCCTGGCTCTGCAAGTAATTATAATTGGGCGACCTCAAGAAGCCATATCCCTCAGGATGAATTTGCAAGACGCCATCGACTGGAACGAGTTCTGCCCTTTTTGTTTGAGCCTCAATGATTGCATGAATCAGGTCTTGTTTCTTAAGGTCAGTAAAATTCGCGAGGCCTAATTCTTTTGCAATATCATGCAGCTCATTTACTTTTTTCTTTCTGAGTTCAGTTATCTCCATTTAACACCTTCCACTTTTTATCCCTTAGATTACAATCAGTTTCGTGATAGTTTATGAAAGTTTTCCCTCACTTCCTTAGTAGATCACTACTCCATTTATCAGTGGATAATTAAGAATAATTGATTATAATGCAAATTAGTAATTTGTCAATACCTAATATGGTGATTTCTGGTTTTTCCAGAAATCACCGATTATTCACCCCGTTAGATAGTTATTTACTATTTTTAGTTGATTTGACGAATTTTCCTATTATACAATTATCTAACGGGGCAGGGTGATAAACATAGGATTACAGTGATAATAATCGCTGAAATATCACCTAAATTGTGACCATCCGATCGATAGCACTCAATGCCCTTTTCCGGATGGTTGTATCGATATCAACTTCGAATTTGAGATCCTCGAGTGCCCAGAGAACCTTCTCTAAATTTGTAAGTTTCATATTTGGACAGATTGCATGGGGACTACCAGGAATGAATTGTTTTGTTGGATTCTCTTTTTTTAATCGATAGAGCATGCCAACTTCAGTACATATAATAAACTTCTCAGCCTGACTCTTTCTCGAATGTGTAATCATCTGTGATGTAGAACATATTACGTCGGCAATTTCTTGAACTTCAATTCGGCATTCTGGGTGAACAAGGATTTCGGCATCAGGGTTCTCTTCTTTTATCTGCAATACACTATTTCGTGAGAAAACCATGTGCGTTGGACAATATCCGCGCCAGAGGTAGAAATTTTTATTCTGCACCAGCCTTGCTACATAAGCTCCTAAATATTTATCTGGCACAAAAATTATTTCGTTCTTTTCGAATGCTCTCGCAACTTGAACACCATTAGCCGAAGTGCAACAGATGTCTGACAGTGCTTTTACATCAGCGGTAGAATTTAT
>LJNI01000119.1 GCA_001303225.1 candidate division TA06 bacterium DG_78 | reverse complement strand
TATGCAACTGGAGATAGTGTTTTATACTATTATTCAACCTATGCAAACAATGAACGATTCTTTTTGGTTGATTCTGTATTTGATGAATTACATCGAAAGACCAACTATCTGTATGATGCGAGTGGTAATATCGATACACTCCAGTATTACCAGCGAGACTTGGTTGGTTCAGGTACACCTCAGGATGTGAATACAGATTTTGACTACAATACCACGGGAAACCTCACTCAGATTATAGATCCTGAAACACATAAAAATTACTTCCACTATATTCCGAATGATACTGGTCCGTATCTCACTGAATCAAGGGTAGATATTGGCAATGACGGTGAGGACAACAAAGATTTGGTGACCCAATACCGCTATAATGTAAACCGTGGGACCGTAGATACCTTAATTTACTACCACGACTATCCCAACAATCCTATAAAGGTGAAATATTACTATGACCTCTTTAAGCGACTCGCTAAGATTGCGTATCCCGACTATACAAATGAAGAATACATCTATGACAAAAGAGGCAACATAGTAGAAAAGAGAATCACTGAAAGAGGTACAATATTTTACAAAATGCAGTATGAATATGATAGCCGTAACCATCTCACAAAAGTAAAGGAATACGAAGATGTTCAGGCGTCGTATGACAGCACACTATACGTGTACAATCTCAATGATGGTTTGACTGAGTTTTCCAACGCAAATGACGGTGCCACCAACACGACGATTCTCTATGATTATGTTGCTGGCAGGCTCTATCGGACGCGCTATGCAGATAATGAAAAAGACAGTCTCGGTTACTACCTCTCAGGGTATCTGAACTTCAAAAAAGACCGGCGTGGTCAGGTCATCGCATATACATACGATGACCGCTGGCGTTTGACCAAGAAACGGTATTTTGACGACTGGAGCAGTTATCCAAATAGCCCGAGCGACTCGGTAGTCTTCTGGCTCGACAAGGTCGGAAATCTCGATTCGCTGTTTGACAGAAACGGAACGATTACGTATGAATATGATGGGCTCGATCGGATGTTTGAGCTCAATGCATACAATTCTGTAATGAACAAATACCTTTATGATAAAGTCTCAAATCGCACGAGCATGAAAGTTTGTGAAGCAACAGACACTACGACCGTCTATCTTGAGCAGACGTACCCTGTATACGATGAAGGCAATCGTCTCTTAAAGACTGCGGTAACGCCAGATACGTTTGAATTCAGCTACTGGGATACCGGTCCACTGAAGAAGATAGCGTATCCTCATGGTGTGACAGAGCAGTATGTACTCACCTCGAGGAATTTCATTGATGTGATTGCCGATTCGATAGGGAATACGCAACTATTCAGGTTTGCGTATGGGTATAATGAACGAGGAGATCGAGACAGCCTCTATTTCTATCTGTCAAAACCTGGTCTTGTACGACCAATATCAGGAGCCATAACCTACACGTACGATGATTTGAGAAGGATAGAGGAAGCCATATATCCAGCAATTTTCTATGGAACAACTCATACCTTCATGTATGATGCTGTGGGCAATCGATTAAAGAAAATAGTAGATACAGATACGACGCAGTACACATATGATGTGAGCAATAACCATCTTCTTAACACAGGTCCCCTACACACATACCATTATAATAACGATGGTAATGTGGTGAAATATGGATATGGTATTGGTTCTGATACATTAGTGTATGATTATGAAAATAGGCTCGTGCAATTTGTGAAGAGACCAACTATGGATCCGCCTCAGCGTGATACACTCTGGTTTACGTATTGTGGTATGGGAAAGAAGATACAGAAGATAGAGAAGCCGAATGGAGAAGATCCAGATACGACTGTTTATGTCTATGATGGCATGTATGCGGTATGTGAATTTGGCGGACATCTTGACTTAGAGGCAAACTATGTTTATGGTAATGGGATGCTTTTGGCACGGTATGATGCAGTTGGCGATACTCATTATTATCATCATGATGGATTGGGATCGATCATGGGTTTGACCAACGAGAATGGCGCAGTCGAGCAATCATACTTCTATGATGAGTTTGGGATTTCACTTGGAAGCTGGGGCTCAATAGATAACCATTATCTCTACACTGGACAGGAATATGATGGTGCGATTACTTCTTTGTACAATCTCAGGGCACGGTACTACAAACCTGATATTGGGAGGTTTATGAGTGAGGATCCGATGTTGCAGAGTGGTATTTCTGAAAGAATAAATGTATGTCCTTATAACAGATGTGTTCTTCCTCAAGGACTAAATGCTTATCCTTATGTTGCTAATAATCCTGTTAATTATATTGACATATCTGGTTGTGATAGGTATCATATTTGCAAAGAATTACCTATTGTATTAAAAGAGGCTTGCAAAACCCTTGTGTGGACTGTATGCAAGATCAGTGAGCAAACTTGCTGTTTTGCTGATATGGCTAATTGTATTGCCGATCTTCTTGGGATGAGTTATGGAAAGGCAAAAAAGGAAGCTGAAAAATTAAAAGAGTGTCCTGAAGACACACCGCCTGAATTAGAAGAGTGCGTGAAAAAATATTTAAAGTGTCTAGGCATGGGCTCACCACCACTAATAAGATGATAATAAAAGCTACAGTGTACGGTGTTTTTTGTTCAATCTTACTTATGATGGTTGGTGCAGCATTATTTTTTGACGTAGATCTAATCGATTATACTGGACTCCCAATCGTTCTATTTTTAGGAATGCTTGGCCCATTTGTAGCTGGATTTATCTTAAAGAAAAATGGGTGGTTTGTTGGCGCCATTACTATCGTCATTGTTGAAATTATTCATGTGATTTTCTTATTATGGTATGTGACGAATATGTTTTCGCCATCATCAGTTCAAACACTCCCGGTTATTTGGACGGCCAAACATGATGCTTACCTTTATTCGTGTGGTGGATTAGCGGTATTTGTAGGTGCACTAATAGGATTATTAGGAGAAAGACTTGGAAGTAGAATTGCAAAATAAAGAGGTAAAATTGGGAAGCTGGATTCGACTATCCTAATCATCAGGATACCTTGTAGGTATATTATTATATTGCATCGAACAAGCAACACTTGTACCTGTACCAAGTCCTTGCCTTCCACCTCGTCTAGTACTACCATCTATTATTCCAAGAACGCATTGAGATGAATATTGATTCTTTTTTGAATATACTGCTTACACTATATAGTTGTTTTTTGATACTCGCATTAGTGAAAAGGACATGTATCTACTCTCGCTTGAATCTCCGGAGAATAAGAAATTTATTATTCTTGCTCGAAGGGTTTTTTATTTTAGCAGTCCTAGCCGTAGTCAAATTGCACTATATAGGGCTCGGATCAATTTTGTTTGCGGTTATTTTTGGAAGTGCCGTCGCGATTGGAGATTTCGTAGTTAAACTTAAGAAAAACCTAAAGGATGGTGTGCATATCCCGTATTGGGCAGATAAGCTAGATAAAATATGTAGGAGGTTTCGCGTGATTACGATTATTGTGATAATAGTCATTGGTATATTATGTCCGTTTGTTTATCCAATATTCTTTGAGGGTAAATATAGCTATCAAGAATACGGGAATATCATTATGTCTTTTTTGTCTTTGTTTGCTCTTAGTGGAACGACATTATATTTCCTTCTAATTATTCTTTTAGAGAGGAAATATGGTCCCATTTACTATAATCAGGATAAAAACGGTGGTTCGTAACTGCGTCGTAAGTGGGAAGGGTAAAGATTTAACCCTATGTCAAGGGGGAAATTGACTATAATGAAATAATTTAATAAAGACTGTGACAGATTGAATTCTGTAGCCGTATTAAAATGAATCACACTACATATCGACTATTTGAAAAATAATCAAATCTTTATAAATATCCAGACGAATTAGATCTCCAGTTGCGGTCGCCGCCACTGTAATCTCGCCCTTTTCTAAAATGAAGAAAAGGAAACTCTTTTGGCACGTAGCAAATGTCACTGTCCCGCACCTATGCATAGGTGCGGGATGGGAAGACAGCCAAAAGGGCAGGGAAGCCAGGAGACCTATCACCAGTCATACAGGAGGTCCTTCGGACGAAAGGAGGTAAACGTGTCCTTAGTGTTTGTGATCCTTTTTTCAGTAACGCAGATTTATGAGATGGAGGAGATTGTTGTTACTGCAACGCGCTATCCAGAGGTATTGAACGATGTTGCGTTGGCAACGGTGGTTATTGGTAAGGATGAACTCGAGGAGCTTCGCCCATTAAGTTTCACCGAAGTCCTCAGATACTATGCAGGCATTGATGTCAAAGATTATGGCACTCATGGCGCAGTATCAACAATAATGATCCGTGGTATACAGGCAAATGGAGTTTTGGTGCTGATCAATGGGCATCCATTAAATTCAATCAGCCTCGGAATAGCAGATTTGAGTTCGATTAATAGTCATAGTATTGAACGTATAGAAATCATTAAAGGACCTGTTTCGAGTCTCTATGGAGCTAATGCATTGGGTGGAGTCATGAATATCATTACGACAAAGAAATATGAAAAGCCTGAGATTCATCTTAAAGCAATTCCTTCAACAACTAATACCGATGAGTTATTGCAGACAATCGATATATTTGTGAATGGCGGTGCACCACTTGGACAGACATATGTTGGAGTATCTGGTGGGTACACATCATCAGATGGTTATAGGCATAATAGTGATTTGATGCATTATCATCTACAAGGCAGGTTTGGATATGAACATAAGAAATTCGAGATTATCTCTTCACTCGTTTATGATGGTAAGGAGTATGGTCTTCCTGGGCCCGAGCCTTTGATTGATAGTTTACATGGAGTACCTCAATTTGGTGATAGCACAGTAACATCATTATTTGATCAGCAAGATGATTTGATCATACTTGGAGATTTAGCGATCAATTGGCATATAACAGATAATCTTGATTGGAATAATACCTTTTTTGCCGATCGTAAACGCATGGACTTTCATACAATGTATGCAGGATGGCTCGCAGACTCCATCATTGAAGACTTTGACTATCTCACGCATACGTTGGGTTTGAATAGTATAATGACTTTGGATATCAATGACAGCAAAGTAGTCATTGGTATTGATGGGCACTATGATACACTCACGACGACTAAGAATTCTGAACAAACCGGAGACACGGTGTGGCATGCATCATCTTATAATATTGGCGCATGGTTCGAGTTCAAGAAAAAATTTAATACCGTTACCTTTATTCCTAGTCTTAGATTTGATAAAAACTCTGAATTTGGTAATTTCATATCTCCTCAGATTGGATTTATAGGTTCTTTTATTCCTCATCTATTGATAAAAATTTCAGCTGCCAGAGCATTCAGGGCTCCAACATTCAATGATTTGTATTGGCCCATTTACGGTAATCCTAACTTAAGACCTGAACACGGTTGGTCATATGAAGCGCGCTTTGAGAGTTCACCATTATCAAATCTATTCACTGCAGTATCGTTATATTTACGGAATATAAAGGACCGAATTTTTTGGCTGCCGGCAGAAGACGGAATGTGGCAACCGCAGAATGTAAACTATATTACAATTAAGGGATTAGAGATTGAACTACACAGTCAAATTAATGAGATGATTGGATTTTCTCTAGAGGGTACCTATATAGATGCACGGCAGAAAAATAATGAAATTGTTTACGACTACTATGACTGGATGGCAGACACGAGTCTGATGCTCATTGAAGAGATAAAAAGGGATGCTGCCTTTACTCCAAAATTTACCGTGTCATCGACCGTCAATTTTAGATTGCCGTATGAAAGTTCATTGAGCCTAACCGGGACATATGCTGGAGAAAGAGTTAACTACTATGCAAATTATATTGATGACTATCCAAATGTGTTAATGGATACAAAAACACTCGATACGTATTTTGTAATGAATGCGGTTTTCAACAAAAAATGCTTTAAATTCCTTACCTTATCACTTGGTGTAAAGAATTTATTAGACACTGAATATGCGTTGCAGTTTGGCAATTCGATTGAAGATTTAGATTACCCAATGCCTGGCCGCACAGCATTTGCCCAACTAACATTAGATTATTGACATAGCTAAAAAAAGAACATATAATTATTTGTGGGGTGGCTGGATAGTCGCCCCAGCACCTATCCTTATGTATTGTCTGCAGTTGTCGTCCACGCCTTATGTTTGTGAGGGGTGACATGGCTATTCGCAGTCGGCTCAAAGGGATAGGTGCGGGGAGGAAAGTCCGGGCTTCACAGGGCAGGATGCTTCCTAACTGGAAGCCCTGCACCTATGTCTCATAGGTGCAGGGGGAAAGTGCCACAGAAAATATACCGCCCCGCACCTATTTTGCTATATGAAATCTATAAGTGGAGATCGTAATGTACTATGTTTACATCCTGAAGAAATATGGAGGCAGCGAGATCTATATTGGTTATACAAGCGATCTCAAAAGAAGATTTAAGGAGCACAATGCAAAAGGCAGAAGCTGGGAGCTTTTATATTATGAGGCTTACAAGGTTCGTAAAGATGCTCGTATGAGAGAAGAGCGACTTAAATACTATGGACAGACGCTCAGACAGTTAAAACAACGCATAAAGAGTAGCCTTATTATAGCAAAATAGGTGCGGGGTAAGGGTGAAAAGGCGAGGTAAGAGCTCACCGACCTGGTGGTGACATCAGGGGTAATGGTAAACCCCATCCGAAGCAAAACCAAGTAAGCCCCGCTTGAAGTGGCCCGCTTTATCTGCCACCTAGGTGGCGGTTACGGGGTGGGTAGGTTGCGTAGAACCTGGTAGTGATATCAGGACAAGAGAAATGGCTATCTCAGACAGAACCCGGCTTATAGGTCACCCCACATTTTTGAGAATTCTGAGACATCCAGAAATCTCTGATTTTAGATAGGAGAATACATTGACTGAATGGTTTGCACGGGGCACAAAGACAGAGGTAGCCGAAATCGAGATCAGAGGGAAAAAGATACCATTACCCATTGTTCAGATTTTACGAAACAGGGGTTATGATACCACTGAAAGAATAGAACAGTATTTCACACCGTCACTTTCTTATCTCCATGACCCTTTTTCAATAACTGATATAGAAAAAGCTATTGACCGTATTCTCAAGGCACTTCATGATCGGGAGAAGATATCTGTCCATGGAGATTATGATACAGATGGTATTACCGGCACTGCTCTTGTGGTCAATAACTTAAAAAAATTGGGCATCGATGTCGAATATTATATTCCCCACCGCCTTATTGAAGGGTACGGATTATCGATGAGTGGTATAGAGCGTGCTATAAAAAATAAATGTACAGTAATTATCACTGTTGATTGTGGCATTACTGCAGCACGTGAGATTACATATGCTCAGAAGCGTGGTGTTGACGTTATCGTTTGTGATCACCATCAACCAAAAGCAACGTTGCCTGAGGGATTTGCCCTCGTGAATCCTAAAATTCCTGGTTGCAGTTACCCATTTAAGGAACTAGCAGGTGTTGGCGTCGCGTTTAAAATGCTACAAGCCCTCTGTGAAAAGTTGAAGATACCTCGGGAAGAGATGTACAAGGAATTAGATCTAGTCGCCTTGGGGAGTGTAGTCGACATTGTCCCGCTTATTGGTGAAAACCGTATATTAGTCAAATACGGGTTGAAAAAAATAACGCAGAGCGAAAAGGTGGGTTTTCAGGCACTCCTCGAAGAAACAGGACTAAAGGGTGTGCTGACATCGTACCACCTTGGATTTATTATCGGACCGAGGATTAATGCCTGTGGCAGGTTACGTGATGCGAAAGAAGCGTTGGAACTCTTTCTTACTGAAGACAAGACAGAAGCAGCCAAACTTGCTCGAGCACTTTCGGATGATAATGCTGTAAGAAGGGAAATTGAAGAGACAATGTATTTAGAGGCGAAACTTTTGATTGAGAAAACGGGCAGTGATAAGGATAGAGTTATTGTACTTGGTAAAGAGACATGGCATGAAGGAGTAGTGGGTATTGTTGCATCGAGAATTAGCAGAGATTATTATAAACCTACTGTACTGTTCGCCTTGAAAAAAGATACTGCAAAAGGTTCGGCACGATCAATAGAGGGTTTTAATATTGTCGAAGCCTTCGATGCTTGCGATGAAGTGCTCACAGAGTATGGTGGCCACAGTCAAGCTGCAGGTTTAGAAATGAGGCGCGAACAATTGTCCGAATTGCAGAGACGTATCAATGAGTACGCAGAAAAATTTGATGATACTACATTTACAAAGAAAAATATATATGATATAAAACTTAATTTAGACGAAATCACGAATGAAGTGGTATATTTTTTGAAATTCTTTGAACCAACTGGTACAGCAAATCCAACGCCTGTTTTTTTAGGACAAAATTTCGAAGTTGTTGGTGTTCCCAGGGTCGTCGGTAACAGTCATTTGAAATTTTCATTGAGGCATAACAATAAGGTATTCGATGCAATTGCCTTTGGTCAAGCAGAAAATATTTTAGATATCGAGGTTGGCAAAACACGAATTGATTGTCTCTATTCTGTTTCAGAAGACTCTTTCACTGGTAAGAAAAAAGTGGTTCTGAAGGTCAGAGATATGAAGAAAGTGAGTTGATGAGTAATATAGTATGGGTTGGACATTAGTTACAGAAAAGGAGATTAGATATTTCCAATTCAAATGGGAAAACCATTATGCCCTCTATACTATAAAGAATAACGAGACAAAAATAATAAAAAAGATGAAGCCGATTTTTCTCAAACAGACTCATTCGAACGTTATTGTTGATATTGATTCCAGTAACAGCACCACGGGTGACGGTTTGCTCACCAGGAAAAAAGATTATACACTCGGTGTCACTGTTGCTGATTGTTTACCTGTTTATCTTTTTTCAAAGAAAAAAATGTGTATCATACATTGTGGTTGGCGGGGCATTATTGAGGGTATAGCAAAACAAGCCGCAAGAGTCATGGGTAACTATCAATATGTACTCGGTGCGTCTATAGGTCCCTGTTGCTATGTGATCATGAGAGATGTCGCAGAGTTATTTGAACAAAACTATCAAAATGCTATAGTCATTAGAGGTAATCAATACCATCTCGATCTTAAGGCTGCAGTGATTGAAGATTTGGATATCAAGAATTTAATTGGGTCACTCGCCCTTTGTACACACTGCCATTCTGATCTTTTTTACTCATACCGTCGTGGTGATCGTAAAGAGAGAAACTATGCATTGATACATTTCCACGATAAGATGTTGACTTAGTTGCGAAACTTACTAGAATAAATTTATGAAAAGAGGGTTTCTCTTTCTATTCCTTCCCCTCATACTCATCTGTCGTGATTGGACTGTTCTCGTGTATATGGCAGCAGATAATGGACTCGCCCAAATGGCTGATCTGGATATCAACGAGATGGAAATTATTGGTTCAACGGAAAATATGACTGTTCTGGTGCAGATTGATAAACCCACAATCGGCGCACGGCGATTGCTCATCTATAAAGACACCTTTACCGAATTACAACAGTTGGGCATTATCGATATGTGCGAGTGGCAGACCCTCCGTGATTTTCTCGAATGGGGAATAGGTTCCTATCCAGCCCAGCGGTACTGCGTTATCCTCTGGGACCATGGTTCTGGATGGCCGTTGTCACCAAATCGGTCATTTGGCAGTGATTGGTCGAGTGGCAATGAATTAAGTATTACTAATGGTGATTTAAAAAAGGCAATAAAATCTGCTTACAATACTACAGGTGAGACGATACATCTTTTTGCCTTTGATGCCTGTTTGATGCAGCAGATTGAAGTGGTTTATGAAATTAAGGATTATATCGAAATATTCGTTGCTCCACAAACTGTGTGTCCGTTGGAAGGATTTCGGTATGACGAGATACTGAATGAATTACACGTAAACCCAGATATGAATGAGATCGAGTTGTCAAAAAAAATCGTACAAATTAATGTGAATAACTACGTTGATGTCCAACCATTCGTTATGTCAGCAGTTAATGCAAAGAAATTAAATTTACTCAGGGCACATCTCGATAATCTTGTTAATTCTACGATGGACAATGTTCCCGATCAGACGTTCACCGCCCTGCGAGAAGGTGTTCAAACAATACCACATAGTGGGCATCCGCCGACGCCAGGCGACGAATATGTAGATCTAGGAGCTTTTATCGAAGAATTACATTCCTATTTTTCCAATACTGCGACTGACCAACTACTCGGTGCCTATAATAATACAGTTATCCAAGCCAGTTACACAGGAGAAGATTTTTCACAGACATCAGGCCTTGCAATTTGGTTTCCCTATACTTATTTAGAGTTCAAACAACTCCTCGATAATTATACCAATCTTGACTGGGCTCAGTCTCAATGGCCACAATTTTTAAATTGGTTTTATAATCAGGATGATATACGGCCAACTGATATTTCGATAAACATGTCTCCTGTACAAAGCAATAATGATTTCCACCTCTGTTGGGATGCATCACTGGACCTCGCATCTGTTTCCTACCACGTTATAGAGATGAATGATACAGCAGTGGTGTTTTCTGATATGTGTGAGGATTCGAGTTTTTGGAATTTTATTGGGTTCACTGTAGCCTCGGATACAGTTTATACTGGTAATCACTCATTTTTCTCTGGAAATGCGAGCAGTCTTGATAATTCAATAGAAACGAAAAACACTATATCAGTTGATAACCTCGGTTTGTTGAATATCTATCTCCACTATAATACCGAAGAAATGGCTGATTCGCTCATTATCGAATATGGCTCTGTAAGGGATGTACATTATGGTTGGTCAGACGGATGGTACAAGAGGCGGGTACTGCTTCCCCCCGGTAATCACCGTGTAAAGATTTCTTATCGGACGAATAGTTCTGTAAACAGAGGAGGATGTTATATTGATGATGTGAGCATCGTTACTTTGGAAAATGGTAGGTTCATTAGACAATATTGTAATGATACATGTCTCTTTATTTTTAATAAATTAAGAGGAGCATATTACTACGGAGTCTCTCCTCAAGATAGGTATGGTAATATTGGTAATGTCAGCGATCTAATTC
>LJNI01000118.1 GCA_001303225.1 candidate division TA06 bacterium DG_78 | reverse complement strand
TAATGCGAAAGGCATTGTATCTTCTATTATATTCAAGATCAGCACCGAGGAACCCCTGTTTATACTGCGGTTCTTTCCTGTAATCACCTCCCCATTCATAAGCATGGGATGTTCCGAGTTCACCCTGCATCTCCCAAATGAGGTCTGAGAATTCTCCGCGTGTACCGATCCTCTCTAATAACGGTAAATATCTTTTATATACTTTTGTCCAGTTTACACCAGACATGTCTTTTGTCCAGAAGTGATCACGCTGCAATCGCCAGGCATCTCGGTACATTTGACGCCATTCTAATGATGGTTCAACCATAATCCTTACACGCGATAGATCTAACCAACCACTTTTGTGACCTACTGGTTGATTTGGTATTCTCTTATCTATTTTTTCAACAGGTTTGATAATTCTCAACTTATTCTTAGCACGATAAATAATAATTTCGCTGTCCTGTGAAACTTTGAAATCAGTTATTCCTTCAATGATTGTATATTTTTTTTGTTCTTTAAGATCGTAGTATTCAAACATTCCCTCAGCAGGAATTTCTTCACTAAACCAATGTTTACTACTTCCTTCGATTGGCCAGGTCACAAAGAGCACTTTGTCCTTATTCCCACAAATTTGAGTGTATTTACCTACAGCTAATGGAAATGGGATTACCCGATCTTGGATGCCGTCGAGGTCGATTCTTATACGTTTTATTGTTTTTTTGATCTTATCTAAACTGAGTTCAAGTTTATCGAGGCCTGTAAGCTCGAGCCCGGTCGGCGCAATATCAGTATACCTAAATGGTGATGCCATTTCTTTCCTCAGGGTGATGAGATATGGTTTGATATTTGCTGGAAACCCGAGGTCAAACTGCATAGAATCATACACTGGGTCGAATTCTCGATTTGAGAGAAAATAGAGAAATCTGCCATCAGGGTCAAAACTCGGCGAGAAGTCCTGAAGTATCGCTTTCGTTATGAAATACGTTTTCTTACGTGCTACATTACATAATTTTATACATGAAGTTCTCTCAGAATTCCAGAAACTGTAGGCAATCCATTCACCATCTCGCGACCAGGTGATACCACTGATTCTATTATATTTGCTTTTATCTAATATAATACTCTTTCTTGACTTCAAATTTACAAGGATGAGTTCAGAGCGATGATTCGTCAGGGCAATCAGAGGTTTTCGCGGCGATGGTTCAACTTCAATAGGTCGGCCAATGTTCAGGAACGGTAGATTTTCAGGATTTTTGCTGTTATCAGTATAGTATAATTGTAAGGTATCTTCTCCTTTCTCGTCGGTAACGACGATGAGTCTCTTATTATCATAGAGCCATCGACCAAGCCGGTATCGGGCACCTGATTTCTTTCCATTCTGGGAAACCGGTCCTTCCCAGTTCGGCATTGAGAATACCTTGCCACGACTCGTAACACATACCATTTCTCCCTTTGGATGAATTGCGTAATCTTCCAGGTATTTCGCAGCCTCAACAAATTTACGATTAGTTTGCACGCGTGGACTGTGATATTGAATGTTAATTTCCCGACTGAGATTTTTCTGTTTATCGTATACATAGATATCACCACCTGCGTGATACACAATACGTTTTCCGTCAGTATTTGCATTTCTCACGTAAAATGTGGTATGGTTTGTATGCCGCTTTACATTTTTACCGCTGACAGTGCACGAATAGATATTACCAATACCCTCATGGTCTGATATGAAATATATTCGATTGTCTATCCACATTGGCGATGCAAGGTTACCTTTCAGATTGATTAATTTTTTAAAATTGCCTTTACCTGCTGAGTCAATCCACAGTTCACCTACAGTGCCACCGCGATAGCGTTTCCATCGTGCAGGGTCTGCAGTGTTCCGACCTATGATCACGTCTTTTTTCAGACCAAAAGAAATCTCTCGCGCTGGACCGACAGGAATGAGCTTTGGAGTATCTTTATTTTTATCCACTGAATAAATAGAGAACATTCGCAAATACCATTGTCCGACATTACTGGCAAACAATATTCTTTTGCTATCGCGACTCCAGCCAACAACATACGAATTGGCACCTAAAAACGTGATTCTTCGCGCCACACCACCGTGTGTCGGCATACAATAAACTTCTGGATGACCTTCTTCGCGGCTGATGAATGCAACTTCCTTTCCGTTTGGAGACAAAAATGGTGAACTTATTTCTCCTAAACTTGACGTTAATCTGCGCGCGACGCCACCTTTTGTCGAAATGATCCAGAGATCATCTTCGCAGACAAATATGATGGTGTCGTTGTGTATCGTTGGAAAACGATAATAGCCTTGCATCGTAACTCCTTTCTACCTAAATCAAAAAGTAATATTTCTCTTCTACTTTATTTATTATTTCAACTTTATTATAGTAATAATTTAAAGAAATTCAAGACTTTTGGTTTGTATTGTCATTGACAAATTATTTGGCTGGGCTATAATAAACCTATATGTCATTGATGTTCAGTGTTTCTGGACTCAGGGGGATTGTTGGTAAGGATTTGACTACAACAATCGTATCACAGTACGCACAAATGTTCGGCACGTTCGCAGGTCCTGGAGCCTTTGTCATTGGTAGGGATACCCGAAAATCAGGTCCAATGTTTCGTCGGGCAGTTATCAGTGGATTGAACGCTACAGGGTGTACGGTGATTGATCTCGGCATTGTTCCCACACCGACAGTGCTCTTCATGGTTAAAAAATTAAAGGCGCAAGGTGGAATTGCAATAACTGCCAGTCATAATCCGATCCAATGGAATGCATTAAAATTTGTTACGAAAAGAGGACAGTTTTTAAATGAGGAGGAATTTAAACGTTTATCGAGATTTGTTTTAAAAAAGGATATGTTAAAGGGAAAAACAAAACCAAAAAAAGTTACAGTACTTACGAAAGGCGAAGACAAACATATTGAAACAATCATTTCATTTTTTGGGAAAGGTTTGAGAAAATTGAGAGTCGGTATTGATTCGGTAAATGGTGCTGGTTCAATCGCATTACCTAAACTACTCAGCAAAATGGGCTGTACCGTTTACCGATTACATTGCACATTTCGTCCAACATTTCCACGCAAACCAGAGCCAACTCCGGAAAATATTCGTTCTCTTTGTCAATTCGTAAAAAAGAAAAAATTGGACATCGGTTTTGCTGTTGATCCTGATTGTGATAGGCTATCTGTTATCGATGAAAAAGGTCGTGCAATTGGAGAAGAGAAGACCTTGGTACTTGTAACAGAATATATTTTGAATAAAACAAAAGGTCATGTTGTTACAAACCTCTCGACTACTGCGCTTATGGATTATATCGTTCAGAAGTTTAATTGTCATCTCTATCGTACAAAAATCGGTGAAGCGAATGTCGTATCAAAGATGAAACAGGTACGTGCAGTTATCGGTGGAGAAGGTAATGGTGGTGTGATTTATCCAAAGATAAACTATACCCGTGATGCGCTCGTGGGAGCAGCAATGATTGTAACACTAATGACTGAGAGTAATAAGACAGTGTCTGAAATTTGTGAACAGTACCCTACGTATTACATGGTAAAAAAGAAATTAAAAAAACCGAGAGAGCGATTGTTAGATAGAAGAAATAAAATTATCAATACGTTTAAAGGAAAAATCAACACACTCGATGGGCTGAAGATTACCACCAGTGATTATTGGTTGCATATAAGGCCATCACAGACCGAACCTCTCATTAGAATTATTGGTGAGGCACGAAACAAGGTAAAAATTAATACGTATATTAAAAAGGTTGAAGCTATCCTAAAGTAGCACACCAAGAAAAATTAAGTCCCATAAATAAAAATTATAGAGAGTAACTAGATTAATAATGAGAAATATTTATGTGATCGATACATCTGAGATTGGCAGATTACGCAAATCTTGACATACGGTTAAATTGGTATAGACTTCACTAGGAGGAAATTATGAAGAAAATTGGTGCATTATTTGCTCTGATTATAGTTATTAATTGTGCAGGCAATGCAACCGTGGAATTCGGTATGAATGATCGTGGTCTCCTTCGTGGAACCCTCGGTGATTTCGTAGTATATGTTTCAAAGATTGAACTTCCCGAAGATAATATTTACACGACAGTCTGGGATGGTTCCAGTGTAATAGAGGTGTCTGTCACTGACGATGATTTTGTTACCATTACGGAACATTATATTGAAGTTCCGCCAGGCTCTTACGAACAGGTGAGAGTCACTATTGATTCCCTGTACTATGTGCAGGAGCAAATATCCGAAGTATTGGTTGGTGCTACTCTTCAATTCATTGCTACTGCCATCAGCGATGTTGTCATTGAGGAAGGTGACGAATTACAGTTAGTCATAAATATTGTCAGTGATAATTGGTTTGATGCGGAGTCTTTAATGATAAGGCCTGGACATGAGGCATTTGAGGGAGCACGACTGCAAGTACACCACGAATACTAGTTAATGATTAAAAAAATCATTAGGTTCAAAGAGGTATCATCGACACAGGATATTGCTAAGCGGTTTATCCGGAAACATGAAGAAATAGCGATTGCGTCCTTATCCCAAAAGAGAGGAAGAGGCAGACACGGAAGGATATGGTTTTCTCCGACCGGTGGGTTATACTTATCACTCGTTTTATTTCCCAAAAAACGGTTGACATCAATTCCCCTGCTTGCTTCGTTATCAATTATCAGGGCATTAGAAGATTTTGGATTTTCAAAACTTACTGTCCGGTGGCCCAATGACGTCTTGATTAATGATAAAAAAATTTGCGGTGTTATTTGTGAACAGTTTACTAATGCTCTTATTTGTGGTGTTGGGTTGAATGTGAATGTTGAAACATTCTCGCGAAATGTAGAAAATGCAACGTCGTTAAAACTCGAGGCTGGAAAGGATTTCGAAATCGATACGATCCTAAAAAAAATTATTGGTAAATTTAATCCTCTCTACAGAGAGCTACAACAGGAGGGTTTAAAGATTAAGGAAGTTTTAAATTATATCTCAGGCATTGGCGAATCAGCCCAGGTTATTACTGCTCACAAAACAATTACAGGCACGGTTTATGATATTGACGACGATTGGGCACTTCTTTTGCGAGACAATGCAGGTATCATCAGAAAATTATACTATGGAGATGTCAAACGGTTAGTATGGTAGCTGTTTTTGACATTGGGAATACTAATATTCGTATGGGTTTATATGAGGCACAAAAATTAGTTAAAAGAATTACATATCCTACCTCGACAAAATCTGTGGAGAAGAAATTTATCGATGTGTTAATCCATAAAAATTTAGAGGGAATAGCGATTGCCTCGGTTATACCACTGGTCACTCAAAAATTTGTGCGGTATTTTAGAAGAGGCTTTGCTATTTCCCCTCTTATTATATCTTCCAAACTTGATTGCCATCTAACGTATGAATATTACAAACCTGAGACATTGGGTGCTGACCGTATTGCCAATGTTGTCGGCGGATTGGAACGCTATAATAAAGACTTGATTGTTATCGATTTTGGAACAGCCACGACAATTGATATTGTCCTAAAAGATGGTCGATATCTGGGTGGTCTTATTATGCCTGGTATCGGAGCGTCATTAGAAACGTTATCAAAGAAAACGGCACTCTTACCTCTTGTGAAGTTTAAAAAACCGATAAAGACTATCGGTAGGAGTACTGAAGAGTGTATTCAGTCAGGTGTTTTTAATGCAACAGTTGCTATGATGAAGGGTTTGATTGTTCAGATACGAAAAGAGAAAAAGAAAAAATTTTTGTGCATAGCAACTGGTGGTTGGAGTAAAATCATGACTCCAATGATTCGAGAAATAAAATATTGTGATCCTGATTTATGTCTCTACGGTGTTTTTAAAATCTATAATTACAATGCTTAACAAAAAACAAAGGACCATTGTTACGACACACTCACCACAAGAGACAATTGCGCTCGGCAAGAACATAGCCAATAGGCTCAAGCAAGGTGATGTAATCTATCTCTATGGTGATCTTGGTAGTGGTAAGACAGTTTTTACTAAAGGTGTGTGTCAGGGACTCGGTGTTACAGAAGAAGTGACGAGCTCGAGTTTTGTTATCGCAACCGAATACAAGGGTAGAGTGCCTATTTCGCATGTTGATTTGTACCGGTTAGACCATGTGGAAACAACGTCATTACCGATCGATGAATACCTGTTAGACAATGGAATTACGATCATTGAATGGGCAGACCGTATTCGTGATACAGATGGGTTTCGTGTTACGATTGAGATCAAAGGAAAGAACACTCGGGAAATTACCATTGAAGATTTTAGGAATTGAAACATCATCACATCTATTTTCTCTCTGTATCAATGAGGACGATATTGTAATTTATGAAGTAGCGAGGAATCGCCTTCAAGATGACAGTAGGGATGCCCACTTTTTTGTCGAAGCAGAAAAATTATTAGGGTATTATGGATTGAAAAATATCGGAGCAATTGCGATAGATAGTGGCCCTGGTATGTTCACATCACTGCGTGTTGGTTTAACTTTTGCGAAAGGACTTGCGCTGTCAGTGAACATTCCTGTTATTACGGTGAAATCTTTGGATGTTATTGGTACTTCATTAGAGTTTTCATACTATCCAGTTCTGGCTGTTATCAATGCGTATCATGGTGAGATCTATGTAGCACTCTACAGAAGAGGAGAACGGATCACTGACTATCTTCTGACGACACCAGAGGGAATTAAGAAGTTGGTGAGAGAGAAAACCTTGGTCATTGGTTCAGGTGTTGGCTTGATACAAGAAAAATATGGACAAGGGACGTACTTTATATATAGCCGCGACCCATTTCTTTTACCTACTGCATCTAAAGTTATTGCGTGTGCTTTACCTCGAATCAAAAAAAAGCAATTTGAAGATATAGAAATGCTTGAACCGTATTACATAAAAAAGACCGATGCTGAACGAAATTACGATAAGACCGATGCGTCTCGATGACCTGGAGACAGTATATCAGTTGGAGCGGAAATTATTCCCTAATCCCTGGCCCAAATGTTTCTTTGAAAATGATCTCAAATTAGCCAATACCATTGCACTGGTTGCAGAAGATGATGGAGTGGTTTTTGGCTACGCACTCGCAACATATATTGATACGGGTTTCCATATTACAAATATTGGAATAGCTGAAAAGTTTCAGCGGAGAGGTATTGCTTCACGATTTATGGCTCATTTGGAACAAGAGGCGAAGGAAAT
>LJNI01000117.1 GCA_001303225.1 candidate division TA06 bacterium DG_78 | reverse complement strand
TTATGTAAATCTGGTTATATGATTTTCAGATAGAGAGTTGTTGTAAAACATCGGGTTAGTTAATTATTTAACAGGGCGAGGAGTCCGCATCAGGACAGGCAATCTGATTCTTTCACGGCAACCTTAGGGAGCGAGATTCCTCACTACGCTCGGAACATGCAGGTAATCTTAGGAGATTGCCACGCCCTACGGCCTCGCAATGACATGATAGGATACTTTTTGAGAATTCTCTCTGCAGGCCGTTGACACCACCGCATTTTGGTATATAATTTAGCTATGAAAGACATCGCGTCAGAGATACATAATAAGCACAAAATCAATATTGTTTTTGACGAAGCGGCAGATGTGAGAATGCGGGATAGAATTACTGAGGAATTTATCAATTGGCAGCCACTCTATGACCTTTTTGTAATGGCTGAGGAGGTTGTTGTTATTATTGAAATTGCCGGCATAGATACAAAAGATTTTTATATTTACGTCGATAGGCTTTCAATGATGATCGATGGTGTGAGGAGATCGCCCGACATATTGAATAGAGAATACTGTATTTTTCACAATCTCGAGATTTCCTACGGTAGATTTAATCGACGGATCGATTTTCCTGTGCCTATTGAACCGAAACGCCACCAGTGTACCATCGAAAATGGAATCCTGACACTCAAATTTCCGGCCGTGAAAGAAAAAGTTATTCCTATTGAGGATGATTAATGGGTAAATATAAAGAGGTAGGTTGATCTATGGAAGAAAAACTGATTACAATTCCAAACGAACTTGGCATCATTCCGATTAAAGGCGGAGTGGTTTTTCCTGATCAAATTGTGCCACTCATCATACATACTCAAAAGCTCGCCAAATTAATCGATGAAATTTTAACGACGAATAAACTTGCTGGCGCCTTAACCCAACGCAATCCTGATATCGAAGAGCCAAAGCCCGATGAGGTATATCGTGTTGGTACTGTCATTCAAATTACTAAGATGCTACGTTTTCCTGATAATACCATACGATTGCTCGTCAAGGGATTGAAACGGTTTAGGTATGTTGAATTTATTCAAACCGAACCGTATCTTAAGGCAAAGATTAAGATTGTATCGAGTGAGTACAAAAAAACCATGGCGCTCGAGGCAATAATGCGCAATGTAGTGTCAATGTTTCAACAACTCGTTTCTCTGGCACCATATTTACCTGATGAACTTGCCGCCATTATTTTAAATATTGATGACCCAAACCGCGTTGCCGATTTTGTCACGAGTCATACAAATTTCGATTTTGCCGAAAAGCAGAATCTACTCGAGATTATCGACCCCAAAGAACGGTTGAACAAACTCGTGCCCATGCTTCAGAAAGAGATCAGCATTCTCGAACTCGGAGCTAAGATCCGCTCTGAAGTAAAACATGAGCTCGATAAAGGTCAGCGTGAGTTTTACCTACGCGAACAACTGAAGGCAATTCAGAAAGAATTAGGAGAGGGAGATGAACATACACGCGAAATTAGAGAATTGAAGAGGAAAATTCACGACGCCAAAATGCCCGGGGAGTCAGAAAAAGTTGCAATGAAGGAACTCGATCGACTTGCAAAGATGCCACCGCAGGCAGCAGAGTATACCGTGTCGAGGACATATATCGATTGGCTCATTTCTATTCCCTGGTCTAAATCGACAAAAGATAATCTTGATATCAAACGGGCGCAAAAAATTCTGGATGATGATCACTACGACCTTGAAAAGGTAAAGGAACGGATTCTCGAATATTTGGCAGTGAAGAAATTAAAGCCGGATTCAAAAGGAACGATTCTCTGTTTCATCGGTCCCCCTGGAGTAGGTAAGACCTCGCTCGGGAAATCGATTGCCCGTGCTCTCGGAAGGAAATTTGTGCGCGTTTCACTCGGTGGTATCAGGGATGAGGCTGAGATACGAGGCCACCGAAGGACGTATGTTGGTGCACTCCCTGGCAGGGTCATTCAGCTCATTAAAACCTGTGGCACCAATAACCCTGTGTTCATGCTCGATGAAATTGATAAGGTTGGAACTGACTTTCGTGGTGACCCTTCGTCAGCACTCTTAGAGGTTTTAGATCCAGAACAGAACTTCGCGTTTTCAGATCACTATCTTGAGGTCCCCTATGATCTCTCAAAGGTCATGTTTATTGCAACCGGGAATATTGTTGATCCGATTATCCCCGCACTTAAAGACCGTATGGAGATTATCGAATTACCGGGTTATATTATGGAAGAGAAGGTTGAGATTGCAAAACGTTATTTGATACCACGGCAGATAGCTAATAGTGGACTGAACACGAACAAAATTTCATTTGCGCACGATGCCATTCAATCAATGATTACCGACTACACGAAGGAGGCAGGTGTGAGAAATCTGGAGCGTGAAATCGGTTCGGTGTGTCGTAAGATAGCAAAACGTATTGCCGGTGGCAAACGGGGTTCAACGAAGATTACTGCCAAAAATCTCTTGGAATATCTGGGTCCTCCTAAGACATTTTCAGAGGTGGCAGCCCATAAGGGAGAAATTGGTGTCGCTACTGGGCTCGCATGGACGCCGTATGGTGGGGAAATTCTTTTTATCGAATCGATAAAGATGAAGGGTAAGAAAGGTTTAATTCTTACTGGTCGATTAGGGGATGTGATGCAGGAATCGTGTCAGGCTGCCGTATCGTATCTCAAAACGAAATTAGTATCGTGGCACATGAGAGACGAAGAAATAGTTGATTATGATATCCACATACACATTCCTTCAGGTGCTATTCCAAAAGATGGACCATCGGCAGGTTTAGCTGTGGTGATGTCTTTAGCATCTTTATTCCGTAATGAAACCATTGATCCTAAAATTGCCTTTTCTGGTGAGATAACGTTGACCGGAAGGGTCTTGCCAGTCGGTGGTATTAAAGAAAAAGTAATTGCCGCAAAGCGTGCAGGTATTGATAAAATCATTCTCCCTCAAGAGAATAAAAAAGACTTAAAGGAAATTCCTCAACACGTACAATCGGGATTACATTTTGAATTTGTATCACGGATTGACCAAACACTGAATAGTATATTCACACAAAAGACAAGAAAGAAAAAATGATTATTTTTCTCTTTTTGCAAATAGAATGGCAGGCAGTTAATAAACCATACAGTGAATCCCTCCAGGAATTGATTATTTACTACACAATACCGACCTATGATCTTCAATTTGTAGCAGAGGATTCTAATTTTTATACTCATTACGAAAGCCAGCTCAAAGTCTATGCGAGAGACGGTAGACAGGTCACCGGTGACTATTGGGAGACGAGGAGACTCAAAGATTCTCTCGATATTCACGATTCAGTAAAAATTGTTATTCCTAAGACGAGCAAGTATTTCGATCTCAGGATAGTAGATCTTAATGCTGGTGAGCTCCTTACTGTTACTGAAAAAATCATACCAATTAATTATCTCGCAAATATCTCGTGGTCAATTAGAAATGATACGCTGAACATATCATTCACCATTTTGAATCAAGCAGGGGAAATTGATAGTGTCTACTCTTCAATCGAGAAAATAGCAGATTCAAAAGCTGTGCATATCGGTACATATGATGATTCTTTATCGTTCTATGTTAAAGAACTTTCGAATGATACCTATACATTGAAATTTATGTTGTTCTCAATAGGTGAAAAAATTGATGAGTTAGAAATACCAATTACCATTTCGAGATCGTTTCTCCTTGATGACCCGAGTTGGCTCTTGAAAGTTGATCAGCTCGTATATATTGCTACACCATCAGAGATGTCTCAATTAAAATCAGCAGAAAGGACGCAGCGCGATTCACTATGGCACGCCTTTTGGAAAGAATATGACCCAACACCACATACTGCATACAACGAGAAGGAAGTAGATTATTTTTCAAGAATTGAATACTGTGAGAAGAATTTTTCTTTTGGTGATAGAGGGTGGCGTAGTGATCGGGCGAAGATTTATGTGAAATATGGTTCACCCGATGAAATCCACGCACGACCCTATGAAACAGGGTCACTGCCGTATCTCATATGGTTTTATTATCGAATCAATCGTAAATTTATTTTTGTTGATGAACATGGTTTTGGAGAATATATGCTCGTGAATCCTCAGGGGTCAACGATATGATCTTATTCTTCCTGTTGTTGTCTACCGACACAATAGATTTGTACGTTGATCCAGTTGTATATCGGATAACAATAACGATTGAAGACACTATTGAACATTTGACGCACACTGAAGATATTTTCTACATTGAATTTAATTGTGGGGCTTCCTATCAAGACTTCTACTATGAAACAATCGATGACAATATTATTACAAAGGCGACTGTTGTGTTTAACCTTTCGTGCCCCAGCCGTGTTGATTCCTTCGTTGATACACTCTATCGTCAGTTCACTATTCCGTCATTTTCCGAAGCAGCACGCCAACAGATGTCTTTTATCATTCAATTCGGCTTACATGTTCCTGAGGGGCTATATGATTATGAGATCCAGATAGCTTCGGGTGAAAAAGAGGGCACGGTACGTGGTTCCGTCGAAGTTATGAAGGATCAGTATAAAATCAGTGACATTCTTTTGGCGAGTGCTATAGTAACCGACACGAGTGAAAGTTACCTGCGAAAAGGCAACCTTAAAGTCACACCACATCCATCCGGGTTGTTCAGCGAACAATACACAACACTCTATGCATATTATGAGATATATGATATACTGCCTGACGCTGATAGTCTCGAAATCATTTATTCTATTGTGAATTCCGATAATAAAATGATTCGTAAGATTTCACGTTACCTGGCGAAAAGATTTAGCTCTCAGGCTGTTAATTTTGGAGTCAATATACAAGGCTTTGACCCTGGTGAATATATCTTTCGTGTTCGCGTTAGAGATCCAGTGGGTGAGGTTGTGACAGAAAAAGCTGCTCCCTTTACAATAACAGGAATTGTTAAAAAAGAAATTAGTTACGAAGGTATGCCATACTATGATGAAATTGAGTATTTCCTCACGCCACAGGATTATAAAAACTTTCAGAGTTTTCCAAAAGAGGGGAGGGCACGTTTCCTTAAGAAGTTCTGGGAGTCTCAAAATTATTTTGAGATTGCGGAAAGATTTGAATATGCAGATACCAATTATCAAGAAGGTGGCACTGAAGGTCGAAAGACTGACCGTGGCAGAGTCTATATAAAGTACGGTGCCCCTGATGAGATTGAGAGGAGTACCATCGAATACTATGAATCAAGACCTTACGAACATTGGCAGTACTATACCGGCAATCAATTTCTCTTTCTCGATATTCGTGGAACGAATGAGTACACGTTGGTGTGGACAAATGCTAGTGGTGAACAATCACAGCCGACGCTTTATAAATATGTCCCACCAAAGAAAATTGATCTTATTCGATAGATATTTTTAATGAAAGATTATAATAATGTAGGAGGCAATTATGGAAACAAGCGATATTTCCGAATCATATATCGACAACCTTATCAAAAAAAATATAACAGAGCAAATTCCCAAAATTTTACAAACGATAAAAGATGATATTAAATTATATATTGAAAAAAATTCTGAGGAGTATAAAAAACTCTGTGGAGAAATACAAACACTGAGGACTCTTATTGAGTCTTCAAAATTTTTAGAAAGAGAAAAGATCGCAATATTTGTTGATTCTCAAAATCTCTATTACTCTGCTCGGATGGGTTACGCAGCGAAGGTAAACTACGAAAAGCTTTTAAGGCTCATCACTGCAAACCGTAATCTGGTCAAGGCGTATGCTTACATTGTACAGCCACCAGATGGTGACGTAAAACCTTTCGCGACGAGCCTCGAACGTATTGGGTATATTGTTAAAATCAAAGATGTCAGGACGCGAGCCAATGGGTCTGCAAAGGCAAATTGGGATATGGGAATTGCCTTGGATATTTTGGGCATTCTCGATCGCGTCGATACGATTGTCTTAGCATCTGGTGATGGAGATTTTGTATCACTCGTTGACTTCATTAAGGCAAAAAATAAACGGGTTGAAATATTTGCTTTTGCTGAAAATACTGCGTATGATCTAAAAGAAAAGGCAGATAGATTTGAGCCATTAGGTGAGAATATTATTCTCACCTAATGGTAGATTTACACGGATTATAGCGGATGTATACGGATACGTATCTGTTTGAATCCGCCTCAATCCGTATGCATCAAATCGCGTAGCGATGATTGATTATCATATCCATACAAATCACTCAGTGGATGCTAGGGGTGCTATTCATGAATATTGCGGACGGGCACAAAAGCTTTGCCTGCAAGAAATATGTTTCACAAATCACTGTGAATTAGATACCTTTCGGAATGATAACTTAATACAATTTGGTAACGATCGGCAACCACTGACACGCGAAGGGCTACGTAAGATGCAGTATGAGGTTTTGAGAGCGAAGGAACTGTATAAAGGATCAGGACTCACTATCAAATTTGGTTTGGAAGTTGGCTATTACGAGGGTATTGAGTCACGATTACAAGAAATCACCGAGGGTATTGATTTCGATTTTATACTCGGTTCAATCCATTGTCTCGATCACATCTGTATCGATAGCTCTAAAGAATGCGCACAATACTTTTCTCGGTATTCAGTCAAGGATATGCTGTTTAATTATTATCGCGTAATTGAACAACTCATCAACAGTCAACTGTTCGATTCAATTGGACACCTCGATGTATACAAAAAATATGGTCTTGGTTTTTATGGCGAGGGAATAAATACCTTTCCAGAGCAGTATCTCATAAAAATCTTCCGTATGATGGTGGAAAAAAAGATTGCCCTTGAAGTTAATGCTGCTGGCTATCGTCAGTTCAATGAGTTCTACCCTTCGTCAACATTAATGAAATGTGCCCGACAGCAGGGCGTTTCAATGATCACAATTGGCTCAGACTGCCATAAGGTAGAAGACCTCGGTGGCGGTATAGAAGAGGCACTCGAGTATGCTCGGTCATTCGGGTTTGAAGCTATGTATATATTTGATAAGAGGAAACCGATTAAGATAAAACTTTAGATATTTTTTAGAATACCAAATAACTAAGTCCACATATCAAAATTCAAAGATCAAATTTGGCATTTGACCCCGATTATTCATACTCATTTGGTCCAATTTTACTCAAAGACAGTCTGTTTTTTACTTTATCTACATCGCCCGGGGTTACGCAATGCCGGTGAGGATTCACTTGCAATGGCAATTCTGTGTGAATAATCGGGGTTACGTATTTAAACTTCAATTGGCATTTATCATTTGGTGTTTGACATTAGTACCATTGGTTTGAAGCTATAATTTAATCACCTCGTTAAAGCTTTGTGAGAATAGCTGTGTGTATTGACTGTGCGTAATTTTTTGGTATAATTGTATCATGAAAGAGCGTATAACGACCATCTATATAGAGGATGAAATTAAGTCATCATATCTTGATTACGCAATGAGTGTTATTGTTGGCCGTGCCTTGCCTGATGCACGAGATGGCCTCAAACCAGTGCAGCGACGCATTCTCTATGCGATGAGTGAATCCGGTCTCTCACACAACCGTCCACACAAAAAATCGGCAACCGTAATTGGTGATGTACTGGGCAAATATCATCCCCACGGTGATATGGCAATCTATGATGCCCTCGTCCGCATGGCACAGACATTTTCGATGCGCTATGTGCTCGTCGATGGTCAGGGTAACTTTGGTTCAGTCGATGGTGATGCACCTGCTGCATACCGTTATACTGAGGCACGGCTCACCTCACTGGCTGATGAAATTCTAAAGGATCTCAAGAAGGATACCGTAGATTTTATTCCCAATTTTGACGGTCGATTAAAAGAACCAATTGTCTTACCATCAAGTTATCCCAATCTTTTATGTAATGGCGCCTCTGGTATTGCAGTTGGCATGGCAACAAATATTCCTCCCCATAATTTAAGCGAATTAATCAATGCGCTCACTGCAATCATAAATAATGATAAAATCAAAGATGAAGAGCTCATTCAATTGGTTCCGGGACCAGATTTTCCGACTGGCGGTATTATCATTGGAACGAGTGGCATTAAACAGGCTTACAAGACTGGTAAAGGAAGAATTGTTATACGTGGTAAAGTTCGAGTCGAAGACATAAAGGGCGGTAAAAAGGCAATCGTAATTACAGAAATTCCCTATCAAGTAAATAAGAGTTTACTCCTGGAGAAGATCGCTCGATTAGCGAGGGAAAAGAAGATCGAGGATATTTCTGATCTCAGAGATGAATCTGATAAAGATGGAATCAGAGTCGTTATTGAGTTAAAGAGGGATGCAAATTCTGATGTCGTATTGAACAACCTCTACAAGTACACGACGCTACAGACACCATATAGTATACAGCTCTTAGCGCTCGTGTTTGAGACGCCGAAAACACTCTCTCTAAGAGAGGCACTGCAGAGTTTCTTGGATTTTCGTTTTGAAGTTATCACCCGAAGAACAAAATTTGAATTGAGTGAAGCTGAAAAGAGAGCCCACATTCTCGAAGGTTTGAAGATCGCAATTGAAAACATTGATGAGGTTGTGCAGATCATTAAACGGTCGAAAGACACTGATGTAGCAAAGAAAAAGTTAATGAAAAGATTTTCGCTCTCTGAAATCCAGGCTCAAGCGATTTTGGATATGAGATTAGCGCGTTTGACGAATCTCGAAAAAGAAACCTTAGAACAAGAATATTTAGATTTAATAAAAGAAATTGCCCGATTAAAATCGATTCTCAAATCACCACAAGGTGTATATCAGCTTATTAAAGAGGAATTAGAGAAGTTAGATGCGCAGTATAAAGAACCCCGGAGAACAATTATTGTTGATGCTGAACCAGAAGAACTTACGATCGAAGATTTGATCGGCGAAGAAGACATGGTTGTGACGCTCACTCAGAGAGGGTATATTAAACGTCAAGCGATAAGCACTTACCGTAATCAGATGCGCGGTGGTCATGGCCGAAAAATCATCCAGATAGGAGATGAAGACTTCGCGAACCAGCTATTTATATCAAAAACTACTGATACCCTATTATTCTTTTCAGATTCGGGAAAGGTTTATGCACGGAAGGTGTATCAAATCCCCGAGGCTGGACCATTTTCAAAAGGACGTTCAATTGCCAACCTTATTGAGAT
This sequence comes from candidate division TA06 bacterium DG_78, assembly GCA_001303225.1. Lineage (GTDB taxonomy): Bacteria > Hydrothermota > Tepidihabitantia > SM23-42 > SM23-42 > DG-78. The sequence continues at coordinate 1,098 of LJNI01000117.1, read as the reverse complement.
GACTGAAGGAGAGAAAATTACCGCGTGCCTTTCCATAAAAGAATTCTCACAGAAATATTTTATCTTTATGGCAACGAAGATGGGTAAGGTGAAAAAGACAAATCTCGCTGACTTTGCAAATATCCGAAGAAAGGGGATTATTGCGGTTAATCTCGGTAAAGGAGACCGACTGATCGCAGTGCAGTGTACGAGTGGCAATGATAGTGTTTTATTGACGACGAAAGAAGGATTGACAATACGTTTCTCTGAGAAATTGATACGACCAATGGGTAGAAATGCATCTGGTGTGAGGGGTGTACGGTTGGCAAAGGATAATGAGGTTATTGGTTTTAACATTGCTCGTGAAGATGAAGACATGTTGATCGTTGCGCAGCGGGGAATTGGAAAACGAGTAAAATTTGCCTCGATTGGTGAAAAAGGCAGAGCAGGCAAAGGTATGAAGGCAATGAAGATTGATGCAAAGACTGGTAAGGTTGCAGGCATCACAAGCGTGAATGATGAAGATGATTTAATTGTTATGACCAAAGCCGGTAAAGTCATACGGACACCAGTCCATACAATTAAGGTGTTGAGCCGTCAGGCAAAAGGTGTTAAAGTCATATCCCTGGCAAAGGACGATGAGGTGTGTTCTATCGCGCGTATCAAGGCACAGGTATGATGGGTAGATGGGTAGGTGATCAGAATATCAGGTGACCAGAGTATCAGAAGACACCGCAATCTGTGTAATATATTTATCCAATTTGTGAAATCTGTGTTATGAGGAAGTCTTGGGATAATTATTTCATGGCAATCGCTCAATTAGTAGCTGAGCGTTCAACATGTTTGCGTCGCACTGTGGGTGCTATCATTGTGAAAGATAAGAGAATCTTGGCAACTGGATACAATGGTGCACCGAGTGGCGTTGCCCACTGTGATGAGGTAGGTTGTTTACGAGAAACCCTGAAAATCCCGGCTGGAGAGCGGCACGAGATATGTCGGGGGATTCACGCTGAGCAGAATGCCATTATCCAGGCGGCAACTTTTGGTGTGAATATCAAGGGTGGCATAATTTATACAACACACCAGCCATGTTTTATCTGTACTAAAATGCTCATCAAT
>LJNI01000012.1 GCA_001303225.1 candidate division TA06 bacterium DG_78 | reverse complement strand
GCTCCTATCTGCGTATTACTCTGCGATTTCCGCGTATGCATGGAGGTCTGCTCCTTGTATTTCTGTGATTTTCAACGTATAGAACTCGCCAATACTGAGATGTTTGTTTTTCACAATAACCTGGCCATCAATATCTGGTGCTTCGTGTTCTGTGTGGCCAATATAATAGCCGTTCTGACTATGTATCAATGTTTTGTACATGTTACCGATGCGTTCAGTATTATGCTCTTCGATTATTGCTCTTTGGAGCTCTGAAAGAACGTTATACCGGTTATCAATAACAGAACGAGAATGTTGTTTTAATTTTGAAGCAGACGTGCCTGGTTCACAGTAGTAGGGAAATACACCGAGCCAATCAAATTGTGTTCTCGTAAGATATTGAAGTAATTCTTTAAATTCATAGCTTGTTTCTGTTGGAAACCCCGCTATTACGGTAGTTCGTAAATAAATTCCTTCAACCTTTCTAAGTGCGTGTATAACGTACTCAATCCTCTTTCTATCGACCTTACGGTTCATGAGCTGTAAAATTCGGTTATTGATGTGTTGTATCGGAATATCGAGGTAGCGGCAGACTTTGTTATTTGATGCTATTTCATCAATAATTTCTTCGGTTATGGTTAGGGGATGGCTGTACATGATTCTAATCCATTGGATTCCATCGATTTTTGAAAGGTTTCTGATGAGTGGTACTAACATGTGTCTGTCATAACGATCAATACCATAGCGTGTTGTGTCCTGGGCAATGAGTATGAGTTCTTTGATGCCAAGTTGTGAAAGTTCGATTGCTTCTTTAATAATACTGTCAAAATCAAAACTGTGGTACTCACCCTTTATAGCAGGAATCGTGCAGTATGAACAGCGATTCGAACATCCCTCAGCAATCTTCAGGTATGCATAGCCCTGGGTAGTAACTAACCTCGATTGAAGGGTCGTTGCCTTTGGCTCTATCGCCCGCAACAGTACTGACTGCTGCTCCTGGGTAAACCAGGCTGAAACTTCTGGATATTTTCTTTTGAGCTCAGGACCTGCACGATTCACTGCACATCCATACACAAATACTCTCTTTTTCGTCTTGCTGGCTAGCTGTAATGCTTTTTCAATCTCCTCTTCAGTTTCTCTGATTGCTGGCTCAATAAATCCACAGGTGTTAATAATAATGATGTCGCTCTCTTCTGGACATGCACATATAACAGAACCTGAAGCACCGAGTGCTCCTAATATTTTTTCTGAATCAACGCAATTTTTTGGGCAACCCAGAGAAACAAGATTGATTTTCATGCTTCGCTTAATCAGTCCGAATCAATTTGACATCAGCAAATGCCATGATTTCATGAGTCTTATTCGTGATTTCGGATTTTGCCTGGATCAATTTGTGCTTTACAGTAACAACTTTAGCTTTTGCAGTATACTGATCATCCACTTGTAGTGCTTTTTTAATACGCATGTTCAACTGGGCGGTTACTGATTTGTAACCCTTTTTATAGGCTGCCCAGACCGCCATTTCATCGAGGATTGTAGCAATTATGCCACCGTGGATAATCTTATTATAACCCTGGGTCCAGGTAGGAGGTTCGATAATAGCCTCTACACCTTCAGCCGTTTCAGTTATGTTGAGTTGTAACCCATGTTCATTTTTATGACCGCAGGCAAAACACCATTCATCCATCAAAAAATCAGTATTCATCAATGGCTGTTCCTTCAGGAGGATTGAATTCAAATAATTTCTTTGAAATCTTTTTGTTTATTTCTATTTTATCAAATTCAAATTTGTTTTCTGAACCGGTGTTATCGAAAATCGCGATTGCCATGATTTCATACTTTTTACTGTGAATAGTAACCGCAATTGTACTGTAGATATCAGTATCCTCTTTTGGAGTCAATGTTATCTCTACCTTATTATCTTCTTCTTTTGTGAGCTCAGCAAGAAAATTTTTTTCATAATCTTTTAAGAACATATCAGGACATACTGCAAATGGCACGTGACCGAGGTGTTGACGTATTGCTCGCTTCTCATCAGGGATGTAAATCCAGAGCGAACTGCTATCTCCAACATAGATCTGATGTGGATCTTCAAACTCCATACGGAAAAAATTCGGTTTCATAAAGTAAATCTTGCCATCAAAATTTTGACACGTTCCTGATGTTTCATCACAGTAGAGCTGAGTAAATTCAGCATAAAAACTCGTCATATTCTCATATTTTTCCAGTGTTTTGTCTATCACCTGGTCTACATCCAAGGCGTAGAGACCTACTACGTTTACTAGACTTACAATACTGAAAAAAATGGTTATTATTTTCTTCACAGAAACTCCTTTTTATTTTAATCTTACACATATACGATTGAATGTCAATGAAAACCTACTGTGTGCGTTTTTGCTTAATAGGTAATTGTGGTTGTAGATGTTTGTAAAAATGTGTCGTAATTTTGGGCTGAGAGAATAATACCTCCACTAAATTTTTTATCTTCATGACTATATGCTCCGGCAACGATAACTTTACCAAAAGATACTTCACAACCGGCATTCCAATTGAATTCATCATCAGCATGGAAATTGATACGGAATCCTGGTAATGGTTGCACCACGACACCATAGTAATATGCAAAAATGCTATCTATCCCTTCGTATTCAAGATCGACACTCAAAACGACGTATTGTTCATAGGGTTTTATACTGACGCCACCAAATATGTGATTCCGCTCACCTAGTGTTGTCCTAAACCCGATTGACGATGTAGGAGCAGCACGACAGATAAAACCAACGATATGCGTTGAAATATCATAATCATCACTGTTATCGAATTGGTAGGCATACCCAATCGAAAATGCTCCAGGTAATTTTACGCCTGCCCCTACTTCAAAGTATGTTGTGTCTTCTGTCTTATGGAAACCAATTCCTAGATTTGCGAGTGATACACCAGCAGTAATTATATCTGAATCATAATGATAGGTAAAAAATCCTTCAGCACCAGTGCGAATACCAGTACCTGCAGGATTGCAAAAAACACTCAGTGAACGCTCAGGTAGAGAAGTAAAGTTAGCATTATAAAATGGATTTGCACAGAGTCCTGCGATGAGTAGTAGTGTCATAGACGATTGTACACAATTATGAAAATAAATCAAGAGACTTTGCCTCTCTCCATATCTTCCGCGGTTTGTAGTTATATGGATCATTAAAAAATCGAGCGGCTGTGTAAATGAGTGGTTTTGAATGCTTGTACTGATTCATCGGATTGATAAGGATACCTGCAACTTTCTGTACTATTGCTGGTTCGCGATACCGATAAGGAAACCTCAAGATAATGCCTGGAATATAATCATTGGCAAAAAGATTATCCCAGATTAAAGGTGGCCGACGCATTATCTCGGTAATTCTGTCGATATCTTTTTCATGTATCTTTGTCGAAACAACCCTTTTCCCAGTCCAGAACATTCTGATATTCGTGTTCAGTTTCTTTGCACACGTAAGCATATACTCTGTCCTGTCAAAACCGCGATACTGAGTAGGGCAGAAGAAGAGCATCGGATAAGCGATTTTGCTGCACAAATAGTCGAAGAGCTTATTTGCGGTATTGACTTGTACTATGGCAGTATCTCTTGTCAGGGGCACCTTGATGTCATCATACAAAAGACTGAAGTGTGTAATACCGATTCTAGTCATGGTGGCTATTTTACTTACAATTTTCCCGACATCTGGGTAGGACAGTGGAGAGAGCGCGTAGTTGAAGTGTATCGAATGTTGCTTACACAATTTGTTGAGTATGCGGAATTCTTCAATCTTGGCATCAGGGTATGGCATGTACCATTTCTTTCTGTGAAAAGGATCTGCTTTTGGTCCATAGACATAGGTATTCAGACCATGAGTCGACAGAAACGTTATGAGATTCTGTCGTTGTTTAAATGTATACGGTTTGCGGTAGAAACCCTCGATGACACCAAAGAATTTATTCTTCAATGTTTATATCTTTTATTAACTGGAGCCATGCTTCTGGATTTTTTTTCAATTTTGATAGTTCTCTTTCTTTATTTATCTTATAGTGTTGTTGTAATACACGTAGTGAATCATTCAATCCCTGCTCCTCGGTAATTCTTGTTCGTAAATCTTTCTCTGCTTTCAAATATTCTAATAAATGAGGATCATACGTTTGCTGAGTGCAGGAAAGAAAGAGAATGGCTACTGCAAGAATGAGGCTCCGAGTCTTGTATTCAATTATCTCCACAAATATTGAATCCTCGGGAATAGTAGTTTCTCCATTGGTCTTATTAACAAATCAACGAAACTGAGTCTTTGGGGAGGATAGATGAGTTCTGGTTCGTCAATACCAACTAAATCACCGGCAATTTTTACTGCATCTTCAAACGAACCGAGTGTATCAACCAATCCCAATTGGTATGCTTGTCTGCCAGTGAATATCCTGCCGTCAGCATATTTTAAAACAGTATCCTTAGGGAGGTTGCGATGTTTGACCACGGCATCTACAAATTGGTCGTAAACATCGAGCACTACGTCTTTCAGAAGTTCTTTTTCTTCCTCTGTCATCCTGCGGTGTGGAGAACCGATGTCTTTGTATTCTTTTGATTTAACAATCTGAAAATCAACACCGATTTTTTTTAGTAGTTCTTCAATAATAGGGAATTCCATAATTACACCAATCGATCCAGTAAGTGTTGCTGGATTGGCAACAATGACATCTGCAGGTAGAGATATATGGTAACCACCAGAAGCAGCCACCGTTCCCATTGATACAACGACCTTTTTCTTTTCTCTTAACTTTTGTATCTCATCATAGATTTCCCATGAGGCAGCAACAATACCACCAGGCGAATCAACCCTGATGATGACTGCCTGGATTGACGGGTCATCTCTGAATGCTTTAAGGTCTTCGACAACATACTTGGATGATATGATGACTGATTCAATTTCAATAACACCAATATCACCTGAAGCCATAATGCCTTTCATGCCGAGCCCGATGATCAAACCGAGAACAATGACAACTGTTACTACAGCGATGATAATGATCTGTGTTGTTTTCATTGTACGTCCTGAGTATATTGTATTAAAATACACTGTACTGTCAATACCTGGAACTTTTATAGTATTATCAGAATGCTTCAAAAGACTTAAGTATTGACAAATAAACAATCATCAGTATAATATATCTAACGGAGCAAAATGAAGAGATTAATTTGTATATTTTTCTTTACTGTATCCCTCAATTCCCAAAAAATTCACCATATGTTACGTACTGCGCCGGCCTTTGATATGAACAGAGTCATTGAACACGTAATATACCGCAATGGATTCCTCCTTGATACTACTGTTAGCTACACATCTGCCTACTATGGACAAAAGTACCCCTCAGTCGCTTTTGACGGCACAAACTATCTCGTTGTGTGGACTGATGAGCGACCCAATTCTTTCTATTCTTATGATATCTACGGAGCTCGGGTGAGCCCATCAGGTACTGTCCATGACCCGGCTGGCATCGCTATTTCTACGGCTCCACACTTCCAGAAAAATCCTACAGTAGCATTTGATGGTACAAACTATTTTGTTGTCTGGGAAGACTTTCGTAACGGATCCTGGGATATTTATGGCGTACGTGTTGATACTTCAGGAAGTGTCCTCGATTCATCAGATATTCCCATTGCCTATGGCGTACACAGTGAAGGGTCTCCGTATTGTGCCTTTGGCAGTACTCATTATCTCGTCGTGTGGACAGACAATCGAAATGTAGCATCATCATATGATATCTACGGTACACGTATTGATACCTCAGGGAATGTTCTCGATCCTACAGGCATTGCCATCTCGACTGCGGTGAACAGTCAATACGCTCCATCTGTTGCATTTGATGGACTAAACTATCTTGTAGTATGGAATGATATTCACGCTGGAACATCGCACGATATTTACGGAACACGTGTCACTCAGGCTGGAGTTGTGCTCGATCCATCGGGAATAGCGATCTCGAGTGCCTCACAAGCCCAGGAGTCTGCTTTACTCGAATTTGATGGAACCAACTACTTGGTTGTGTGGCAGGATAATCGCAATATTTCATCGAGTGACATCTATGGTGCACGCGTAGATACGTCAGGTACAGTACTCGATTCTCTCGGTATTGCCATCTCAACTGCTCCAGATGATCAATCGAACCCATCGATCTGTTTTGACAACACACAATATTTTGTAGTTTGGCATGATGACCGTACTGGTATTGATAGTGATGTCTATGGGTCGCGTGTGAGTACATCAGGGAGTGTTCTCGACGTTTCTGGTATCGCTATCTCGGCTGTTCAATCTGATCAGTGGTATCCTGCAACTATCTACGATGGTATACATTATTCAGTCGTGTGGCAAGACAAACGGCATGGTGGTGATTATCCCGGTGATATTTATACAACACAGGTGAACCAATCAGGTGTTGTACAAGACACAGTGGGCCTCATCGTTTCTACTGCAGTATACGACCAGTGGAGCCCATCTGCGGCATTTGATGGAACCAATTATCTTGTTGTCTGGCACGATTACCGAAGTGATTCATCATACGATATCTACGGCACACGAGTAGATCAATCAGGTTCTATCCTTGATCCATTAGGCATTGCAATCTCAACAGATGCTGCGGATCAGTGGTTTCCTTCAGTTGCTTTTGACGGTACTAACTATCTGGTAGTGTGGGATGATGAACGTGGTGAATCATTTGTCGATGCTATAGATCATAACATTTATGGAGCACGGGTGAGTCCATCAGGGTTTGTGCTCGACAGCTTAGGCATTGCCATTTCGACGGCAACAAATGACCAGCGTGTTCCAACAGTTACCTTTGGTGGTTCACAGTATCTCGTAATGTGGGAGGATGCTCGCAATGGATTGATTGATATCTATGGTGCGCGTGTCGATACTTCAGGTTATGTGAATGATCCATTAGGTATTGCCGTTTCATCTGCGGTGTCAGGAAGGCAGAACTACCCTTCAGTCAGCTTTGACGGTACAAATTACTTCGTCGTTTGGGAAAACTATACACCTGGGTTTGAATACTTTGACATCTTTGGCACGCGAGTCGATACATCAGGTATGGTACTCGACCCATCAGGTATTATTGTCTCTGATTCTGAAGACGATCAGTGGTTTCCAGATGTTTCTTTTGACGGCACAAATTACCTTGTTGTATGGTCTGATTCACGGAGCGGTTCACACGGCATTTATGCAGCACGGGTAAATCAAGAAGGCACAGTTCTCGATTCATTTGGAGTGTTTCTCACTGTTGGTGTAATGTATCAATTCTACCCTTCAGTCACCTTTGATGGTACAAATTACGTAATCGTATGGGAAGAGTGGTTGAGCGGTTCAGAAAATGATATCTACGGAGCAGTCGTTACTCCCGATGTAAACGTAATTGATACATTCTCTGTATCTCTTCAGTTGGGGAATCAATTCGATCCAGTACCTGTACATGGACCAAATAATGATTGTCTCATATTGTATTCTGGCTTCACCGAAGAAATCAATGGTCAACCAGCACATACGCTTCGCATATGGGGTACATTATTTCCATTCCCAGGTTCTGAAGAAAAGACTACAGCACACGCTCACGAGAAAGGTTACGTGCTTGACGCCTATCCGAACCCATTCAAGGACAAAATTGATATCAGATATCATCTACTTAATAACATCGCTGCTGACTTGAAAATATACGATGTGACAGGCAGATTAGTTAGGCAATTCGACAATAAGATTATCAGACTATCAGACCACATTATCTGGGACGGTACTGACGATGAAAACAAAAGCGTACCTGCAGGTATTTACATTATACAGATAGAAAGTCATACTGAAAAAACCAGATCCAAAATTATAAAAGTTAATTGAGATGAGTAGTGAGTTGCCACTACTCCGCAAATATGGTTTCCAATGATCTTCTCAAAATTTCGACATCGACCTTAGTTACAAGTTTACCTTTGTAGGTAAATGATATTCTTCCTGTTTCTTCTGAAACGACAATACAGAGTGCGTCACTCTGTTCAGCAACACCCAGGGCGGCACGATGTCGTAAACCATACTTGCCGCTCAAGGTTGGATTTTCACTGAGCGGTAGAACGCAGCCCGCCGCAACGATCGTATCGCCCTGAATAACACAAGCACCATCATGGAGAGGTGTGTCAGGGAAGAAAATGGTTCGAAGGAGAGAAGAATTTACCTGAGCGTCAATGCGTATTCCAGTATCAATGATATCTTTCAATCCGATACTTCTCTGAATGAGTATGAGTGCACCGATTTTTTCTTCGGATAATTTCCTTACTGCATCGATGATTTCGGCTATCACTGGTGTTTCTTCGACCTTGAGGAAAAATTTTATTGGACGCTGACGCCCAATACGTGCTAATGCATTTCTAATTTCAGGTTGGAAGACAATTACAAATGCTACTACCCAAACCGCGAGAATCGAACTCATAATCCATGACAGGGCTTTTAGATCGAGCCAGCGCGCAATAAATGAAATCATAAAGAAAAGCAGCAAACCAACGAGTATTGGCGTTGCTTTAGTACCCTTAATAAATTTAAAAAATTCGTAGAGGAGAAAGGCAACGACAATTATATCGATGACGTCAATAATCCTGACAGTGAGGAATCCGAATAAATTCATCGCTCAATCCTATCGATTAAGAGAGCGACCCTTTTTGCCTCTAAAACATCATGGACTCTCAATATAGAGGCTCCGCTTTTGATTAATAGTGCTTCTACGCCGAGTGTTCCCTCGAGCCTCTGTTCAGGAGTAAAATTAAATGGGACACCAATAAATGATTTTCTTGAATGACCAACTAAAATGGGCCTTTTAAAAGTCGTCAATTCATTTAACCGTCTCATTATTTCATAATTATCGTCGAGTCTCTTTCCAAAACCAAAACCTGGGTCGATAATGATACGTTCTCTCTTCACACCGGATTGTGTAGCAAAATCTATTTTCTTTTCTAAAAAATTGTGAATTTCTCCCATCAGATCGTCATATGATGGATTTAACTGCATCGTTTTGGGAGATCCTTTAATATGCATGATTACTAAACAAACATTATTTTTTGCGACCACCTTTGCCATTTTTTTATCAAAACCGAGTCCCGAGATGTCATTTACTATTGTAGCACCATGGTCGATAGCAAATGATGCGACACGTGTTTTACGTGTGTCGATAGAAATTGGAATGTGGGTCATTTTAGCGAGCTTCGGTAGAATGAGTTTGAGTCGTTCAATTTCTTCCTTTTCATCAATTGGACAAGCACCTGGCCTGGTAGATTCGGCACCAATGTCGATAAAATCAGCACCTTCCTCTTCCATTTCCCTTGCAACCTTTTCGAGTACTGCTCGTGTTGTGTATCGACTGCCACCGTAGAATGAATCAAGTGTAATGTTAATTACACCCATTATATAGGTTCGGTCAATAGTTATTTTTTTTCGGCCAAGTTCTAACACTGGTAGATGTCTTTGTGCCAAGATATTTTGTAGCTCCTGCCTGATTGGTTCCATCCATGGTTGATCATCAAGTTTTTTTTCTATTTTTTCGATTTCTCGTTTGTTTGCAAAGAAGAGGACAGAAAATTTTTTTCCTTTTCCTCCTTGATAGGCAGTTTTGGGAATCGCTAAATCTGCTCCGCAGATGAGTGCCGTTTGCTTTAGAATATGTGTCTGTGCGCACGAGAGGTTTTCAAATTTCAGAATGAGGTGGTCTGATTTATTTATGAATATGGGGTAGGATTTTTTGTCAACACCTATTCGGGCTAATTCCTGCAGTATTGAATCCCTACTGCCCAGGATGAGTTTACGCACCATAAATTATTATATACATAAAACAAAAAAAAGTCAACTACAATTAACGTAGTGGAGCTACACGAAATAGGTTGCTGGATTAATTCCGTATTGTTGTGGGAAAACCGGCCTCACTATGTTTATTCCTTTCTCTAGGGAGAGATCCACAGTTGCTCCATCTACATTTTCACCCTGTTTGTTTATGACAATTTTTACAAGCGGTAGGTCGAGATACCCTACATTCTGTCTGATCACGAGCCCTATTTCTCTGGAATTGAGTTCAAGACAGCTCCCGACAGGGTATACTCCTAATAACTGAATAAACGCCTTTACCAAAATTGGATCAAACCACGTATGTTTATGAGCCCACAGGATCCTCAGGGCGTAGTGACGTAAATAGGGGATAGGTTGGTATGTTCGCGGTGATGTCATCGCATCGTATGCATCACATATACGTACGATTTTAGCAAAGAGCATCGGTTTCTCATCCTTTTCTCTTGCTGGATAACCAGTTCCGTCATAGTTCCAATGATGCTGGTATGCAACTACCATTCCAACCATACCGATCTCATCGAGTTCTCTGATTCTCACAATTTCTTTAACACCATAAACAGAGTGAAGTTTAATTTTTTCCCATTCCTCATTAGATAGTTCAACCTTATACATAATTTCTTTTGGAATATCGACTTTGCCAAGATCGTGCAGCAATCCTGCAGTACCAAGCTGTGCGAGACTTTTTCTATTAAGATCAATTCTCTGTCCTAGGGCCATCGAAAGAATACCAACATTCAATGAATGATTGAATGTATACTCGTCAATATTTTTTAGTGTAGCAAGTGCCAGGAGGCCATATTCATCTTGAAATAGGGCATTGAGGAGGCTGTAAACAATACGTCGTGAACTTATCACGTCGACAGGTCGATTAGTCCATAAGTTCTGCATCAAATTTCTCAACCCCTTCAATGCTCTAAAGTATGTTCTCTTAACCCGTTCTCCATCCTTGAGGAGTTCCGGAATTTCATCATCTCTTGTGGCAAATTCAAGCTGGATATGATTAAATTTCTCTAAGGTGAATTGCTTTAAGAAAATATCTCTCTCCAGTTTAAAAATAGAACTGAACTTAAGAATTTCTTCTTTACTGATACCTGGGAGGAATGTCAATGACTTAATCTTTAACACCCTCAACTTGCTGTCAATAAACTGTAAACTTGCGAATCTATCTATTTTAAATCTCAACCGTTGCTTATTAAAAAATATATAATCACGATAGCGAACGATTTCAATCGTCGATGTTGCCGTAAGGATTGAATTAATATATTCAAGGAGTTTCTGTGCTGCGCTTTGAACTACATCATTTCTCAAATCATGTACCTGGACTGCTTTTATCAGTGTATAGAAAAACGAAATAAAATTATCTCCTGCCTCGCGTAATGATATTTTCATTTCAATACCATCTCACAGGCTGTTCTGATGTCTTTATTCTTACTCGCAACACCTTGTTGTAAAATTTCATGAGCCTCCTCAGTTTGTATCTGTGCGAGTCCAGCAGCGGCTAATTTTCTCATAACTCGATATCGCTTTCTGCCAAATAGTAACCACTTGAAAAGTATTTTTTTTAGATGTTTTATGAGATTATTTTCACCATTAGAAACCAGACAGTTAAAATACTCTTTCTGTTCGGCAAATTCAAGATTGAGAAACTCTCTTCTTTTTACCCGGCGGAGGAGTTCAGGGAATATGCTTGGATATTTCATTTGTGTGAGAACCTGCAATACCCTAATTCTTACATCGAGATCAACATCATCAATAAATTGTGTAACGAGCGACAGACTACCAACTTGTCCTAAGGTCGATACTACTGCAATCCTCACTTTTGGATCCGGGTGCCTCAATAATGGCTGGAGCAAAGAGACGATATCTTTTACCTTCGTGATACCGAGAATAGCAATTGCATTAATCAAGGATGGGGTATCATCACTCTTCAAAAAATCGGCAATCGGAGTTACGTCATCCTGTGCAATGTATGCAATTCTATGTCGTAATGCATCTAATCGGTCCTGACGTCTGACATGTGCAGTCATTCTGATAAAATGGGGTATAGATTTTTTTGAAAAGAATCCAATGAATGCAACAAATTCGTTAAAAATATCATCTTCTGGTATGTCAAATAATTTTTTAAAGCCAGATATCGTTGTTTCATTCTCAAATTTTTCAATTACACTGACGTCCGGGTACTTGAGTAAACTGTGTACGATTATCCGCGCATTATAAAAATCCCTATTTTGAATACACTGTTCAAGAAGTTTGATTAAACTTTCAATAACCTCATTTGACTTCTCAATATCAAGAAAACAGACAAGTGTATTAATTGTCAGTGGAATCATTGAACTCTTTTCGTTGTACGTAATTTCATTCTTCAACGTTTTGATTTCATCAAAGCTGAGATCTGGTATCATTGGTATTGTTAGATCAATATTTTCTTTACTCATCATGTCCTTAATCCATGTGTTGTAATCAATCTTTTGTGCTGGTTCACTCGGGGCTTTATAGTCTACCTTTTCATCCTCTTCCTCTACAACATAGAAATGGATATGAATAAAATCGGTCTCCCACAGATTGAGGACGATATCCTGTTTCTCTGATGGACGAGAGATAATTTCTAAAAAACGTAATAACTCATCTGATGCTAATCCTTCAGTAAAACCGACACTCCTAATACCGTCTCGAAACAGCTTAAAGGCAATATTGATATCCTTTTCTGTTTCTTCATAAACAATCTGATTTGAATAGCGAATAGTAAACCGCTCAATCTGGAAGGTCAATTCACTATTCTCTTCGAGAAATTCAAAGAGTTTTTGATATAATGGCGTGTAAAAATTTTTGGATGAAGGATGGTCTATACCATAAAGTTGGAATGCCTTTATCGCTTTTGTTAATGCCAAGATTATGTCAGTAACCTTCTCAACCATGATGTAAAATATTATAAATATTTATTATGCCTCGTCAAGTAGTTGTCGCTATAAGCCGTTTGTGTGTTAAGCTGTTGACTTCTTTTATTCTTTATGTATAATAGATAAATGAAACGGACTTATCAGCCGAGTCGAAGAAAACGGAAAAAGACACATGGATTCCGAAAACGGATGAAGAGTAAAGGTGGAAAGAAAATTCTGAGCCGGCGCAGGAAAAAAGGTAGAAAAAGGCTTGTCGTCTAGGAGCAATCAGAAGCCTAACCTAAACGGGCGAAAAGAACGTAAACATTATAAGCTTAAGAAGTACGGCTTACCAAAAACCGAGAGACTGAAGAAAAAAAGAGAAATTCGAAGGCTATTCTCGAAAGGAAGCAGATTTTCACGTGGGAATCTCGTTATAATCTATCGACCTGGGGAAGGCCGGAAAGCTGGTTTTGTTGCCTCCAAGGAAATTGGCGGCGCGGTTAAGCGGAATAGAATCAGGAGAATTTTAAGGGAGGCATATCGCATGAATAAAGATATTTTTAAGGATCTCAAAGTCATCTTCTATGCACGAGGTCATCTCGACCTTGACACTGTGCAAAATATCCTCACAATATTCAAGGAGCAACGTTGAAGGCAATTGCCATAGCGATCGTTAAGGCATATCAATGTATTCTGGGACCGCTATTTCCGAGGGTATGTCGGTTTGAACCAACCTGTTCTACCTATGCAATCGAGGCAATTGACCGTTTCGGTGTGGTTAAGGGTGGTTTATTAAGTGTTTGGCGTATTGTGAGGTGCAATCCTTTTTGTGTTGGTGGTTGGGATCCAGTTCCCTCCTCACGCACAATAGTAAACAAGGTGGAACATGAGTGACCGAACCCGAACAGCAGTAGCATTTCTCTTGATAATTGGTATTCTATTGCTCTGGAGTCTTTTGTATAAACCCAAAAAACCACAGGCTCCCATTGAGACAGTCACTGATGATTCACTCGAAAATGTTGTCATTCCTGCTGATGTTGAAGAAACAGAATCGATAGAGGTTATTGCCGATACAGTATCAGGCGATACTATTATCATTGATAGAGAAGAAATCAGGGTGGTCTTATCAAATATCGGTGCATCAGTCCAGTCGTTCTATCTTAAAAAATACAATATCGATATCATCCCCAGAGATAGATATCTTTTCTTGAGTAAACAACACAACGCTTCTCATGACATTGTTAATTTTGATTATTCTATTTTAAATGACTCTGTTGTATTTACGTATCGCAATGGTGCAACCACCATAACCAAGGTCTATTATTTTAATGATCCCCTCGGGTTTCGATTAACAAGTCATACCTCTCAAGATTCTCAAATCCTGAGTATGAGGGCAGGACTTAGTATCACCGAACTAAAAAATAGGGGAGAGGACCTGAGACATTTTGGTGTTTATGTAAAAGATGCGAAAGTGAAGAGTATTAAGGGAGATATCAAAGATGCCTTTCGATATTCTGGAACATTAGATTGGTTTGCTTTGAGGAGCAAATATTTCGTATTGGCGGTCAATAATCTCGCAACAATTGAAGCTATCAATTTTTATAAAATACCAAAAGAAACTGATGATGTAGGGAAAGAGGTAACTCAGGAATTACTTGACGACGTCACGACAGCTATTTTCGGCTGTCCATTCTACATGCGAGGCGGAGGGAATAGATATGGTGCTGAAATTGTAGGTGCTGAGAAAATTGAAGTTTCAGTTCTCCTTCTTCCTATTAAATATTCAGAACTCGCAAAATATGAGAAAAATTACCAAGATATAGCATCTGGTGGAATTTGGGGACCAATATCACGATTCATTCTCGCAATCTTTAACTTCTTCTACTCTATTCTCAAAAATTATGGTTTCGCAATTATGCTCTTCGCTATATTGATAAAGGCTGTGTTCTTTCCGCTCTCTCGACAGATGATCATATCACAGCACAAAATGCAAATGATCCAACCAGAATTAAAGAAAATTCAAAAGAAGTACAAAGATAATCCACAGCGACTTAATCAGGAAATGATGCAACTCTATAAGACATACAAGGTAAATCCCTTCTCAGGTTGTCTTCCACTCTTGATCCAAATGCCGATATTTTTTGCTCTCTATCAGACTCTCATCACCTCGATTGAATTCAGACAGGCACCATTCATCTTGTGGATAACCGACCTGTCGCTCAAAGATCCTTATTATGTGCTGCCTATTGGAATGGGTGTGATGATGCTCATCCAGTCATTAAAAACTACAGTCGATCCTCGACAAAAATTTATGGTTTTATTTATGCCAATCTTTTTAGTAATAATATTTTTAAATCTACCATCAGGTTTGCAGTTATATTGGTTCACCTATAATATTTTAACGTTAGTCGAACATTACATAACAAAAAGAGGAGGAATAACATGAAAGTGGTTGAAACGTCTGGTAAGGATCTCAATGAAGCAATCGAAAGGGGAATACAGGAACTAAGGGTAAGGCAAGAAGAAGTTGATCATGAAATTATGTCTCAAGATGAAAATGAAACTAAGATTAAACTAACAGTAAAAGAGCCTCGCCAACATTTAATCGCACTGACAAATTTTATGCTTACCAGTTGCGGGTTTAGACCCACAATCACTGTTACAAAGGACGACCGTGGACTCTATTTGAATATCAAAACGAGACATACTGATGCAATTCTTATTGGGAAAAAGGGCGAGACACTGTGGTCACTGCAATATTTGATCTCACGGTTAATGAAACGTTTTCATCCTAATCTTAAAATACTTGTTGATGTAGGTGGCTACCGAATGCGCAGGAATAATTTTTTGAAGAAAAAGGCTGAAGCAATAGCACGCATCGTCTTGCAGACTGGCAGGGAGATGGCATTGGATCCGCTCACGAGAAGAGAACAACAGGTTGTTGAAAGCACACTGAGTGCAATCAAGGGTGTCAAACTCTATACCATTGGAAAAGGAGTAAGTAAGAATGTAATCATTGCACCGAGCGATGAGTCCCATTAGATACACATACAAAATAGCGTCTCGTAGTGATCTGAACAATTTATTCGATTCTGTTGTCTTTTTCAAATGAGTTTTTCTTTATCTAACGGGATGGACATCAATGATACAATAGTTGCTTGTGCAACGCCTGCAGGATATTCTAGTATCGCCGTCATTAGGTTAAGTGGCGGAAACGCCATTCCATTAACCCAAAAAATCTTTGTTCATAAAGATAATGTGCGCGACGTGCAAGCTAGCCGTGCATATTATGGCAAGATTATTCATCCTCATGATTATTGTATCATCGATACTGTCCTTGCAACATTCTTTTTTAGCCCCCACTCTTATACAGGTGAAGATGTCGTCGAGATCTCCTGTCATGGTAATCCTTTAATTATTGAACAGATCATTAGTCTCCTCACAAACCTTGGTGCTCGGGTTGCGCAACGAGGAGAGTTCACAAAACGAGCATTATTGAATGGTAAAATAGATCTTTTACAAGCAGAGGCAGTACTTGATACAGTGTATGCACCATGCGATGAAGCGAGGAGGCTCGCAATCGAACAATATGAAGGCAAACTTTCGAATAAGATTTATGAATTAAAATCAAAAATTGTAGATTTACTCACATTAGTTGAAGCACATATCGATTTTCCTGAAGAAGAAGACGTGAAGTATGATAGTCGTTACGTGACCAAAGAGAACGAGGATATGATTGCAGAGATTGAAAATCTTTTGCAAGGAGCCCAAATTGGTATGAAATTTAAAGAGGGTTACAAGACACTCATCATGGGCAGAACAAATGTTGGTAAATCTACTCTTTTTAACAAACTCATAGGCTATGATAGAGTCATTATTCACGATAAACCTGGAACCACGAGGGATTATATCGAGGAGCGCGTCGAAATTGCAGGACTGTATCTTAGACTCTTCGATACTGCAGGGTTTTATCTTCAAGCACAGGGGCCTGATGAAATAGCTCGGGACCGTTCAGAAACACTCATTGGACAAGCAGATCTGATTATGCTCATGTTTGATGGTTCAGAACCTATGAACGAAGAAGATATTTATCTCTACAGTCTTACTAAGGAGAAAAAGAACATACTCATTGTCAACAAAATAGATTTGAACCTCCGGTTAGATAATAGTACGATATTATCTGATTCTATAAAAATATCGGCAAAAACAGGACAACATATCGACATGCTTAAAGATGTAATAAAGAAAGTTTTAGTTCCGCAGAGAGATTTTCAGAACATTTTACTTACACGACAGAGACATATTCAAGTATTAGAAAAAGTGAAACAATTCCTTATAAATACACGTGAAGCGCCGAGTTTGGAGACAATCGCCTTTGAAATGCATTGTGCATTAGATATGATCGGTGAATTAACCGGTAAGGTTGTTAATAGCGAGATTCTTAACCGCATTTTCGATGAGTTTTGCATCGGAAAGTAGTGATTACAACGATTTTCCCAGATTACAGAGATGATTTTCTAACGTTTATTAATTGCTGTCATCCAATCCTCAGTTTCTGTAATTATTTGATATTGACTTTTATTAATTTTTATTTATAATCCTTTCGTGATCATCGACCCAATAGATTTGAAACTCATACGACAGTTAGAACTAGAGGGTAGTGTTGCGATCAACGAAATTACCAATAAATTTCATATTACCGAAGAAGAAATTCTTCTCAGAATTAAAAATTTTGAAGACTCTGGGTTTATAGGCAGCTATGGACTTAAATTATTTTTGCCTAAAATAACTGGTGGCAAATGGTTTTACGCCCTTGTTGCGGTTGAATCTACACCAAAATTCAAACCAGAAAAATCCATTCCATATCTTGAAGAAATAGTCGAGAATATAACCTACCCCCGAGGAGTTTGTCCCGATATGTCACTTTTGTTGTATACTCAAGACCTCGATGATACGTATAGAAAGATTTATAAAGTACTCGGAGTAAGGTATGCAGAGGTATATAGAGTTGGTGAATATAATGTCACTGTTCCACAGGTACTTTTAAAAAACGATTGGAAGAATATTGCTAAATTATTTGTTATGTCGAAATTAAACTATATGAAAATCAATCAGATACTGCTAAAACCAAAATCTGAAACCGAGGTAAAGCTCTCTAGTCTTATATGGAGCAAGAAAAACCGCAAAGGTATTATTTCTGTATTTCCCAATTTTAATTGGAGTATTATTAAAAATTACACTCATTTACATCTTTCAGTGACAACCAAGATGAGGACCAATGATCTGCGAAAAGTAATAAGTAAAATTGGGTATTCAGCCAATATAACATCAAGATTTAAAAAGAAATATCTACAAGTAGAATTTGACATTTGGGGATTTAATGACCTTCAAAAAATAATTAGTCCACTCCAAGATATTCCTAAATTAAGTATTGATGGTTCATCGTTTGCTTATAAAAATATAATTTGTAAAGAGTGGATTAAAGATTACATAAATGAAAAAATTTAATCTTCTATTGTTATTCTTTTTTATCTTTGTGAGTTGTCCGGGGAAAAAACCAGTCGAAGAAGAGGTGTACAGAGAAATTACACACATAGTCAAAAAAAATGAGTTTTTTGAAACAATAATTGCCAACGTTTTACCGCATAAAACATTGTGTCGCCCCATAATCGAAGCATTAGAGCACGGTGGTTTTCCTTTTAGACATTGTTTACCTGGAGATTCAATACACGTCCTTACAAAAAATAACGTATTTATGAAACTTACCTATTATCAGAATCTCATGAATACTTATTATATTATGAACAATGATAATCACTTTGTTGTAGCTATGAAATTCCCCTACGTTGATACAGTTACTTGTATCTTCGAAGGTACAATAAAAACAACACTCTACGATGCAATATTAGAGATGGGAGAAACACCTAACTTAGTATTCAGATATGCAGATGTTTTTGCCTGGGAGATCGATTTTGTTACTGATACTCGTGAGGGTGATTCCTTTTTCATATTCATGGAGAAAACATTCTGTGATTCGATCTTTTTAGAATACAATAATTTAATCATGATGAGATATAAAGGAGAATACGTTGGAGATTACAACGGTATATATTATCGTGATCCAGAGGGTCACGAAGACTACTATAATCTCAAAGGCGAATCTCTCAGAAAATCGCTCTTGAAGTCACCATTGAGGTATTCGTATATAAGTTCGTATTTTACCAAAAAACGGTTTCACCCAATTTTGAAAATTTGGCGTCCCCACCACGGACTGGATTATGTTGCTCCGATCGGTACTCCAGTGTCAACAATTGGTGACGGCGTAGTTTCGTTCAAGGGATGGAAAGGTGGGTATGGTAATCTTGTAGAAATAAAGCACAAGAATGGTTTTAAAACCCGATATGGCCACCTCTCAAAGTTCGCAAAAGGAGTGAATACAAACAAAAGGGTGAAGATGGGTGAACTAATAGGATACGTAGGTTCTACTGGCCTTTCGACTGGTCCACACCTGCATTTTGAAATGCATAAAGATGGTGTTGCAATAAATCCTTTGAAGGTAAAGATTCCACGTGCGCCATCTGTAAAAAAACAATATTTTTCTGCATTTGAACAGTACCGCGACTCACTACTCCAGTATATTGAAGAACTCACTACACATGATGCAGAATTATTATCGAACAATAGATGAAAGGAAAGACTAGATGCCGATTCATCTAAAAGCAAATAAAGATGATTATGCTTCCACTGTTCTTCTTGTAGGAGATCCTGCAAGGGCTGAGAAGATTGGAGAAATTCTAAAAGACTCTACACTGGTGAACAAAAACAGAGGTTTACTCGGCTATACTGGAACGTATAAAAATAAAAAAATTTCAGTGCAGACTACAGGCATGGGATGTCCATCAGCTGCGATCATCGTTGAGGAACTCATTCAACTCGGTGTCAAAACACTAGTAAGAATTGGGACCTGCGGAGGAATTGGTAAACACATAAAACCACTCGACATCATTGCAGTAGTAGCTGCCTCACCATTTGATGGAACAACACGTACCTATCTGAATGGAAGACCTCATGCTCCGTTCGCAACATTTGATATTCTCCGAGTCGCTTCAGATGTTGCTCAACAGATGGGAATCAGTGTTTACTTTGGTGGCGTTGCAACGGTGGATGTTTTTTATAACCCATTTCCTGACTACGTAGCGAAGTTACGGGAGAAAGGTATCATCGCAGTAGAAATGGAAACAAGTCTCATATACTACTTGGCGAATAAGAATAACATAAAAACGGCTTCTTTTCTTCTCGTTTCTGATGTCGTGGGTGGAGGAAAAAACTTCACTACTTTTGTATCTGATGCTGATTTGGCAAAAGCCATGGAACAACTCATACAGTATGTACTTGAAACTGTGCATCAATGTTAAAAAATGAAATATTAAAAATAGAGTGTAAATGAAAAAGTGGCGTTGTGCAATGTGTGGATACGTTTATGATTCAAGGATTGGAGACCCTGAATCTGGTATCTACCCAGTAGTGCATTTTGAAGAACTTCCTGAACATTGGGGATGCCCAGATTGCGGAGCCGAGAAGAAATGTTTCGATGCCTTCGAGGATTATGAAAATTAGAAAATATGCTAACTAAATACATACTTCAAGCTAGGATACTCCTAAATCTTGAAGCAAAGGGGTTAGAACAGGTATTGGCAAAAATGCTAATGAGGAGCCAGAGGAAAAACCACGCTGAAATTATTGCATCGTTGCTAAAGAGGGAATCACTCATGCCTACTGCTCTTGGAAAGGGTATCGCAGTACCCCGGATCATCCTGGATGATAAATTCGGGACTGAAATAATTGTCGCAATCAGCCATAAGGGGATCGATTTAAATAGTTTTGATCGTCTCCCAGTAAAAATTATATTTCTCTGTCTTTTTTCAAAATCTGATACTCATTCTGCTCTTTTAGCACACTGTTTACACTTGCTGAATGATGGTAGCATGAGAACCGAACTATTGGCAGCAAAAACAGCAGAAGAGGTCGTTCGATTGATAGGAGAACGAGAGAAAACATGAAAAGAAAAACACAGATAATATTTTTAATTCTCTGGATCATCATAATCTTGGCACTCACTGGTTATCCGACTTTAGAAACACCAAAGATTAAAGAAGTACCCATAGATAAACTATACCACTTTGTCATATTCGGTATTTTGGGTATACTAGAAATAGGCCTTTTAAAAACTCGACAATTCTTTATGCTCGGGTGTGGTGTTGTTGTAGTCGCAGAAGTGCAGCAGGTATTTATTCCTGGGCGTGAATTTGAAATACTCGATATTGTTGCTGGTCTTTTGGGTTTGATTGTTATCTATTTTGTACTCAAAAAGAGGAGTTCGAGAAATGATCTATCAAAAGCCTAAAGGAACCAGGGATCTATTTGGATTTGAATTAGAACGGCTTGAGACAGTAAATAGTATCGCCCGCCGTTTTTTCAAAAAGAGTGGTTATCAAGAATTAAAGATACCGTGGGTTATCGACAAAAGAGTGTACGTACTTATACCAGAAGGTACTGCTTCAGTATGGAGGGCATTTATTGAAAATAAATTATCACTTCCTGCTCGGTTTCTCTATATAGGATCAATGTTTCGTAAAGAACGGCCTCAAAAAGGACGGTATCGTGAATTCGAACAAATCGGTATCGAACTCTTAGGAGAATCTCAGCCCTTTTACGATGCCGAAATAATCGAACAGGCTAAGCGGTTTTTAGAGATTATCGGTGCGTATGATTTCTTCATCGAAATCAATTCAATTGGTTGTCCAAAATGTAGGTCTGCTTATAAAAATATATTAAAGAGCTATTTAAAACCGCACATGAATACAATATGTACTGATTGTCAGCGGAGATTCGGAAAAAATTTCCTTCGTATTTTTGACTGCAAAGAGGAAACATGCCAGAAAATCTATGACAGGGCTCCGATGATCACAGATCATCTCTGTCTTGAGTGCCGAGAACACTATGCTCATGTTAAAAAATATTTGGGTATTTTTAAAGTTGATTCTAAAGAAAACAAAAAGCTCGTCCGAGGTCTTGATTATTACACGAGAACAGTCTTTGAATTCAAACAAAAAGGACTCGGTGCCCAGGACACCATTATTGCTGGTGGTCGTTATGATTTATTGATGAAGGAACTTGGTGGTAGTGATATACCGTGTTTAGGTTGGGCAATGGGACCAGAACGGATGTTGCTCGCTCTTCCCCAAGACGTGCCACAATTGGAGGACAGAACATCAATTTACATCGCAGTAATAGGGGAGAGGTATGTTGAAACTATGCTCAAAGTAAGGGATAC
The DNA here is from genome assembly GCA_001303225.1 of candidate division TA06 bacterium DG_78. GTDB lineage: Bacteria > Hydrothermota > Tepidihabitantia > SM23-42 > SM23-42 > DG-78. The sequence continues at coordinate 8,462 of LJNI01000012.1, read as the reverse complement.
ATTGGTTAAAAACGATTTCATCTGTGTTATGGCAGCTCCTGAAGATTCTATTAAAGATCAGTTAAGGCAGGCAAACCGCCTGAAAGTTGATTATGTCATACTATATGGGGAAGACGAGGCGGAAAAGGGTATGTATGCAATTAAAGATATGAAAACCGGAGAACAGCACAGTATAGTGCCTGATCAACTCTTGCAATTTCTAAAAAAATCGTAGTCCACAATGATTTGTCCGAAGTGTAAATCTGAATATAGACATGGCATAATCATATGCCCAGAATGTGATGTTGATCTGGTTGATAGAGTACCACAAGAACCAAAACCACAATTTTCCGATGGAGAACCTGTAGAGGTGTTTTCAACCTATGATATGGCAGATGTGGTTTTTATAAAGTCGCTCCTCGATGCTGAGAACATTAACTACTATTTCAAAGGTGAGTCCTCCCTCTATGTTGTCAAACCTCTCGTCGGCCAGGTGAAACTCATCGTCAAAAAAAGCGATGAAATAAGGGTAAGAGAACTACTCAAGGATCTTACAGACAGTCAATAACATAGAATTTGGTTAAAGAATTAGTAAATATCCACTAAATATAAGTATTTATTAATAATTATTAAAGTAAATTCTGTCATCATATAAGACTATCTAATAGACCTTTGTAATTTAGTACAATAAGATCGTGCTCGCAACTTTACTGCACAGTTCCTTTTTCGCCTATTAGCGATAAAAAGCCCATTGTACTGTTATAATGCCCTTGTAATCATTCTACACAGCCCACAGCATAGTATTCTGCATACACTCAGTTCTCATTCACGGTCAGACCCAACATTCGAAATAATTTGTATATGAAATCTCTTCAAAAAAGTCGACAGGGTAGAGCTTGATTTTAGAAAAATACGGTAGTTCTGGTGACCAATTAAACAAGTAAAAACACAAATAAGTCCCAATTAACCAGTCACTAAGCTCTGACATGGTTCATTTTTAGAAGACAAGGAAATAATTGAAATAGTGTTATTTTATGCAATAGAGGTAAACACCAACCAATATCTTAAGAAATCATCAACGTCTGATAATATATATTCCGTAAACTAGCAGAAATGACCGAACAATCAATGTATCCTACAATCTCCTCCCTAGCGAGCTGATAATAACCTTCCATATTACTGCTAGACTAATTGCATAAGAGAGTACAACCTTTATAAAATCCGAACTTACTTTAACACACAATGCAATGCGTAATATTTCAAATAACCTCTCCCCCTGCGCTTGACAGGCGATAATTTTTTAATATTATCATTTATGTGGGCTCGTAAATATAGTAGGTGTCGGAAATGTGGTACTACTGAAGAAAAACATCGTGCCAAGGGGTTTTGTGCAAGATGTTACCAACAGGAGATTGAAAAGAAACATAAAAGTCATCCTAGAGGATTAAAAATAGCCAGCAAGGTATTAACCAAACATCATTTAATTGAGGAATATTTCAAAAGAAAAAAATCGCCGACCGATATCGCCAAGGAGTGTGGATGCACTAGACAATTTGTATACAAAAAGATGAAAGAATTAGAAATACCATTAAGAACTAAACGCTCAGCAAGAAGGATTGCTTTAAATCAGAACAAGCTGGTATTTGAAAGAACCGATGCTGAAGGACACAGCCACTCTGTTGTTCTCCACAAAGTCACATTAAATGAAAAATTCTTCTCTACATGGGCGAATGAAATGGCTTATGTATTAGGAGTTATATATACTGATGGTTGCCTGAGTTACCGAAAACAAGTTACAAAAACAACGACTCGGAGATTACCATCACTTAGTATAGCACAAAAAGAGCCTGAATTTCTGAGAAAAATCTTAGTTCTTATGGGCTGCAACGCTAAAATACAGTTTAGGCAGAGGAGAAAATACGGAAATATAGTAGCGGGTGCTGTTTATTCGTTCAATATTGACTGCACACCTATTTTTCAGGATCTCCTAAGGCTTGGATTGAATCCTACTAAAAGTCTTAATGTAGAATTCCCTAGTATACCGCGAGAATATGTGAGACATTTCATCAGGGGTTGCTGGGATGGTGATGGTTCGGTATATTATGAAAAACGCAGGCCCAATTATATTAGAGCCAGCTTTGTTAGTGGTTCTTTAAAGTTCATTGAAGGCATGTTTACTGAATTCGACAAAGCTGGTTTTTCCAAAAGGAAAATTTATATAAAACAAGGGAAGGTACCGAGTTATTATTTTAGATACACAGGCTCACATTGCATTAAACTATATCACTATTTATACGACAACGTCCCATCCACCCAATACTTAGAAAGAAAATATAAGTTATTCAAGCAATTTTGTGATAAGCACCAAAATAGATTATTTAAAGCCATTTATTTGTAACTCTCTCCTTTTAGAAAACAATGCGTTAGAAAAAAGCAAAACAACAATTAAGAGAGTATTGACATGTATTAACTTTTAGATATAATCGCTGTCTAAATTAAAAAGGAGCATTAAAAAGGAGCCTAGATGAATAATAGAATTAAAGGAAGATTTTCTGAAGGTTTGTCCGATAATGAATTAATCAAAGACGTTGGTTTAGAAGGTGAAGAATACGGTGGACTTAAAAGAGAATTCTACGAAAAATCGACTGTTGTCGCCGCATTAAGACGCATGGTTAAGATGTGTATTGAGATTTGTGGGGATGGAAATAACGGAGAACAAAAAGATTAGAGATTCCTATTAATAAGAACAAATAACTTTGAAAAGGGCGGCTTTGCCGCCCTTAAATTTTTTGAAACCATTCTCTATGATCAACAAACTACTTATATTGACCCTTCAATCTATATTTTTTGCTGCCTCTCCCCTATTTTTTGAATACAGTAAATTTGTCTTAGACAGTAATTATAGATATTCTTGTTTTTCCCTTGACAGCCATAATAGACTAACTATACTTAAATACAAAGGAGGGTATCATGAAAGATATAAAGATTGTAGTATGCTTAGTTTTGTTTTCTGTACTGTGTACGCATATTTCGGCAACTACCTGGCGTGTACCGAGCCAGTGTCCACATATTCAGGCAGGAATCGACTCGGCGTCTGCAGGTGATACAGTGCTCGTCGCGGATGGTACATACATAGGTCTTGGAAATCGAGACATTGATTTTGGCGGAAAGGCAATTCTTGTAACATCAGAAAATGGATCAGTAGTTACGATTATCGATTGTCAGGCAGATTCTCTTAATCCACACCGCGGATTCTATTTCCATAGCGGAGAGGATTCCAACTCGATTGTAAGAGGATTCACAATCAAACATGGACATGTATGGCAATCCTTAAACGATGGAGGTGGCGCAATCTATTGCAAAAATTCTTCTCCGACCATTGAGAGCAACGTGTTTACTGAACATTATGCACACACTGGTGGTGCTGTCTATTGCGAATATGCTGACCCGATTATTAGAAATAATACAATCATGAATGATACAGCCAGCTGGTATGGCGGTGCAATCTTTTGCATCAACTGTTCACCAACTATTATAGGAAACACAATCACACATAACACAGCTGGTACTGAAGGTGGTGGAATCTATCTTCATAATGCAGATTGTTATATTGACAGTAATACAATCAGCGAAAATACAGCAACCTATTGGGATGGTGGTGGGATCTATTGTTGGTACTATTCTGACGCAATTATTATAAACAATACAATCACCTTAAACACGGCTGGCCAATTTGGTGGCGGGATCTATTGTGACTGGTATTCTCATCCAAATATCGAAAACAATATAATCAGTCAAAATACGTCTATCCTGCAAGGAGGCGGAATACATCTTAGCGAGTCATCTCCGACCATTAAAAACAATATGATCGTAAATAATACAGGGCAACATGGCGGCGGTATTTACTGCGAATGGATGTCTTCTCCAGACATAACTGATAACCTGATAACAGACAATACAGCATCTTGGGGTGGAGGAATATACTGTTATAGTCAATGCTCTCCGACCATGGATGGGAACACGTTCACAAATAATATAACAACTGGTGTTGGTGGCAATGGTGCAGGTATTTATTGTTATACAAATTGCTTTCCGACAGTTATTAACTGTATTATTTGGGGTGACAGTGCATTACCTGGAGCAGGTGAGATATATCAAGATGGTTCAAGTAACATAACAATCACCTACTCTGATGTTGAAGGAGGTTGGGCTGGTGTCGGTAATATCGATGCTGACCCGCTTTTTGTGTTAGGTCCGCTTGGTAACTATTACCTTAGCCAAATTGCAGCAGGTCAGGCGCAACAGAGTCCATGTGTAGATTCAGGAAACCCAAGCTCTTTGATTCCTGATGGTACTACACGAACAGATCAAGCTCCTGATGCAACACCAGTAGACATGGGATACCACTATCCGATTGTCACGGGAATATTTGAAGAAGATAATGAAAACATTCACTCAGGAATTCAGTATCTTAATCAAAACTATCCGAACCCATTTAATTTGAATACGACTATCGAGTATTCGGTTATATCTCCAACAAAAATCAATTTATCTATTTATGATATCTGCGGTAAATTAGTGAAAAGACTAGTGAACAAAACAATGCCTGCTGGTCAGCATGAAGTAATATGGGATGGTTGTGATAATCAAGGCCACAAAGTATCAAGTGGTGTATACTTCTATCAACTTGGAGCAGGTGATTATGCCGAGACAAGACGTATGATTTTCATAAGATAGTAATTTTATCTGTTCAGATGAAAACTTAAAAGGAGAAATGTTATGAAAAAATTGTTCATCATAGGTATTCTTCTACTCCTTTTTACTGTCTGTATAGAATCCAAGAAGTTTTATCCGAAAGTCATCTACATACATGTTGAAGGTTCTGAAGGGCTTCCCTTCGCAGGAACGTATAGTAATATCGAAGAGGAAACATATGTGGTAGGTTATGTACCTGAGTATTATGTATCTTCTTTAAGCGAATATGAGGATACAAATGACGTTTTCATAGGAACGTTTCATAAATGTGTTGAAGTAGGAACATTACGAGTTAAGCTTTTTGCTGCTGATTATGGAGAACAGAGTGAATTGGTCATTGACACCTTTACAACCGAACCTTTTGGTGATGTCATTGTTCAATATCCTGATTAAAAAATAACGATTAAAATCACAGCCAAGTGTTTGTACTTTAACGTCTCTCTATTTTGTTTAATATGGAATTTTACTTAGGTATTTGTATTGTACTTTGGACATATTATATTACTAGATAAGAAAAGTTAGTAGCTCTCCACTTTTGCGAAAAAGTGGAATAGTTATCAGTGCTTATCAGTGTCATATTATACTTGACAATAAACGGGGTTCTTATTATAATTTAATCGGAAGCAATAAATGCATTTATTTCTCACTATTTTTATTATAACTAGTGTCAGTGGCAAGATTCAAGGTATTGTACGAGACGAAGATACTGAGCTACCTCTCCCCTCTGTCAATGTTATCATCGAGAAGACTCAAATGGGAACTGCGACTGATGAAGATGGCTATTTTTATTTTCTGAATGTCCAGTCTGGTGTTTATGATATAGAAATTTCGTATATTGGATATCAGACAAAGATCATAAAAAATGTTGTTGTTGAAATTGATCACACTGTACGTCTCAATGTAACGCTCAAACAGACGCCAATTGAGATTGAACCGATTACGGTTACTGATGAACGGCCCGTAGTGACTAAAGACATGGTTGGTACGACGTATATCATCAGGAAAGAAGAGATTGCTCATGTGCCTATTGACTATACTACCCATTTGATTTCCCTTCAACCATCAGTCGCGACAATGGATACTGCCCTACATGTACGTGGTGGTCGGGCAACTGAAGTGCAATACATGATTGATAATGTTTCAATCATCGACCCCCAGACTGGTGACCCAGGTATTACGTTCTCAAAAAGCATTATTGATGAGATAGTATTTATGCCTGGCGCTTTTGATGCTGAGTACGGCAGGGCAATGTCAGGTGTTATAAATATTATCACTGCCTATCCTCAGGATAACCTGCAGACAACTGTGTATGGCAAGACCGAAACAATCATGCCTTTTTACTATGATTTCGGTTATGAAAATTATCAAGCGTCAGCACACCTGCCAGTTTCACAAAAATATAAAGGATTTTTATCGCTCGATATCATGCATACTGATGATTGGGATCCACGACTCTACAAGTATCCACATAAAGAACGTGATGATTATGCTCTGTACGGAAAATGGCTAATAGCGCCTTCAGGGAAATTACGCATGAGTTTGAGCGGCGCACTTTCACGAAGCCAATTCGACCGTTACTATGAGCGATTTAGGTATCACCTTGATCACTACCGATCAGATTTGAGAAAAGGTAATTTCCAGGCATTAAATATAGATTTTCTGCCAGATTCAAAGAAGCTTTTTCACATAACGCTCAGCAGACTATACACAAAAAGAGAGACTGGAGTACGAGAAGCAGGTGCCTATGGTATATTCGATGACTTTGATTTCCGCAATTACAATACCTTAGAGTATCCTCATGGCGGGTATATGAATCCATTTGGAGTTTACGTGTACACTATGCGGACTGAAGGAGATTATCCCGAATATCGGGATAAATCCTCTCAGGTTTTAAAAACACACGTAAAGACGGTTCTTCAGGTCCATAAATACCATGAAATAAAAGCAGGATGTGAATATGTCTATAATGATTTAGAGAACTTCACCTACTTTCTCAGTAGTGATACGACTGATCCATTCATTGATGAATGGCACTATAAACCAAAAGAGATCGCTCTCTATGTCCAAGACAATATTGATTATGAAGGTTTATATGCAAAAATTGGCTGCAGGTATGACTATTTTTCCAGTGATATCCCAGGCGTAGAACCTAAAACAATCATTTCGCCACGGGTCGGGTTTTCATTTATGGTTACGGAAAAATTTCTCTTCAGGGCAAATATTGGCAAATATACCCAACCACCATTATACGATCATATGTATAGTTACTACAATCTTTTACCATTTCCATCGTACATGCTCTATCTTTTTAATTATATCAGAGGCATCGTTGGTAACCCCAATCTTGAACCAGAACAGACCATGAGTTATGAAATAGGGTTACAGGGAGAAATCCGTAAGAACGTAAGCCTCACTGTTAATACGTTCTATAAAGATGTCACAGGCCTTGTCGGAAGTCGATGGGTACCTGTTGTACAATCTGATAGAGGCTATACGTCATATCTGAATGTTGAATATGCAAACGTTAAAGGGATTGAGGCGATTCTGGATTTTACTAATCCAATAATAAATGGGAAGATTTCTTATACCCTGTCGTGGGCACGAGGCACGAGCTCGTATGCTGATGAAGTTTTTGATCGATACTATTATCAAAATCCCGACCCGATAGATCACCCACCTACTCAAGAATATAACCTCGATTTTGACCAGCGCCATCGGATTTTCATTCAGGGGGCCGTGAATCTTCCTTTGCAAACAAAACTATATCTTTTCGGATATATCGGCCCTGGTTTCCCCTATACTCCCCCAGGATCTGAAGGTAAATATGAAGAGAGGAATATCTTCCGATTTCCATTTCGCAACCAGATCGATTGCGTCATTTCGAAGTTATTTAAACTCGGTAGACTCTCTCTCAATGTAAATCTGGAAGTCATTAATATCCTTGACGAAAGAACGCTCATTGCTGAACATGGTCCAATTGTACCGATAGAGGATATTCTTCCTGAGAATTTTACGGGTGGTATGTCGATCGCGAGTGGCTATTACCATCCTGGTACTGATTTGAATCATGATGGCTATATATCTGCATATGAAGAATACACGTCGTATAGGGATTTCATGATTGCCAGTGATGATTGGCCTCAAGCCTATTCTTCACCACGCAGGGCACGGATCGGTTTAGAAATAAAATTTTAAAAAAGTAATATTTACAAAAAATGTGGAGACGGGTGTGGCATTAACGCCATACCCGTCTCCATTTTCAGGCATGTGGAGGACTGTTTCTCACTTAACGAGTATCAATTTACCAACTTCATTCTTCCATGGTGATTGAAATTTGTAGAAATAAATACCTGAAGCGGTCTTCGAATCCCATAAAATGTTATAATATCCAGCAGACTTTCTCCCTGATACAAGGTTATCAACCAATCGACCAGAGACATCATAAATCCGTAGGTTAATTGTAGCTTCGTTAGGGAGTGCTAAATTAAATAATGCCTTGCCTTTAACTGGATTATTCTTTAAACCAAAAGAGAATGTTTGAGGATCAGAACTTCCTTCGGCAACACCTGGGTCATATGTCTCGATGACTTTTTCTAAGGTATCATTGCTCGAATTTTCATCGCCTGCGAGTTGCGTATACACAGTCACGGTATAGGTGCCACTTACAAAGATAAACGCATCGGGAAAGGTAACCTGTGTGCTATCACCTGGTAATATATTGCCGATTG
>LJNI01000116.1 GCA_001303225.1 candidate division TA06 bacterium DG_78 | reverse complement strand
ATGACCTGTAGTTTGTCTGAAGGACCAGCTACAGGAAGGTACATATTATTGTTGGTATCAAATTTCATATCCCAGATGGCAACGGTTCCTTCCATGTTATTGAAACGGTTTTGTATAAAATTCCACTCATTGTTCGATGGGTCGAACGAAAACATCATAATCGAGGAATCAGTGTCAGGAAAAGCATTATATCCAAACCACACTTTGTCATCAGGAGCAGTAACACATCGGTGCACCTGATTCGACGAAAGCATCGAATCGCTACTAAAGGAAAACCATACATCATCATTATTGAGCCACCCAAAACCCCGCGACTCATTCGCGCGGGCTCCAGTGCAAACAAACACACCATGCTCATTTGCAGTAATATCGGCAATGTGATTTGATGGGAGACATCTATTTTTGATTATGTGCCAGACAGTATCACCAAAATCGAATGAGCCGATTCCTTCGCCGTAATAATTTTTTCCATAACGATTTTCCAATCCACAGTACACAGTACCCTGTATATTCGCCACTGAAGACACACGACACATGGTCGGTAACCCATTTTTTCCAATTGATAAGCTCCCTTCAGAGTAGAATCCGATTTGTGATGCTGCCTCTAAAGCCAAAATAAGTGAATCACCAGTATAGCTAATATCGTTCACCTCATGACCCACGACCAATGTATCAAAATGATCGCCTGTAAAACGATTTAAGCCATAATCAGTACCTACGTACACTGTGGTTTCTACAAGTGCAATCTTATTAATAGAGTTACTTAAAAGCCCATCTTCAGTTGTGTATACTGCGAGCAACGCCAGAGGCTCTTTGTCAAAAACTGCGATTCCTTCATCTGTACCGACCCACAGCAAGGTATCAGAAGATAGCACCGAATGGATAATGACCGAAGGTAGTCCGTGACTCTCATATAATATCACGTTCACATCATCAGAAAAATCCAGTGACGTACCTTTCGTATCGATGATGAGGAGACCACCAGCAGTGCCCACAAAAATAGTATCGCGGATACTGACGATATCCTGAACATTCGTGCTTGGCAACTGGTATGGATAGAGCTGAATCGCACTGAGAGCAGAATTCACCACGGTGAGACCTAATGCAGAGCCAACCCAAATAAAGTATGAACTATCCACGCACAGACATGATTGACTATTAATCAATAATCCATCTGCATTAGTGATAACCTTGAATGTTCCTTTCACATGATTATACGACTGCATGCCTCCATTCGTTGCGCAGTAGACAAACGAATCCCGACCAGTGAGTTCATAGATATAATTCGTGTTCGTATAGTATTCTGGATTGATGGTGATATTGATGACAAATGCGACGAATAGTAACATAGGTAAATTTTAATTTAGATGCTCGTCACTCTTTCCAAAACCAATTTTTCCTAAAGAGGGAACCAAATCTTAATTTCCAAACCAACCAAAATGCCTCCCAGATGATTTTCTTAGACATTTTTGATGTTCCTGCGCGTCGTTCAACAAAGATGATAGAAATTTCTTTGAGAGGTAATTTCGCTCTATAAACAGAAAAGACACTCTGGATCTGAAACCCGTAACCATCGACATCAAATTTTTGCCATTTTACACTCTCGAGTGCCTTTCTTGAATAACACTTGAACCCACTCGTCAAATCCTTAACTGGCACGCCAGTAACAAGTCGAGCAAATAAACAGGCAAAATAAGAGAGTAGTAAACGTTTCATTGGCCAATTCACAACACTCACACCCTGGATATACCGGGAACCAATAATGAGGTCGTACTCATTGAGGTGATCAATAAAACGTGGCAGGTCTCCTGGATCGTGGGAAAAATCTGCATCCATCTCAAAAACAAAATCATAATCATGTTTCATTGCATAATCAAAACCCAAAACATAAGCAGTTCCCAAACCCATTTTTCGAGGTCTCTTTATCAAATGTACTTTTGTATTTTTTTTGCTCAGTTTTTTAACAATGTCAGCGGTATGGTCGCGTGAGTTATCATCGATCACGAGAATTTCCATATGTGTAGATATTGATAGTATTCTTTTTATAATTTTCTCAATGTTGATTGCCTCGTTGTACGTGGGAATGATAACGAGTCCCTTGTTCATATATGTCATTATACATGAGAATTTAGTATTGTCAATTGTGAAAGGTGTTAATTCATACTTGACTTTACTATGAAAAAATATATAGTAGAAAATGCACATCGCTATCGAAAATATCGCCCATTACGAGGGTAAAGAGGTAACCATAAAAGGCTGGTTGTATAATAAACGGTCTAGTGGTAAAGTTCATTTTTTACTTATCCGTGATGGAACCGGTATCATTCAATCTGTCGTGAGTAGGGATGAAATTGACGATAAAATTTTTGAGATTGCGGATACAATAACACAGGAATCGTCGCTCATTATAACCGGACTGGTGAGAAAAGATACACGGGCAGCCGGTGGTCATGAACTCGTAATCAAAACATTGCAGGTTATACAAATGACGCAGGATTATCCGATAACGCCCAAGGAACATTCAATAGAGTTTCTCCTTCCCTTGAGGCATCTATGGCTACGCTCAAAAAAACAGGTAGCAATCATGCGTATCCGACACGAAATAATAAAGGCATGTAGAGATTTCTTTGACGATCGAGGATTTATTAATGCCGACACGCCGATCCTCACACCTGCCTCGGTCGAAGGAACGACAACACTCTTTCCGGTAGATTATTACGGCGATACTGTCTACCTGACCCAGAGTGGTCAATTGTATAATGAAGCAACAGCAGCAGCATTGGCGAAAGTGTACTGTTTTGGACCAACATTCCGGGCAGAAAAATCAAAGACACGACGTCATCTGACCGAGTTTTGGATGCTCGAACCAGAGGTAGCCTATTTAGAACTCGATGGAATCATAGACCTTGCTGAAGATATGACGGTATATATTATCGAACAGGTACTCAAAAGAAAAAAAGAAGAGTTGAAAATCTTAGAGAGAGATATAACAAAACTAGAAGGTATTAAAAAACCCTTTCCACGAATCACCTATAAAAAAGCTGTAGAGATTGTTAGGAAAAAAAATAGAGCATTCAAACATGGTGATGATTTTGGTGCTCCACACGAGACCATAATTTCGGAAAGTTTTGACAAACCGGTCTTCGTCCACCACTATCCTGCACACATAAAGGCATTTTACATGAAACGTGATCCAAAAGATGACTCCCTCTCATTAAGTGTCGACATGATTGGACCGGAAGGCTATGGTGAACTCATTGGTGGTGGCCAGCGCGAAGACGATTATGATACACTCCTCAAAAGAATAAAAGAACATAACCTTGCCGAAGAACCATATAAGTGGTATCTTGACCTACGTAAATTTGGTACCTTCCCACATGGTGGTTTTGGTCTTGGTCTGGAACGGACCATTGCCTGGATCTGCAAGATTTCCCATGTCAGAGAGACGATTTCGTTCCCCAGAACCTTGGGGCGGATATATCCTTAATTGGATTAAGAGAGAAATCAGCGTTTTTTATAACTCCCTTCTATGATGCAGATCCGCATGAGCAATTAGACAATCAACACGTGGATGTAGCATGAACTATTGTATAGAAAAAGCATCAGCCCTATGTTGAAAAGAATCGCAAATAAGGTCGAAACTATCAATCCATTATTAGTAACTTTTGCAGTGTCTGCTCTTCAATGTTTAGTTTTCTTCTCGGTTGCGTGTCTTCGATTAATCGATGGAGATGAAGGCTACTATGTTCTGGCCTCCAAATTGGTAATGGCAGGAAAGGTCTTATACAATGATTTTGTGTATTCTCAAATGCCTCTCTTACCTTATGTTTATGGCTGCTGGATGAAAATCTTCGGTGTTTCCTGGTTGTCAGCACGGCTTGCTTCAGCTCTCTTTGCTGTCCTTCTCGGCAGCATGCTATACCAGCATGCTGTGCACCTCTTTGGAAAGCGCATAATGGGTCTGTTAGCTGTTTTTTTGTATACTTTCTGCGGTCTAGCATTCGGATGGTACACAATTGCTAGGACCAATTCTCTTGCTACTCTCCTTATCTTCGGTTCATATCTTATGCTGTGTCACCGAACAGAACCTTCCCACACATACAGATATTTGCTAAGTGGTTTACTTCTTGGACTAGCAATAGACACCAGGTTGTTTTTCTTCAGCGCAACTCCTGCATTCATAATCGGAATTTTCCTATTTGAAAAGGAAACTAAAAGACGATTTGCTTCACTTGGCCTATTCTTCATTGGTCTTGGGATTGCGTTCTTACCTAATTTATTCTTCATTCTCACAAATCCTGAAAACTATTTTTTCAACAATATTTGGTATCACTCAATCAGAACTCCTTACGGACTTATTGGTGCGTTTAAACAAAAAATATACACAGTCTTCAAACTACTTAGTGGAAACTCTGGTTTTCAATATCTGACACTTTTACTCCTGAACATTAATTACTTCATATCCAATATGAAAAAACAACTGCCTATTTCATTTTTTATTGCAATGCTGCTTTTCATCACGTGTCTTCTTCCAACCCCTACATATGTAGAGTATTTTTCAATAACTTTGCCCTTTATAATTATTAACAGCCTTTATTCAATAGATGACCTTCGTATGCAGTTAACTTTTAAGAATGAAAAATCATTGAGGAAAAAATTAGGAAGGCTTCTGGTCATAATTCTTATCGCGTATTTCTTCATATCGTTGGTTGATTTTTACCGATATATTTCATGGGGAAAAGATGTTCCAGGTGTGTATAACCATGAAGATGCTATAAATTGGAAAATCCACACGGTCAATCAAATCGCCTCAGAAATCGATAAACATGCACATCAAAATGAGTCAGTAATTAGTTGGTGGCCTGGATATTTTATCGAATCACGAGCTTCAGTTTTTCCCAAAATGGAAACTCACTTTGCAGCCTGGATCTCTGAAAAACTGAACAAGAGCCAATTGGAAAGATACCATATTATTTCTCCTGAGGAGATAGACAACCATTTAAGGAAGCATAGCACACGTCTGGTTGTTCTTGGTAATATGGCAGACAAATCACTTTATAGAGATGTGCTCCTGGAAAGCGGTTACGTGCTAATCACAAAAATAGGCGAGGCAGAAATCTACAAATGGCGAGACTAGACTAGGATCACCTGTGAAAATATTGCCACCATTTGACTATATTCAATAATTAGTTATTTGTCAATATTGACCTCCATGTTATTTAGTGATATAATTCTTTTGGACTATGAATCAATCACCTATGCGTACTTCGTAGTACGTGGTACAGTATATTGTACGACTCTGGCTACGCAATCAGGTCTTAGAACCTTGTTTGAGGTTATGAACCCAAGACATTGACCAAAGTTATCTCTCTTGATAGGATCTATTAAACGTGAGCAAGGCATGGTTTGGAAACCGCTGAATATCCCCCAATTTCAACTGCAATGAGCAATCCGGAGTAGTATAGGGATGATCCTAGGCGAGTGTTCAATGGTCTGTTTGAACAGTATTATTCCCTCATTAGATGATTTTGCTAATCTGGTGTAACTGGTGATTGCGTCTTGGCACCAGCACTCTATTTTAGCCTAATTACAAGACCTAATTCCGCTCCAGGAGAATCGGACGAATATTAAGAAAATTATATTTTATTCCTTGATAAATTAAAAATTATTAATTTTACCTCTGGACAAATTAAAAATTTTCATTATAATGTACTATGAATAAAATGATTTCAAAGTGCCCATCATGTGGTGAAAAAATGGTCATGAGTGAACTCAAATGTCCACACTGTGATTTAAGGGTAAAAAAAGACTTCCCATTCTGCGAATTCTGCCAGTTGTCTGAGGATGATTATGAGTTCTTAAAAATCTTTTTAAGAACCCAAGGCCGAATAACTGATATCGAAAAGATACTTGATCTATCCTACCCAACAATCAAGGCGAAGATCGATAATCTACTCAAGAATCTCAATTTATCACCACTAACAGATGATGAAGACCCATTAGAATCACTGGCACGGGGTACGTTATCAGTCGACGAAGCAGTCGCAATACTAAAACAGAGGAGGAAAAAATGAAAATCCATTTTTACAGGATAACGGGAACTATTTTACTCATTGTCATCGGAGCGCTCATCTGGCTATCAAATCTTGGTATTATCTTTATTGCCTGGTATCGTGACTGGCCAGTAATACTGATTATTATTGGCGTAATAGGATTGATTAAGCATATCATCAAAAGATAAAGGCAATTTGTGGCAATTATTGGCAATGTAAGGCAACAAAGCAATATTTGCCCTCCTCTGCCTTCTCATGCCCTATCATGCCTCCAATTGCCTTAAAGGAGAACATATGTCTGAGGAACGAAAAAAAATATTGAACATGGTTGCCGAAGGAAAATTGACACCTGAAGAAGCAGACCGACTCTTAGGTGCACTCAAAGATTCATCGGAAAAATCAAAGTTTTTTCATGTACGGGTGTATGATAAAGGAAGCGATAAACCAAAAGTAAAGGTTGACATACCCATTGGTGTATTGAAAATTGCATCAAAAATAGGTACTGCATTCAAAGGTGTTATACCAGAAGGTCTTAAGGTAGATATCCACGGTCAAGAAATTTCTCTTGACGAATTCACTCCAGAGATGATTGACAAAATAGTACAAGATATTAGTGAAGAAGGGAGGTTTACGATCGCCGAAGTCACTGATGAGGAAAATGGTGAATTCGTGGAGGTGTATATTGAATGAACGACTGAGAATTCTAAAATTACTCGAAGATGGAAAAATCAATGCAGAAGAAGCAGCCCGACTGCTTGAGGCATTGTCAGAATCTCAAACGCGCCACAAAAAACGTCACCGGATGTGGGCTACTTTTGAACACATACCTGAACATATTGCCACGATAATCAATGGCTCAGTCGGAGATATGGCCTCGCCTGAAGTATTGCGTTTCAAAAACAAACATGAGCTTGAAATAAAAGCGATCAGTGGTGATCTCATGATCAATGGGACTGACCAAAATGAGATTTTAGTCAACAAACAAGGCTTTGGACGAATTGTAGGTAAAAACGACAAGGTCGAGATCAAAGCAATTAGCGGTGATCTTCATATCCATGTTCCCCGACGAACAAAACTAACGATCAAAGGAGTTTCCGGTGCGGTTACGATCTCGGAAATTGAAAATGATATTATATTAAAAACTGTGTCAGGCAATATTACAGGCAAAGACCTGAGAGGTTCTTTTACTGGTAATATAATA
>LJNI01000011.1 GCA_001303225.1 candidate division TA06 bacterium DG_78 | reverse complement strand
AACCATAACAATATCAGAAAGCTCTGATTGGGCATAATCAGTAATTCCTGAGATTGCAATATCACCCTCAAGTTTTACCCATTCGTGCTCTTTTGTGTATTTAATACCATCAATGACATTTGCCATTTTTCCTCCTCTTGCTCAACCTCTGGTTGAGCATCGATTACACAGATGATCCGCCACACGTCTTGGCGGATGCAGATGACAGTGATTTTTCATGCACTCACTTATCACCGTTTCTCGTGTTCTCCATGTCTCCCCATATCACTTGCGTGAGCCATGTTTATAAAAGGGTCCTTTTATGACCTCAGCACTCATCGGTTCTTTTCCCCTCGCTGTTATTCGTGTTCCTTCTTTGTTGTAGGGAAGTGCTACGTATCCGAGACCGATTCCTTTTTTCAGTGATGGTGAAAATGTTCCTGAGGTCACCGAACCTATTTTACTATCATTATTAAAAATTTCCTGATGAGGTCGCGGGATGCCCTTATCGACAACCTCGAATCCCACTAATTTCCTCTTTAACCCTGCTTCTTTAATTTTTGATAAACTCGTTTTGCCAATAAAATCGCCCTTGTCAAATTTCACGATCCAACCCAATCCTGCTTCTAAGGGATTGGTTGTTTTATCAATATCATTGCCATAGAGACAGTACCTCATTTCAAAGCGTAATGTATCCCTGGCACCAAGACCTATCGGCTTAATACCAAATTCTCTTCCAGCTTTAAAGACCATTTCCCAGACTGGTTCTGCATACTTTCCATCAATATAGAGTTCAAAACCATCCTCGCCAGTATATCCAGTACGGGAGAGTATCACTGGAATATCCTTCATCCCGCCCCTATTTAAAGAGGCGGGATTCATTCTTGTTTCAGTTGCCCAATAGAATTTCAATTCTGAAAGATCGAAATCAAATAATTTTTGCATTACTGGTTCAGCTTTTGGTCCCTGAATTGCCAACTCTCCAATTTCATCGCTGCGATTCACAATTTGAACATCGCCTTTTTTATTATCTGTTATCCATGTGTAATCTTTCTTGGTATTTGATGCATTCACGACAAGAAATATCCTATTTTTAAAGTTATACACGAGGAGGTCATCAACAATGCCTGCATCTGGATAGAGCATCGTCGTATACTGAATTTGATTGAGAGCCAATTTTGAGGCGTCATTTGTTGTTATATAATTGGTAAAAGCGACACGTTCTTTACCGCGGATTTCGATTTCACCCATATGTGAAACATCGAAGACGCCGACCGACGTACGGACAGTTTCATGTTCAGAAATAATACCCTCAAATTGGATAGGCATTAAAAATCCAGCAAATTCGACAATTTTACCATTATTTTTTACATGCATATCATAAAAAGCCGTCTTTTTAAGCATCAATTATTATAGCCAGAAATCATTGAAAGTCAACGAAAAACATGATTACAGCGATAAAATAATGATGGCAGTGATGGGATTATCTTGCCAAAACTGTCGTCTTTTTTGCCTTAGTGATTTTGTTTGAATATCGGTATTCGAGGTACACAATATAGATACTCGTCGCAACCTCGCCTTTTGATGAGGTACCATCCCAGTAGAGCGTGCCTCTATCTTGGTTGGACAGTTCATTTTTAAGGATATCATGGATGCGTTTTCCTCTCGTATCGAAGATGGAAATGGTGAGATTGCCACCAGGTTGCGGCAAACGATAGTCAATCTGGAGAACATCATCGATACCATCACCATTTGGTGAAAATATCTGCGGTGAGAGGGCAAGCTCTCCGATTTCACCGAGCACCTGGAGTTCTTTGAAGACGAGGTTATTATCCGGGTTTTGGTCATAGGGAAATGTAATTTCGAAACCGAGCACGTGTGCTCCTTGAGAAGGATGCTCATACGTGTAGAAGAGTGAGACACTATCAAGGGCATTGACCATGATGCCATCGAGTTGAGTGAGTATTTCATTAGCATTTGCACCACTGTCTCTATTCTCATCATCAAAGACGACCACACCGTATTCATCGGTTTCTCGTAAACCAAAATTTTTGACCCGAATTTCAATCTGCACGTCCTCACCTGTTTTTACTGATGCCGGGGTGAATAGAATGGACTGTTCATCAAGGGCGAGGTCGAATGCACTGGTCGTGCTGTTTTCTCTACCAGGAGTGCATCCAGCAGAATCGACTGATGGATGCCAGTTTGATGGTTCATCAGGTATATCTAAGTCGATCCGCTCCCAGGAAATTCCATCACCAGGATCAGAGGGGAAATTATCGAGCGTGTCGAATGGTGTTCCGAATGACGAGGTGCACGCATCGATTTCAGAGTAGACGATCAAAGGATCATAGATGGTAATGCCATTACCAATGGTTGATTCATCTGTGGTGAGAATGAGGGTTGAATCCGGGAAACTGTATGGTTGTACATACCCTCCTGAAGTGTCTATGCTGCAATATTCACTATCGAGGATAACCGCATACGTATACGGATACATGAGTGTTGAGTGAATTCTCACATGTGGATAGTTAATGAGAATTACATCATTCTCCCATGGGCAGATGGTATCAGCAGGAGCATCAAAATCACAGATGAAATAATGAGCGAGGTCAATGGTATCTGCACTCTGGTTATAAATTTCTACAAATTCATTCCGGTCGCCTGGACTACCAGGATCAGATTCTGTTCCTTTCACATTTGACATGACCTCGGTGATGATGATAGGAGAATCAGCGAATATCAAGAGGAACAAAAGCACCTGAGATTATAATTTGGATAATTGCGTGTGTCAACAAGGAAAGGGGCGGCAGTGCCGCCCCTTTGCCCCCCTTTGTTACCTGTACATATCTTGCACTCTATTATACTATGAGAGTGTTACAAAATTGTTACAAACTACTTCAGTAACACCACCTTTTCTATTGTCTCACAATCTCCTGCAGAGAACTGTAAGAAATAGATGCCAGCAGAAACCTCTCTCTGTTTGTCATCTTTTCTGTCCCAATGTACACTGTATGTACCAGGGTGGGTTTTTTTGCTGAGTAAGGTCTTCACTCTCCTGCCCAAGACATCGTAGAGTACGATAGTAACCAGCATCTCTTGGGGAATCGTAAATGAAATATCGACCATATCTCGTGTTGGGTTTGATGTCATCATCATGAAACGCACCGGCTGTGTAAAACCTTCTTCAATGTTGAGGTCAGTAACATTGAAAATATAGTATCCATCACGCGGTGCACCAACTGGGTCAGTACCACTATTTGGTCTGTTCCAGTGCCATTCATCCCGCGCCCAGAGGAAGTAATCTACGGTATTTCCAACATGCTGTGCAGGTAGTACTGCGTGATAGATATCATCTTCCTGCTGGCTCATTGGTATTTTCTGCCACCGTCCTGCATTGACCCGATAGTAAAGGTATGCTGAATCGACGCCGATCGCATCAGTGATCTCAGATTGTATGTGTAGTGGAAGGCCAAAGGGATTGCTGAACGTCGTATCGAGCCAGGCAGTTGTGTTTTTGAATTGCGGTGGTTCATTGTCAGTATGAGCAAGTATCTTGAAATCATCGATGAACCACTGTGCATTCTGTGCACCAGTGATCGTGTAGAATCGGAAGCGCACATTAAACTCTTTCCCTTTATATGAACAGAGCGAGAGGGTTTCCTCAGTCCAGGGAATCGAACCTCCAAGATACCAGATATACTGCCAGACCTTATGCCACTTTTCACCGTTATTGTTCGTGACCTCAACATGAGCGAGACAAAAGAGGCTCGGAAAAATTTTGTGGGTATGCCAGAAAACTAATTGTGGGTTATCGAATGGTCTGAGATCGATATTCTGCTTGAGCTGTACCCAACCACTATCGCCGATTACATTGCCATTATACAGAGAGTACGGTGGTGAATGGTATTTTTCAGTTGATCTGGTCCAGTGGTCTGAAACAGTCCAGTAGTCAAGAAAACTATCAATACCTGCTTTGTACTCAAAGTCATCTTCAAATATTAGTGAAGGTAGTGGCGGTGTTCCGATCTGTATAGTAAACCCGCATGTATCACAGAACATACCATTATCACCCTGTGCCGAAACGATCAATTTGATGATTGCAGTGTGGCCTTGTGGCGTTAAGCGATGAGCTGAAATCACGTAGGGATCAGATACATTCGAGGCACTATCATTGAGACAGATATTACCGAAGAATGATGAATCGTCGTGCACTGTGATAAAGTTGTCATCACTATAGAGTATGCCAGAGACGTCATAACCATCAGCACCACCAATATTTTGTATGGTCGTGACCAGGTTCACGGTCTCTCGCGGTTCAAATTGACCATTTCCATTACCACCTGGTGCAGGGTCTGAGAGTTCGTATGCAATGAGAATGAGATAGGGGATATCCATTTCTGGAGTTGCCTGTAATGCTTTATAGATATTGAGTCTGCCCCAGCCATACGTGTTATTCGGATACGGGGCACCCTGAGCTGGCTCATCAGGATTGTTGGTGATGAGGTTGTAGAGTTCTTCTGGTGTGATCGCACGATTTTTCTGGCAGAGGAGTGCGACTGCTCCGCACACATGCGGTGTTGCCATAGAGGTACCTTGATAACTCGCATAGCCGCCATTTTTTGTTGCTGAGCGGACATTGACTCCTGGTGCAGAGATATCTGGTTTGATAAGATCCCAATCTGGTCGATACCAGTGTGCCGGGTCATTCCACGGGTCATAATCAGGCGCTGGACCGCGCGAAGAGAAACTAGCAATATTATCATTATGGTCTGTTGCACCGATACCGATGACAAGAGGATAGTTGCCAGGTGTGCAGGCAGAACCAACACCTGGACCTGAATTGCCATTTGCAAAGACCGGAAAGATGCCGAGCGATTTCCATGTTTCGCACTGCTGCCAGAAATCGAGTGCAGTAGTACTATCATCACCCCATGAATTAGACACTGCCCTGATATCGACGAGCTCTTTCAGCTCCGCCATAAATTCAAAACACGGATCGAGCGACTCGTACGTACCCCATCCTTGTGCTGTGAATCCCTTGGCACAGACATACTGAGCGCCTGGTGCAACACCGATGTCGCTGTCAAAAGGACCAAAGCCATCACCACCGAGGATTGTGCCTAAGGTGTGTGTACCATGATTATGGTCATCGTAGGGTTCTGGCTTGCCGTGAATGCCATCAAACCAATATCCAGTCCACTTGCCGATTAATGCCTCATGGTCAGGATACACACCAGTATCAATATGGCCAATGACAATGCCTTCACCAGTAAAACCAGCAGACCAACAGGAATCTGCCTGTACTTTTTTGACATTCCACTCAATACCACGAGAAGAAAGTTCTCTTCCTCTTTCAAGAGGTGGTATTCTAATTTGCACATTATGTGAGATATACCAGACATCATTCCTGAGCGCAACTTCCTCAATAATGTCTTTGATCGCTCTCATGTGGAATCCGTTGAATACCCAGAATTGCCGTACGATTTCTATTTTTTTTGGGAATAGACTGAGGTACTCGATACACGGTTGTTGGCTATTTCGGGCAATCTCGCGGAAGGTTTGTATTTTCTCATGAATCTGCAGGTTTTCGACATCGTGGTAGGGATATTCCTGGAGCATATGAACAACCACATACACCTTGTCACTCTGTTCCAGAACTGCTAATTGGGATGTAAGTTCTGGGGTCAGCTTCCCATCAAAGGGAAGCTCAGGCAATACCGACAGTACTGCAAAAATCAACCACATAGTTACCTCCTTACCTAGGCGTGTTTCATACAATTATACTGTGAGAGTAATACAAAACTGTTACAAAATGGCTATGACAGAAGGAAAAACGGCTGCCCCTGGAAGACTAGGAGCAGCCATTGTGGGGGATGATGAAATCTTTTTTTACGTGTGGTTGAAAGAACAGAGTAGTGTCAGAAATCCATCCAAAGATGTAGGTACAATTGATGTTTCAGAAAGTATTTTGTTAAGGCGAGGTATTCTCTTTGCTGTAGTGGTATGTTTTTGGATCTTTGCCTGAGTTTTTGTGTGTTTTTTTCTTTTTTTTGGCATAATATATGCCAGCAAGGGGCGGCTTCTGCCGCCCCTTGCCCCCCCTTATTACTACCTCACAATCATGACCTTTCCTGTCATTGTAGTTTTACCAGCCGTGACTTTTACAAAATAGACACCATTGGGTAAGTTGCTTTTGTATTGAAACACATTTTCGCCTGCGGGTATGTCTGAATCAAGAATAGTTGCAACCAATCTCCCAGTTGGATCAAAGACCTGTGCGTCGACATGCGTTGGCACAGAAAGTATTATGGAAAGGTTGATGTTGCCCTTTGTGATCGAGTTAAATGACACAATAGTTTTGGTCTCTGAGGGTGTTATAAGATTCTCTTCACCATTCTGTGTTTTTGAAATATCGCCAGTTATTGCATAGACATAACTCTGTGGACCATGGGGTAGTTCTTGAGCGACTACTGTTAATTGCCATTCTCCTGGAATTGGATTATCAATGACAAAATTTTCATCTGTGTTTCTGGTGTCCCAGGTTATTGGGTTAGGTACTGATTGACCTTCGGAAAAAACATTCCCATGATAATCAATACCATTAGGTGCCTTGAGGATTACATCGAGGTCATTTTTCAATCTACTACAGCATCCTGCCTCTTTATCAGTCCAGGCTACAGAGACGCGAATTGGGTTTGGAGAATTGACCGTGAATGATTCGTCGATTGATTGTCCTATATCAATGCTATTTACAGAATTTTCTTTAATGAGTAATTGGCGACTATTGTAGAGTGAAAAAAGTACACCGTCTTCATCAACAAATCCTAATCCTTGATCTACATCACCTGCCCATGAGTTGAATTCGGTTTGATCCATCACTGATAATAGAGCTCTGAGTATCGTACCATCACCACCATTATTACCACCACCACTTCTTTTAATCTTGAAGATTAAGGTAACAGAACCATCTGCACCAATTCCAGGAAGTGGTGGAGCTTTGATGCAACATTTTTCTATTCCTTCGGCGGCAAAAAGTTCGTTTATAGCTGCGATGTTTGCCTCCATCTCTGCAATAATATCATCGACTGTTGAATTATAGTTAGCGAAAGCCCCAGCAATTGCAATGAGTGTTGCTCCATCGAGGATAAGCCCATACGGGCCCATCGCAAGACTAATCCACATATTACAAGTTAATTCACTCTCACCAATATCATGGAGGTCGTCTTCGAGTGCCTGTCCTGCTAAATCTATCTGCGCATTAGCCCAATTCACTTCACTCGCAATCCAATCATTGCATTCTTGAACGACGTCGTTATAGCATTGAGCGCTCTTGAGTTTGTATCCGGGTGGGCATGTAAATAAAGGTGGTTTATCACCTCTGTCACCACCATCACCACGCATTAAATCGAAAAAATACTGATCCCAAAAATCTGGTGGTATCTCTGTCGGTGCAGGTGCATAGCCAATGACCCATAGACGGTGTTCCCTCGTGCTATTAATGTCTTGAGAAAAAGCCAGACAAACCACACTCGAAACCGTAGCAAGATTAGATGTAAAGTCGCCTCTGACAAGCCCGCCAGTTAGATTATGTTCGAGGACATAATTTTGTTGATCTGGATTGAGGTGGGGCAACACTGTTTCTACATCAATCATGGTATAATTTAAGACATCTGTGGTGAATGCTCCATCCTGGGCTGTACCGGAATATGAACCCTCTGCTGTAATTTCGAGATCTGTAGTTAAGAGCATTTTGTCAATATCATCTGGGTAGTTTACGTCGACCCCGAACAATGTTTCGTAGATGTCTTTCTTATCAGGCCAGCTTGGTGGCATGACTGGATGATGCTGTTGACCTCCTATCTGTGCAGATAAGAGCGATGGTGTACTCGCGACTAACAACATAAAGGTTGCAACAGTCACTGTTAGTACATTTTTTATATTACTATTCATGGATTCCTCCTTTTACCCACTTTATTGTAATAGAGAGGTATTACAAAATAGTGACAAAAATGTTACAAATCAAATTGTACAGTGGGATGGTTGCTGTAAATAGTCTAAATTACGTGTCTTTCAGATACTCTATCAATTTCTTTACAAATTTTAGATTCAAATAATGTGAGGTGTTCTTGCAGGTTATTTTGCCAACGAGTCTCTTCTTTATTACATAAAGATCACCAAGCAGATCCAGTATTTTGTGTCGGACTAGTTCATTACGAAACCGTAGCGGTGTCGCAGAATAAAATTTCTTTCTTGTGACGCCGATGCCATAGGGTGGCAAATTTTTGAGTCGTGGGTCATCTTCAGTCGTGTAGACAAAAGTGCGTGCTGGTGCGATCTCACGCGTGTAATTTTTTTTGTTCACCGTAATAATGACCCGCTGTGTTGTGATGTATGGATGGGATAGTTGCATATCGATGTTGAGGTTGTTGTCCTGTACGGGTTCATAGTGGAGAAATGAATCACTCTCTGTCACGATGATCGCCCTCTCAGGCATGAAATGATCTACGGAACTGGAGTTTTTTATTCTGGATAATAAAGTAACAAATGGTGCACTCGAACCATCATAAAAGGGAAGCTCATCACTCCCAAAATCTATTTTCACCTTGAAGAGATTCAATCCATAGAGGGCTGAGAAGAGGTGTTCAATAATTTTTATTTTTGGTGATTTACCTAAAGAGACGAGGTGATGTTGAACTGTGACCGCATCAATATTCAGGGGAATAGCGACCGGTGCTTGCGAATCTCTATGAAAAAATAAAGATAATCGATTGCTCGTAGAGACAGTTACTTTGCCATCCCTACCATTGAGGCACGTACCTTCAAAAATCACGTTCATAGGTTCTTATAGAGACGTGCGAGTGCTTTTAACACAGCACGATGCTGCCGTGCTGGAGTTCCTGAATATACCTCATTGGATTTGAGCGGTGTGAATACGCCTGACTTTGCATATACGGTGACACCGTTACCAATGGTAATGTGGTCTTTGACGCCAACCTGGCCACAGAGCACGACATTGTCGCCGATCTTCGTGGAACCAGCAATACCCACCTGACCCATGATAATACAGTTTGTGCCGATTTTTACGTTGTGGGCAATGTGCACGAGATTATCGATTTTTGTTCCTCTGCCAATGATTGTATGACCAATCGTGCCTCGATCAATCGTGACATTACTACCAATCTCAACGAAGTCGCCAATTACTACACCCCCGATATGTTTGAACCTTTTATATCCTCTCTTTTTTATATATCCAAAACCTTCTTTCCCGATTACAGTATTTGAATGTATCGAGACAAAATTACCAATTTTTGTATTTTTATATATCACCGTATGAGGATGAATTTCGCAATTCTTACCAATTGATGTATCTCTATCGATAACACAGTTTGCACCGATATAGGTCTCATTGCCGATCTTTGCACCACTCTTGATAATAACAAAAGGTTCAATTATGCAGGACTTTGGTACTACCACATTATCTTCTATGATTGCCATTGAAGAAATTTCTTTCTTTCTTCTTTTATTACTTATAGTACTTAATCTTTCAAGTAGTATAAACATTGCTTCTTTAGGATCCTCGACGACGATGCCATTTTTTCCTTTTATTTTTTTGTTTGCAATTACTGCACCCGCATTCGTTTCTGTGAGTGGGTCAAAAAGGAATGTCAGGTCATCTTTGTTTGCATCATCTGGAGGTTGAATATTCGCTATGTTAAAACTTTTTTTACCATAGAGTAAACCATGCACATATCGAGCGACTTCAAATAGTTTCACTGATTATGCCGGGGCACGAGAACCTACGATAGATAGGTACAGGTTTTCAGTCTCTTTAGAGGGTGTGTGGTGAAGTTCCTTGTGTAGTGTGTGTTTTAGTGACTTATAAAGAGCCTTCACTGTCTTAATCCTTCCCACTCGAGCCAAACACTTCATATAAATTCTAGCAATCTCTTCTGAAAATGGGTCAATAGAAAGATATGACTCACAAACTTCGATGCACCCATAATCATCACCCTGGCGTGCAGTATACTGTGCGAGCCAATGCAGTGCACTTAATCTACGTTCATAAAGCAGTCGTCTGAACGCATCTGTCCATGAATCATATATGTCGGATAAATAATCTCCTTTATATAAACTCAATGCTTGTTTGATAAACTTAGCCTTTTCTGCTTCAGACTCGACCCTCTCTGCTTCTTTAAGGAGAAGATCAAATTCTTCAGTATCTAACCGAAGTTCAAATTGGGGAAGTAATTGATATCTCATCCGCCTACAGACAAAGATTTCATTCTGGGGGATAGTACCTAACAATGTTTTGAAGAGGGATTGTCGCATCCGTGTGGCAGTAGTTCTGAAATTTATGCCCGCACGACTTTTCGGAACATCTGGCCATAACTGTTCTATTAAAAGCTCACGATGTATTGGAGTTTCGTGGTACGTAATCAAAAAGGCAAACAATGATTTTGCCTTCGCTGTTGGCCAGACAAGAGAAAGTGCTTTTCCAGCACTGTCCTGTAAGCGTAGAGCACCAAAACAACATACAGAGAGTTGCAGTCTTGGTTTGCTCCTTGGTAGATTGAGTGATAAGAGATAATTCTTCTCGATGGTATATTTTTCCGCAAAATGTGCGAGTTGTGGCAAATGCCGTAGCTCACTCACCACTACTCCATCGTATCCTTTATTTTTTGCCAACCGAAAGGCTCGTCGCAGTGATGCTGTAGCCATGCGTTTTTTGTTTTTACATAGGTGGATTACAGCAGCAGCAAGCAAAGAAAAGAAAATATGTATTTTAAAATCAAGTCTTTGTGCAAGCTTCAGGATAATCTTTGTATTTTTTTCAGCCTTTTCAAACTGCTCTAGACAGATTTGAAGGAAGATAAGTTGTGTTAGATATGCAACACCATCCAAAGTTTCAATGTCTGTGACTTTTTGTCGTATTTGTTTTAAACAATTTTCGCATTTCGAGAACTCTTTTTGATATCGATAGAGACGACATAAGTTTCGGAGCGTAGCAATCTCAGATTGTTCCCATTGTAGTTTTTTGAATTCATTCAGTGCCTTGAGTAAATACTTTTCAGCACGACTCCAATCCATTTTCTGTCTGTAGAGAATGCCAAAACCCTGATGAAGCACTGCCTTTGACAGAGGATCATCAAAGTGTTGACACCGGTTCCAACCAGTGCTCAGACAATGCTCAGCCCACTCTACTTTGCCTAAATTGATGGCATTTACTGCTGCGTTAGCATATATCATCCCATCTTCTAGACAGTAGGTTTCTTTCATCCGTTCGATTAGTTTTGTAAAGGACTGGAATGCAAGCCGTCTTTCTCCTTGTCGATCAAGGAGAGCAGCCAGGTTACTCTCTATTGTATTGAGCTCTTTTGTATCATTGATCTGCTCAGCGAGTCGATGGGCTTTTAAGAAACATGATTTTACTTTGTTTAAATTTCCTATATAGAACCACATAATTCCCATTAAATTGAGAATATCTATTTTCAATTTTTTCTCTGAATAAGGACATACCCGAAGGGCTTTACGTAGTATCTTCAAGCCCTCCTTATGGTCTCCAGCCTTTCCTCTGAACAAACAAGCTTGTTCGAAGAGAACGGTTGCTAGACCGATCTTTTCTCCGTGTTTTTTCAGTCGATGCTCGGCGAGAGTATATTTCTCTTTCGCTTCCTGTAAATTCCCTTGGCTTCGTAACACGTTACCCTGTAGAGTAAGGAGTCGTGGATATTTTTGATAGAATTTTTCTGGTATCTGGTTTAACCACGAAGTCAGGATGCTGTGCCGCGCCTGAGATTCTATTTGTTCAGAGATTTGGATAATAATCTTTACAGCCCATTCATAATTTTCTGCTGCTAGATAGTGTTGAACTGCTTGCTCCATCTGTTTTTTCTGTCTGTAAAACTTTGCTGCCCTAAGATTTAGTAACTTCTTGAGTTTCTCATCTTCAAACCGTTTCTGTAAAAATTCTCTAAACAGATGATGATATTTATATTCTTCCTTGCCAAGTGTTGAAAGAAATAGATTCCGTTTCTCTATGTTCCTTAACAACCGTGCAGAATTTTTCCTTTTAAGAACCATATCACAAGCAATTGGTGTCATGATTTCTAAAATCGAACTGCATTTTAAAAAATCACGGACCTCAGGCCTCTCCCATGCCAAAATCTCATTAGCAAAATATGCAAATAATGGTTGGTTTGCCGCCACATACCCATTCAAAATTTCCTTCACGGTATTCCTACGTTTATCTGCAGACTGCACGATTAATTGTATACCTGTAATCCACCCTTCGGTGTGTTTAAAAACCCGTTTAAGTTCTTCATGAGAAAGCATCATTCGGTACACATTATTAAAGAGCGTAGTAATTTCATCTTTGGTAAATTTTAAATCATCTCGGGATAGCTCGAAAAGATCCTGTTTAGCCCGCCACTTTGCAAGAGAAGATAATGGAGGGATTACCCGAGAAGTAATTATTACATGTACACGAGGTGGCAAATGGCTTACAAAATAATCTAATGCCTTGTGAACTAAACTGGTATCAAGAATAGTGTGATAATCATCCAAAATAATGAATAACTCCTGATCGGTCTTTTCCATCAATTCATTGACAAGTGTTTTTACTATCAGTTCGTAATTGTTGGTTTTATCGATTCCACTCTCTAATAATCCATGGGTTCGTTCAACCAAATTTGGCTGAAACAGCTCAAGTCCGTGCATTAAATAAGAGAGAAAGACCATTAGATTGCTATCTTCTCTGTCCATTCCATAGTAGACAAAAGACAAATTGAGATTGTGTACTACTTGCGCCAATAACGTTGTTTTACCATAGCCTGCATCAGCAACAACAAGGAACAGCTTCTTTTTACGATTCTTTTCAAAAAGTGAGATTAATTGAGGCCGAGAGATTGTGGTTTCTTTAAGTAATGGTAACGTTAATTTAGTCTTTAGGACGAATGGTTTGGTGCGTTTTTTCTTCTGGTGTTTGGCTTTAGATAGAGCAAAATCGGCTATCTCAATTAACTCTTGATATTTCAATCCATTATCAGGGAAAACTGCCATACCAATACTGAGACTTATATACAACCTTTCTTTACCATTTATAGAAAATGCGTGCGTTTCAATTTTGGTCTTTAACCGCATCATGATATTCTCAGCAACCTCTTTCAGGGCATTAGGTAAGATGATTGCTATTTCATCTCCATCATAACGAAAACAGATATCAATTCTTCGAACTGATTGTTTTAAAATTTTAATTATATTGGAGAAAATTTCTTTACCAGTTGAATGACCATATTTATCATGTATCATCCTGAATTTATCGATACTAATCAGTAAGAATGAAAAATATTTTTTGTCTCTCTTTGATTCCATTATAAGTGTCTTTAAAATTTCGTCAAAATATCGACGAGGATATAGATTTGTATGGCGGTCGAGCATTACTACATTTGAGAGCAGTGTATTTATCTGCTTCATGTTTATCAAATTGTAACCATCAAAATTCCATTGTCAAGTGAGCGTATCGAGGTTGCTGAAAAAATCTTCAGCAACCTCTCGATTACAGTGATTTACTAAAGATAGCAGTGATAAAAGTGTTGAGATTGCGTTTTTCAGCAATCTCAATAATACAACTTGACAGCGATTAAATTATCCATAAGATAATGGTATGATCGATGATTATAGGTTTGGAGAAATTACAATTGCTGGGAAGACATATCGAACCGATGTAATTGTATATCCTGACCATATTGATGCTCATTGGTGGCGAGAACAAGGCCATAATCTGGCTATTAATGACATAAAAAATGTTATTGATGCTAAACCTGATGTTGTCGTTATCGGCACTGGTGAACTAGGGCTGATGCAGGTTGAGAAAGAGACAGTAGATCATTTAAAGAAATTGGGTATCAAGATAATCGTTCTGCCAACGAAAAAGGCGTATATAGAATTTAATCGATTAGTTACGACACAGAAGGTTGTTGCCTGTCTACACCTCACTTGTTAATGAGATTTTTTTTAAAAATTATATTATTAGGAGCAATAATCATGGCACAGAGTTGTGAGAGCAGAGAGTATCGAGCATCAAGCCATGCTGGCACATGGTATCCTGGGACACAAAAGGAACTGAACAAAATGATTCAGGGATTTTTAGAAAATACACGGGGAAGAGTGCACGGCGAAATCTTTGGATTGATTTCACCTCATGCAGGCTATATATATTCGGGCCCTGTTGCAGCATTTGCCTACATGACGATAGAAGGCATGGAATTTGATGATGTTATTATTATTGGACCGAGTCACTACCATGGATTTTATGGAGCCTCGGTTGATACGATGGCTGGTCGCGAGACACCTTTAGGAAAAGTCGAGTTTGATGGAGAACTCTGCCGTACCCTTATTCACGATAACAAAGATATTATCTATGAAGCAGGTGCTCATGCGCAAGAACATTCAACCGAGATTCAAGTACCATTCTTGCAGACAGTATTGAAAAAATTTAAGGTGCTAGAGATCGTTATGGGAGCATATGATTACAAGACGTGTGAAATGTTGAGTGAAGCGATTATTAACGCCTGCGCAGACAGAAAGATATTAATCGTTGCGAGCTCAGATCTATCACACTACCACTCACAAAAGGAGGCAGAGCGATTAGACCAGTTAGTAATCGACGCAGTATCTCACTATGACCCGAAAGTATTGAGTAATAGATTGAGCAAAGATAGTTGTGAGGCATGTGGTGGTGGGCCTATCGTTACGGCGATGCTCATAACAAAGAAATTGGGGGCAACCAAGGCAAAACCAGTAATGTATGCAACGAGTGGTAATATTTCTGGTGACTATTCCCAGGTGGTTGGCTATCTCGCTGCTGTTTTTTATAAAGAAAAAGAGACCAAGATTGGCATCGGACTCGGTTTCACTGGAGAGGAGAAGATACAACTAAAAGAGATCGCATGGAAGGCTGCTGAAGCAGCAGTTCTCGGCAAAAAACTCTCCACAGTTAAAAATATTTCAGAGAAATTGAAAGAACCGTACGGTGTATTTGTAACACTCAACAAGCATGGTAATCTGCGTGGTTGTATCGGCCGTATTATTAGTGACCAACCACTCTACATTGCTGTACAGCAGATGGCAAAGGCCGCTGCGCTTGAAGACCCGCGATTTTCTCCTGTGACCGAGAGAGAACTTGCTGATTTAGAAATCGAAATTTCTGTACTTACTCCACTGGAACAGGTAAAAAACTTTGAAGAGATCAAGATTGGCCGTGACGGTCTCTACATCATAAAAGGTTATAATAGTGGTTTGCTGCTTCCTCAGGTAGCAGCAGAGTATGGCTGGACCGTGGAAGAATTTTTAGAAGAGACCTGTCATAAAGCAGGATTACCCTATGATGCCTATAAATCAAAGGATGCCAAAATATTCAAGTTCTCGGCAGAGGTATTTTAGAAGCGTAAAACGTACAGCAAATGAAAAAAGAGAAGATATTTATTGACCCATTTGATGACTTAGGTTTTGCCAAGGTCGATGTGCACCGTGAGAAGCGAAAAGGTTTTCCTGAGGTCATTTTCTGTGAAGGGAAGACGAAGAAGCAGATTGTTGATATTACCGCAAGAATTAAACACCGCAACAATAAAGTTCTATTAACTCGTGTGTCTACGCAGGTTGCCAAAAGATTAAAAAAGAAGTATCCTCAGGGTAAATTTTATCGGGAAGCACGTATATTTTATGTGGGTCCACAGATGAAACCTCACGGATTGGTTACTGTCTTAACTGGAGGCACTGCGGATATACCAGTTGCTGAAGAGGCGGCAGTGACTGCTGAGGTCATGGGCAGTGAGGTTCAGCGGTTTTACGATGTCGGTGTTGCCGGTATTCACAGGCTCCTGTCCTTTCGTAAAGAGATAGAAACCTCACGGGTTTTAATTGTCGTCGCAGGTATGGATGGTGTCCTCGCGTCGGTTGCAGGAGGTCTATTTTCCAAACCGATTATTGCGGTGCCGACAAGCATTGGTTACGGCTTGAGCCTCAAAGGGATCACACCGCTGTTGACCATGCTCAATTCCTGCGCTCCTGCTGTTGCTGTGGTCAATATCGACAATGGCTTTGGTGCTGGGTATATTGCGGCAACGATCAATAAACTGTAATGTTATGAAGGTTCTCTATTTTGACCCCATTGTTGGTGTGAGCGGAGACATGATCCTTGCAGCATTAATCGATCTCGGTGTGCCTGTCGATCATGTAAGGAAAAAATTGAGGTGCATCGGTAATTTTGAACTCATAGTTTCTCGAGTAAAACAGCAGGGTGTGAGCGCACGAAGTGTGCACTTCAAAATTAAGAAGCCTATTAAAGTAGAACGATTTATTCCAGTCATCACAAAGAGTACATTACCGTCTGGTGTCAAATCTCAGGCAATCACAATTATACAAAGAATTTTTGATGTAGAAAGGAAAGTTCACCGAATTAAACATCTCCATCTGCATGAGCTCGCTGATACCGACACGCTACTCGACATAACCAGCGCATTGGTTGCGATTGATTACCTCAAGGTTTGCAAAATTTATTCGAGAGCAGCTAAGGTTGGACAAGGATTTATCAAGACAGTTGAAGGAAATATGCCTGCATTCAATTTTGCTACTGCTGAATTGCTGCGAGATTTTCCTGTACACATTCTACCCATTTCTGCTGAATTGACGACTCCTACAGGTGCCGCAATTCTCAGCACGATTGCCGAGCCTCGAGCCGAGATCGTGCTTTCAAAGATTAAAGGAATAGGCTTGGGTGCTGGTGCTATGCATATTAAAGGGTATTCCAACCTTTTGCGTGTTTTTAAAGCAGAAGTAGCAGATATCCTTACTGATGAATGTATTGTTATTGAGACCAATATTGATGATATGTCACCGCAAGATTATGAGGTTCTTTTCGAGTATTTATATGAAGCCGGTGCACTGGAGGTTTTTCTTACTCCTGTCATCATGAAGCATTCTCGGCCAGGTATCCTTCTGACTGTTTTGTGTCCAACCTATAGTGATAAGATCATTAACGTTATTTTTAATCAAACAACAACAATCGGCTTACGGATACGCCACACAAAACGATTAAAACTGAAGCGTAGCATTTCGAAAATTTCATCGCCATACGGTCCGGTCCGAATAAAAATTATCGAATATGATGGTAAAAAGAGAATTTCACTTGAATACCAAGATATCAAGAAAATAGCCTTGAAAAAGAAGATTCCCTTGAGTAAGGTGCGTGCCCAGCTCACTAAATTTGTTGATAAGAAGATGCCCTCATGAAACACAAGAGCGTAAAAGTAACACTAAATAAGATCAGCACTGTCCAGGATAAACATAACAGGGTAAACCCCGTTAGATGAAGGTACGTTATATGAATAAAGATGTTGAAAAAGTGTTATCACCAGATAGTGCGAAGCACCGAGGAGGTAAGAACTTATCTAACGGGGTAAACGATTTAACTGAGAAACTGTCTAAATATCGGGAGCTGAGCGATGAGGAGCTCATCCATTTAGTAAAAAGTGGCGAAATTGCGCCGTTTGATGAATTGGTACGCAGAAATGAAGTGAGGATTCATGACCTCTGCTACAAAATGGTGCGCAATTATGATGATGCGAAAGATTTGGCACAGGAGACATTTTTGAAGGCATATAGAAAAATAAAGAAATTTGATGGCCGGTCGAAATTCTCTACGTGGCTCTACAGGATTGCAGTAAATAATTGTCTAAATTTTTTAAAGAGGCAAAAACCAACTGAACAGCTCTATGATGAAATTATTGGTTCACGACACGATGACCCTGTGCAGATATACAAATCTAAGAAGTTACGAGAACGCATTGCTGAAGCAGTGGCTAAACTTCCCGAAGTTCAGAAGGCGGTTTTTACACTCAGGACACTCGAAGATCTATCGTATCAGGAGGTAAGTGATATCCTTAAAAAACCCATCAGTACAGTTAAGGTGAACCATCACCTCGCGGTTAAGAATTTGAGAAATCGTTTACGAGGTAAGGTATGAATTGCATCGAAGCCCAGGAAAAAGTAATCGATTTCGTATTAGGTGAGCTCACCCATGAGGAAGCGGTTTTGCTCAAGGAACACATAGAACAGTGTCCAATATGTAATGATGATTTCAAATTGTTGAGTCAGTGTTTACAAGTTTGTACCGAAGTGAATAGTGAGACATGCGTGTGTCAATTTCAAGAAACGTATTGGGAAGAATTTATTGTTTCCATACATGATAAAATCAGCCACGAGAAGATCGAAAGAAGATTTCCACTTCACATTGTTATTCCAGTTGCCGCATCTGTTCTTGTTGCTATGGCACTTGGCTATTACATTTTCTTGAGGCCTAAGCCAAAGGAAACAGTTCAAGAGACGACGCCAAGTTATGAAGAGTACGATCCGTACCAAGAGGTTGATGAATTGTCGCCTGAAGAGGCTGAAGAGTTTATAAAAATAATAAATCAGAGATATGGCGGTGAGTAGCTTCACCCCCATTGATTATACAAAAACATGATAGCGTGTTGACCAGTGTAAAAATTTCACTATAATACAATGTGAACATTACTTTCATTGGTGCGACGAGAACAGTAACAGGCTCACTACATCTTTTTGAATTTAATAACCAGAAATTTTTGCTCGAATGTGGTCTGTATCAAGGTCATCGCGAAGATGCAGAGCGAATAAATCGTACCTTTCCTTTTAAACCGAAAGATATCAAGGCAGTTGTCCTGTCGCACGCCCACTTAGATCACTCTGGCAATTTACCGAATTTGGTGAAGCGTGGGTTTTTAGGTTCTATCTACTGTACGCCAGCAACAAAAGATATTGCAACAATCATACTCTTAGATTCGGCAAAGATACAAGAAAATGATTTTGAGTACCTCAATAAAAAACAGAAGGAAAAGGGACTTCCAATAAAAGAACCACTCTATTCAATCGAGGATGCTGAAGAGGCAGTTACTCTGTTTTCTGAAATTAATTATGAAGAAACATTTGAACCAGTGAGAGGGGTAAAGGTTACATTCTATGATGCAGGGCACATCCTTGGTTCCTCGGTTATTCTCCTTGAGGCCGAAGGAAACCGGATTCTCTTCAGTGGCGACTTAGGCAGAGAGAATATGCCGATCATAAAAGATCCAGTTGCTGTAGGTGATATTGATTATCTCATTCTTGAATCTACCTATGGCGGAAGGATCCATAAATCATTTGCGGGAATGACAGATGAACTCAAGGGATTGATTGAACAGGGGAAGGAGAAACAGAGTAAAATTATTATTCCAGCCTTTGCAGTTGAGAGAACCCAGATACTCGTTACAATGTTAAAGAATCTCTATGAAGAGGGAACATTAAAGGATGTTCCTGTGTATGTTGATAGTCCAATGGCGACGGATGTTACTGAGGTGTTCAGAAATCACCCAGAGTGTTATGATAAAGAGACGTATAAAATGTTTGCTGACAGTGATCCATTCAATTTCCCAGGACTACAGTATGTCCGGGATGCAGAAGAATCAAAGAAGCTCAACGAACAGCAAGGGCCTATGATCATAATGTCCGCTTCAGGAATGTGTGAAGGCGGCAGGGTTACCCATCATCTCATCCACTCAATCGAAGATGGGAAAAATATGATCATTATTACTGGATTCCAGGCACGTGGTACGCTTGGCCGAAATATTCTCGAGGGTGCTGAAAAAGTGCACATATTCAATGGCGAATATGTGGTACGGGCACAGGTTCACTTTATGGGTGGTCTGTCTGCCCATGCTGATGGTAATGATCTAGTGGAGTATGTGCAGAAGGTTAAAAATGGTAGACTGAAGCATGTGTACCTCATCCATGGTGATATTGATGAAACGATGGCACTTCAACAACACATAATTGCATCAAATAATATTGCTGTTGATATACCGCAGAGTGGTACACAGATAACAGTATAAACTTTAGAAATTTTCATAAGATTGCCTTGACGCAGAATCCATTTAGGCGTATACTAAGTCATGAAAATAGGGCTTATTGGGTGTGGCAAGGTTGGTACTACACTTTTTTATTTGCTCAAGAAAAATAATCGAATCGTAGGTGTATATGATACGAACAAGCGACATGAAAAAAATGCATTGAGGTTGCTCCACATAAATAAAAATCTTCCGCTCCGTGAGCTTTGTATGGGAAGTGACGTGCTCTTCATCGCAACGACTGATGGCCAAATTTTACCTGCCTATAAAAGAATAAAACCCTTTCTCCACACCAAAAAATACATTTATCATTTCAGCGGACTACTGCCAGCTGAAATATTTCCAAAGACAAAGAACATATTGCGCTGTTCAATTCATCCCTTTGCAACCTTCCCTAAAATTGTAATTCCACCTCGAAAGCACTACATATTATTTACACAGGGCGATAGGGAAGCGCAACAGGTTGCGAAAAGGATATTCTCAAAAGAGCATTTTACTCTACATAATATCAGTAAATCCAAAAAGCCTCTGTATCATCTTCTCGGTGTATTCTCGTCAAATCTCATTGTTGGCCTCGTGTCGGCTATTGACGAGTTGGCACGAAGAATGGATTGGAAAGAAGATGATATGAGTGCAGTTGTCTTACCGCTCATTGAAGAGACACTATATAATATAAGAAACTATAAAATAAAAAATGCACTGAGTGGTCCGCTCGAACGCGGAGATGTTAAAATAGTAAGACAACATTTGAAGATGCTCACAGGAAATAAAACTTTACAGAATACTTATAAGGTTTTATCTCTCAATATCCTCAAGAACATACTGAAGGCGAAAAAGAAGAAA
Organism: candidate division TA06 bacterium DG_78; assembly: GCA_001303225.1. Lineage (GTDB taxonomy): Bacteria > Hydrothermota > Tepidihabitantia > SM23-42 > SM23-42 > DG-78. The sequence continues at coordinate 800 of LJNI01000011.1, read as the reverse complement.
GAAATAGAGAAATTACTAAAAGAGTAATAGCAAATTTCTCATCCCGGAACCTGAATTTACAAACCATCGAGACTAAATCGCACCCAGAGATTGCCCCGTGAGTCGTTAAACTGATGGGGTAATCTTGAGAGGAACAATACTTTTTCAGAGCTCTCACCCAGTTGTGTTGACTTTTTCACAAAAAAAAGTAAAATTAACTGTGTCAAGATTTTCTTGCATATGTGTATTTATAGTAGTACTCGCAATCATTGTGTGCGGTCATAAGGAGCCACCCCTATCAAAGGATCGATTATCGCCACGCTTGCAGAAGGTGAATTCCTTGAATAACCGACAGATACAATTCGTCTTTTCAGAAAAAATTGATACGCTGAGTTTACAACCCGACAATTTTACAATAGCTAGTGATGGAGATACACTGAAGATCATAGTGCTGTATGCTTCCCTTTCTCCATCAGAAATAGTTGCCGTTACTGAAATACAGTCTCCAGTACTTTATGAGGTATCAGGATGTATGTTTGACGAAGCAGGAAATAAAGGTATATTGACAAGTACATTTACCGGGTCCACAATTAAGGATACGATTGAACCGTGGGTGATCGATTATTCAGAAGGGCATAGTTGGAGAAATTTTTATGTGGTGTTCTCCGAAGCAATGGATACATCATTTGTGAAATTCTACGTAATCCCGAAGAAAAACTTAACCCCAGTATGGCGTGATTATCGCACGTGTCAATTTTTCCCCGAAACAAGCTCTGATTCTCTGCACTACGATACCACATACTACCTCTATACAAAGCACG
>LJNI01000115.1 GCA_001303225.1 candidate division TA06 bacterium DG_78 | reverse complement strand
CCTTCACCGCATCGATGGTTTCTATGATCGATGTACCGGTTGTCATTACATCGTCGACAATAAGTACCCGCTTGCCTTTAATGTCAAATCCGCGGCCTACAATCCGCTTGCCTTCACGTTCTTCAGCAAAACCAGAGTAGACATCGAGCTGCCGGGCAGTTTCGTAGGCAATGATGATCCCGCCGGTCGTAGGACCAATGACCCATTCAACATTCTCTGCTCGGTACTTATCAGCAATATGTGTGCATAGCTGTGTTGTAGCTTCTGGATTCTCGAGGATACGGAATTTTTGAAAATAATATTTGCTGTGTAACCCTGAGTTTAAAAGAAAATGGCCCTCGTGCAAAACGTGTAAATCTTTAAGCAATTTCTCGGTATCCATCCTCTATCTCCTTGATAATTTTCTTGGTTGCTTCCCGAGGGTTAGCAGCCTTGATGATTGGCCTGCCAACGACGATATAATCGGCACCCGCTTTAATCGCCTCTTTAGCTGTCATGGTTCGAATCTGATCATCAATCTTTTCCCTTTTTTCTGGCGCAGGTCTGATGCCTGGTGTGACAATGAGGAGATCCTTACCACATGCTTTGCGAATCGCAGTAATTTCCATTGGCGATGCAACAACGCCATCGAGCCCTGCGCTCCGCGCTAACTCGGCAAGAAAAATAACCTGATCATTGAGCGTTCTCTGCATCGTTCCATAGAGGTCCTTAAAATAGGCTTCATCAAAACTGGTGAGAACCGTAATGCCCAATAATTTGGTTTTTGGTATATTACCGTTATCAGCAGCAAGGATTGCTGCTTTGACTGCTGCCTCGAGCATTGAGAATCCACCACTGATATGGAGTGTTAAAAAATCTACACCCAGTGCTGTGGCAGCCTCACATGCTCCAGCAACAGTGTTCGGGATATCGTGGTATTTCAAATCCAGCATTACCTTATATCCTTTGCTCTTGAGAAATCTGATGAGTTCCGGGCCAAAATAGGTGAAGGGTATTGATCCAATTTTGTAAAACGTAACTAATCCCTTTAATTGTTCAATCATGACCTTAATTACTACATAATCCTTGAGGTCAAGCGGAACGATCAAACGTTCATTCATAGACCCTCCTTGTACGTATATAGGTGTGGAGGCTGGAAAAATCTTAGCCTACCTTGCATGTTTTGTTTCCTGATAAATGAATTTTTTCAATTCTTTGATTATTCTGAGCGGAGCATATGGGTCACGCAAGACTACTGAGCCTACTGCGACAGCAGAGGCACCAGCGAGGAGAAATTCATATGCATCTTGTCCTGATACGATACCTCCCATGCCGATAATCGGCACGCCGACGTTTCGTACACGATTGACACAGTAGAGGGCGAATGGTTTGATTGCTGGGCCAGAGAGTCCACCAGTGATCAGCGGTTTTCTCTTTTTAATGTCATATGCCGTGGCGTAAACAGTATTTATGAGTGAAATACCATCTGCACCAGCCTCAACGCATGCCTTTGCGATAACGAGCGGGTCACAAAAATTTGGCGTTAGTTTTACAATGAGTGGCAGCCGTGTTTTCTTTCGTGCTCTTGCAACGACCATTGATGCCATCTTTGCGTTTTGGCCAAATGCAATACCTCCTTCTTTCACATTGGGACATGAGATATTCAATTCGAAACCATCGACTGTGTCGCCGATTCGTTCGACACTATGTTCATATTCATCCATGGTGAATCCCGCTATGTTCACGAAGATTCTGGTTTTCAATTTTTTTAATTGAGGTATAATGTTTGTACAAAAATACTCCACGCCTGGATTTTCTAAACCGACCCAGTTGATCATACCACTGGATGTTTCATATATTCGAGGCGGCGGATTGCCTTTCCTTGGCTGGGCAGTAATGCCCTTTGTGAAAATTGCACCAACGCTATTCGTTACCCGCTTAAATTTAAGGCCAAACCCAAAGACTCCCGACGCAAGAAGAACACGATTTTTGAGATGTGTGCCAAATAACTTAATTTTCAAAATGTATCCTTTCGAGTTCAAATACTGGCCCGTCTTCACAGATTCTTTTGTATGTACCATTATACATAATGGCGCAGCCAAGACATAATCCACAGCCACAGCCGAGAAAATCTTCACAGAAGGCATAAACGGGCAGGGGAAGGTGCAATTGTTGTAAGGCAATGAGCATTGCTTGAGGACCACAGGCATATACAATAGCGTAATCGCTGAGGTCCATACCTTTCACTGCTGACACAACTGTTCCCCTTCGACCACTACCGTATTCCGTTACAAAAATTGATCTGTTCGCCATATGCTTAATGGACGCTTTGAGAATTATTTCATCGTATGTCTTTGCTCCATAGAGAAAGGTGAAAGGTATCTTGCGTTTATAGTGCATTTGTGCCAGAAAATGAAGTGGTGCTACGCCAATGCCTCCGGCGAGGAGTATACTCTTTTGCCGCTTCGGTACGATACCTTTACCATATGGCCCGAATAATGTTACCTGCTCACGCTCTCTCCTTTTACTGAGTATGTTCGTTCCCTTTCCAATAATTTTGATAATCAAGAGCAAGCGATTTCCAGAATACGATGCAATGCTAATTGGCCGGTTGAGAAAGGGATCCATGCTGTCGTTCACTCTGACCTGAAAGAACTGACCGGGACGTGGTTTTATTCCAGGTAGCGAGAATTCTAATCCAAAAGTATTCTTACTGAACCACGTTTTCTTTATTATTGAAAGTGATCGTATCATTCGTGCAACTCTTGTTTTTGTTCTGGCTCAACAATTGAATCTGGCGTAACGAGATTATCGTGTAACATTTTCTGAGTACTCATTGCATATTCTGTATTTGGATATTTTATCAGCAGATTCTGAGCAAGAAGATAAGCAACACTATCATCTTCAATAATATTTTTGGTAATCCAGAGTTGCGCATACAACGCCTTTGGTGCCCATACACTCTGGGGGTAATTTTCATAAACATTCTGGTATCCTTCGATTGCCTTTTCAGGTTCACCGAGATCAACAAAATAAATTTCAGCAAGGAGAAATTGGGCACGGTCCACGTTTTCAATCTCATTACTCAACGTGAGAATTCTATTTAATACATCGGTTTTCTTCTGTGCCTCAGCACCATAATCACTGTATGGTGAACGCATGGTCGAAGAATCGTAATATGCAATTGCTAATTCAAGGCTATCTTCATTTTCGTACAATTGAGCTAACTTGTAGTACGCTTCAGCAGCGAAATCCGTTAAATGACTCTGGGCTGCCTCAACATACACCTCTTTTGCTTTTTCAATTTCACCAATTTCCACATTGAGATCGCCAAGGAGAGTTTTGAATTCAACATCATCTTCACCTGCCAAGAAGTCTCTACACAATTCATATTCACCGAGTTCCAGATAGATCTCTGCAATCTTCAGTTTTAATGTCCGTTTGTCTTCCTCGATCCTCGTGATGTCGAGGAGTCTGTTATACGACTCGAGAGCATCAGAATATAAATTTTGTACGAATTGTGCTTCTGCTAAGAGACGATATACATCCCTTTTCCTTGAGAGATTTAATGATTCCTGTAATAGCTGTTGGGTAATATCAGTTAATGATGCATAGTTACCGTCTCGGTAGTAGACGTACGAAAGTGCACTCATTACCTTTTTTCTGTATGGCTTCGACTCCATCGCTTCTCTCAGCGATATGATTGCTGAGCCATATTTTTGCTGCTTGTAATAGGCGAGTCCTTTGTAGTACAAGCCGTCATCGTAGAAGTGAGATTCTGGGTAATTTGCCAGGAGAAAATCAAGTTTTTCAAGAGCCCTCTTGTAGTCACCTTTGTAGTAATATGATGCGCCCATGATGAAGAGCACATCATCGACCCAGCGACACTCAGGATGCTTCACAATGGTTAAGGTTGCCTTTTCTATGGCTTTATCAAAAAATTCCGAGTCAACCTTTAAAGTATCATGTAATACAGATTTTTTTCCTTCTCGGTAGTAATTTTTGGCATTGTACACTGTGTTAAAGTAGGCACAGCTGGATAAAAAAATAAAGCAGAAAACTACCTTTATTCCTAAACGTAATGAAAACAAGTTTTGATACTCCTTATTACCGTACAATACCAATTTGAACATTCTTGAATCGTGTCGGAGCTGTGCCATGTCCAACTACAGCGATTTGTCCTGGTTCACCTTTGCCACAATTGTGTACTCCAAACAGATGCCAGGAATCTTTGTCAGCTATGGCATCGCAACTCTTCCAGAATTGCGGTGTGATCCCTGCGTAGGTTGGATTTTTGTATACATGTGTAAATTTTCCGTTCTTTATCCCCCTGGCAAACTCGCAGCCAAATTGAAAATTGAGCCGTTTGTCATCTATGGACCATGATTTGTTCGTCGACATAAAAACACCTTCTTTTGTCTCTGCAATGATTTCTTCGAGTTTCTGGTTACCGGGTTCTAAGTTAATATTTGTCATTCGTATGAGGGGAATTCTGTTCCAACCATCAGCCCGCATTGCTCCACCCGACTGCGTCTTTATGGTACATGCGGTTTCCCGCGACGTGAGATATCCGACAAAACGACCTTCTTTTACCAAATAAACGCGCTGGCCTGGAACACCTTCATCATCCCAACCGAATGTACCGAGTCCACCAGGGACTGTGGCATCAGCGACGATATTCACTTTGTCAGATCCGTACACAAAGTTATTCAATTTCTCTAAGGTCAGAAAACTCGTGCCTGCATATGATGCCTCAGTACCTAATACCCGGTCGAGTTCAGCTGGATGACCACAGGATTCATGTACCTGTAGTACCATTTGATCTGCATCGAGGATGACTGTTGTTTTCATCTCGGGACAAGGTTTTGCCTTGAGGAGCGTGACCACCTCGTTAGTGATTCGAGAGGCATTACTCGTGAAGTCGAGTGCAGTAATGAATTCATATCCGGACTGTCCATAGTCACTGTACGACCTCGACTGTAGCTCACCACTGTGCAGTGCATAAACATTGAGCCCACCACCTGTTATTACCCTCTCCTGGCTAATGAGCGAGTCATCGGTTGAGGCGAAGTGAGTTTTAGTTTTACTACAGCGTAAGAATGCCGACCTCACCTTTATTTTTTTCTCTTTCCGCATTATAGTATCGCAGGCGAGGAGTAACTCGATTTTGTCATTGAGTGAAACGCTCAGAGGGTCGATTTCGATCTTTGTTTGGTACGTTCCTCTCTGTGGCGATACTGTAGCAAGTGAAACGTTTCCCAATTTGACACGTGCTGATGCTCGAGCAATGCTGAGGGCGTTTTTGGTTACGATATCTGCTTCATTTTTCTCCATGATGTTTGATGAAGAAAACCCCCACGCGGAGTCTTTCAGCACCCTGACTCCAAACCCAATACTCGTCGAATGGGTAATTGCTTCAACAACGCTGTTCTTCACGACGATCGATTCAGACTCTTGTTCTACAATCCTCACGTCGCCATACGCAACACGATGCACTTTGAGACTATCGATAGTGTTTTTTAGGAACTGTTCCATGAGTCTCCGATGTCTAACTATAGCCAAATTTTCTGTGAGGTCAAGACTGATGATTCTGTAGATGTGAACACCTAGCCCCGATTATTCTTATTCATTTTGTCCAATTTTACTCAAAGACAATTGCTAAATGGATTTTGAATGACTGCTTATAGTATCGAAATTTAATACTCTGTTTTTTTCTTGATTTACATTGCATCGGAATGTGTAATGTCAAAGAAGATTTGTTTGTAACAATAATTTTGTGTGAATAATCGGGGCTAGTGTTCACGCGGAAGCTTCAGAGTAAATGTTGTTCCCTGGCCCTTCTTACTATTGACCTCGATTCTTCCGTTATGTATCTCCACAATTTTTTTCACATAGGCAAGACCGAGACCCATTCCTGATTCTTTTTTCGAATAGAAGGGACTGAAGACCTTCTCTAGTTCTTGTGCATCTAATCCGCAACCGTTGTCAGTAATTGCAATAGAGAGTATGTCCTCGTCGAAATGTATGTCTACTGTAATAGTACCTTTATCCTCGATTGCTTCGATACTGTTTTTAAGGAGATTGATAAGTGCTGCGTGGAGGAGGTCGTAATCGCCGTGTATCGTTGGTAGATGCTTTGCAATTTTTTTCTTTATCTGTATCCGCTCTGGTAATGAAACTCTTGCTACTGCATCGTCAATGAGCTGTCGTACATCGACGGGTGATACGACGAGTTCTACTGGTCGTGAATATTCAAGGAGACGAGCAATCAACTCTTCCATTGTGCGACATTCTTTAATAATATCTGATGCAGGTTTCTTCCTTTTCTCGACTAAGTGTGCCAAGCCAATGATTGCAGCAAGCGAATTTCTAAATTCATGAGCAATATAGCCTGAAAATTCGACGAGCATTTCTTCTTTTAATTTCATTTTTTTAAATATTTCGTTAAACGTTTCTGAAACGAAATCTTCCTTTTTCAATTCGACTCCCAATTCTCTGGCGACATTGGCGACATAGCGCATCGGTAAAAAGAGATTACGAATCAGAAAGATTCCTAAAAAACCCACGAAAATGAGCGAAAGGGTGATATAAAATACATGCCATTTAAAGATATTACCAAACACTGCTGAATATGCAGGGCTCAGAGAAATATAGAGATAGAACGGAGGCGTACCATTGTGAAATATGAAGTTATCGCCCGCCTGTACCATTTCATCGGCACCAGGTAACGTTTCAAAGAAAAGACTATAATCAATCTTTCTACTTGAGAAATTAAGATCTACAAGGATTGACCGGGAATCGAAGATTTTATTTCCGAGGGTATCACTGATTATGAGATGGTCTACAGTAAAGGCATTACTGAGGTTTCTGAACAAATAGTTACGTTCACTCTGATTTTTGTAGGTTGTGAGATAATGTGCGCACAGTTTTGCAATTGAAACAATTTTACTCCGATCGTAGTTGAGGAATTCATCTCTCAGTTGAATGCTTATGTACAAGTTGGCAAGCGCGAGAAAGAGGATGAGAAAAATAAAAACAGTTGCAATTATACTGATATTTCTTAAATATGAAGATTTCACCGGATGACTGTCATTCTCCCTTTGTTTCTCTCTACCTTATCGCCGTGGGTTTCAATAATGTAGAGGTATGTTCCACTGACAACTTCATCGCCCTTATCATTTTTTAAATTCCAGAATGCTCTTCTTGAATATCGGTCTATTTCATCGGGTTCAGTATTGAGGACGCGTACTCGTTCAGCAGCAATATTATAAATGGTCACCGTGAACTCGGGGAATTGACTACCGAGTTCTATGGTATCAGACGGAATATAGGTAATGATTACTTTT
>LJNI01000114.1 GCA_001303225.1 candidate division TA06 bacterium DG_78 | reverse complement strand
GAATACGAGTTTTACATAAGAGAATATTTCAAGGCTCTGTTAGAAAAAAAATGATTCTGTTCTATTTACTCTTAGTTTTACGATTAGATACTACAACAGATAGTTTGGAGTCGCTCCTTGAACAGAATCCAAATATTGTAACAGTTATCGAACTCAATAAACGGTATCTCCAGAGAGATGAATTTGACAATGGCATCATGCTTTTAGAAAAGTACGAAACCGAGTTCACGCACGCAGAACAACCACTCCTCATGTATGTTCTTGCCAATAACTATTTTTTCGCAGGCAGGATCGTCGCGGCACGAGAAGAGTATTTAAAGTTGATCGGACGATTCCCACGGTCAGAAATCGCTAATGATGCGCTCGAACGAATATACCTCATCGAACAGACACGGAAAGATACGGTTTTATTAAAAAGATTGACGTATTCTATCGGCCTTGTGGAAACTGAACAATTCGAGAGGGCAGGTGATAGCTTAGGGCTTTTGTTAAAGACGACGGTTGGTGCATATGCCTACTACTACTTAGCCCATCTCTATTATGCACAGGGCGAATTAGCATTAGCACTGTCTGCCCTCCAGGAACTCAACAATTCATTTCCTGAACATACAATCGATACTGTGTTTCTTCTCCTCGCAGAAATACATTTGAAACTGGGAACCAAAAAAGAAGCTCAGAAAATTTTAGAAAATTTAATTATTAAAGACCCAGCATCAATTTATGCCCTGCGGGCACGCCAAATGTTGCAGGAATTTTTTTAACTATTCAAGGAGTCCGAACGCTTAGCGCTGTATAACTACTTTTTCTGACCCCATCGCTATAATGAGTCTGGTAGATGATAAATATCTTCCGGGCCATTGACCTCATAAATGCTCATACCCAGCTGCTTTGCTGGATCCAAATCCACGTGATAGCGGTCGCCAACAACGAGACATTCGTTCGGTTTGACGTCTAATGCTCGTGCTGCTTGTTTAAAGAATTCCGGATCTGGTTTGAGGATTTTAAAGGTATTGTAGGTGAAGACTCTATCAAAGAGTCCTTCAACACCGAGTGCCTTAAGGATACGCTCACTCTGTGTATCATTATTATTGGTGAGAATTGCTAATTTGTAATTGGTCTTTAATCTCTGCATAACCTTTTTGAGCATCGGATCTTTTTTAAGGTAGTCACGCGGATCAAAAAATGTTATGTTGTGCTTGTGCCACATTTCAATGGGAAGTCCATAGGAAACTAATGTCAGGGTATACGGAGCAGGAAACCCCTGTTTCTTTTGCAACTCATCTCTTCGTGTCTCGATGAGTATCTGTGCATCTGCGACAGAGATATTTTTGAGCTCTGCTAGTGTTGTATAAGCCGCCTCGGCAAACTTTTTTCTTATTACCTCGCTTTCATATAAGGTGCCGTCAAGGTCAAAAAAGACAACCTTAATCATTACACAGATTCTACAGCTAGTAATATAAATTTACATGGAACATTAATTTTTGTTTGTACCTTATGTGTTTGTCTTCGTTACTGTGATTCAGTCCGCTTTAACAATCTATTCCAGATAAAATCGATTTCTTCTTGGTATTCTCGTATCGGTACGTCATCTTTCCATTTGAATAAGTGTTCAAATCTGCCCTGTGAGTTGATAAATTCAGTTATTGGTTTTTTCTCTTTCGGCTTGACCGTAATGCGATACTGACCATCCTGATATTCGTATAAAGGCCAGATGCATGTCTCGACTGCCATCTTTGAAACTTTAACTGTCTTTTCTGGCGCATATGCCCAGCCAAGACGACATGGTGCATATATATTAATAAACGAAGGCCCCTCAACAGCCAATGCCTTTCTCACTTTTGTAACCAGATCATTCCAATAGCCAAATGTTGCTTGAGCAGCATAGGCAGGTTCATGGGCAATAATAATCTCAGTAAGATTTTTTCTGAGCTGCAATTTACCCGGAATAACCTTCCCAGCTGGTGATGTTGTAGTATGAGCACCACGCGGTGTTGCGGATGACCGTTGAATACCAGTATTCATGTATGCCTCATTATTATAACAGACGTAGAGTACCCGATGCCTGCGTTCGATCATGCCTGACAATGCCTGGAGACCGATATCATAGGTTCCTCCATCGCCACCAAATGCAATAAATCTGAGGTCTTTTTTAATCTTACCCTTTTTCTTTAGCGCCTTATATGCTGATTCAACCCCTGCCATTGTTGCGGCGACATTTTCAAAGGCATTGTGAACATAGGGAACTTCCCATGCCGAATAAGGATAAATTGTTGAAAAGACCTCTAAGCAACCAGTAGCCGCGCCAACCACAACAGGATTTTCTGCTGCCATGAGCACTTGTCGTGCAATGATCGATGCTCCACATCCTGCACAACCACGGTGACCACCAGCAAATTTCTCTTCTTGAGCTGCAAGTTGTTTAAGTGATGCCATCATTCCCCCCTTACTCCGTAGTACACAATATTTTTATCAACCTTACCCGATTTCTTAATATTGAAAAGCTCATCATATATCGCTTCGATTTCTTCAATGCTTATATCTCTTCCACCAAGACCATATATATAATTTTTAAGTAATGGTCGAGTTGCTGTATCATATAGTATGGAACGAACATCATTATAGAGGTGGCCACCAAGTGTGGATAATGTATCTGCGCGGTCCATAATTCCTATAACCTTTGCTTTAGTAACTGCTTTTAGCATTGCATCTTTAGGAAATGGTCGGTAAACCCTTGCACGCACAAGGCCAACCTTTTTACCTTTCTCCCTTAGTCTCTCAACTGCTACCTTTGCCGTACCACCAGTTGAACCCATAGCAATTATTACTACTTCGGCATCGTCCATTTTATACTCATCAACAGTCGAATAATATCTCCCAAACTTATCACCATATTCTTTTTGCACTCTTTCGATAATTGGTAATACATGGTCCATCGCATCAATCTCAGAACGTTTGTGTTCAAAGAAAAAATCCTGCAGATCGAGAGCACCCAAGGTGACTGGATTATCAACATCAAGTAAAGAATAATTTAATTTTCTCTCACCCAAGAATTTTGGGACTTCATTATCGTCTACCAGTTCAACACGCTCCATACCATGGCTTATAATAAAGGCATCGGTCGAAACAATCCCTGGTAATAATGCTTGTTCTGCGACTTTTACCAATTGAATCGTCGTGTCGTATGCCTCTTGAGCATTTTCTGTGTAAATCTGTAGCCAACCAGAATCTCGCGATGCCAAAGTATCTGAATGGTCACAGTGAATATTGATTGGGCTTGACAAAGAACGGTTAACAAGACATATGACAATGGGTACACGCAAACCAGCCGCGATAAAAAGAATCTCATGCATCAAGGCAAGACCCTGAGACGCGGTTGAGGTCATCACCCTGGCGCCAGCAGCTGAAGCACCCACACAGGCACTTATCGCTGAATGTTCACTTTCTGCGGGTACAAATTCTGTGTCAACATCACCATCATGGACAAATTTTGAAAATAGTTGCACCACCTCGGTCGCGGGTGTAATTGGGTATGCGGCAACTACATCAGGATTAATCTGGCGCATTGCCTCAGCCATTGCTTCGTTTCCTGTTCTCGCAACGATCATTTTTCCTCCCTTACCATTTTGATTGCCTGCACCTTTGGTGGACATTCTTCAGCACAAATTCCACAGCCTTTACAATATCTGTAGTCAATACCCTGAACCTTACCATCCTTAACAATAATAGATGAATCAGGACAATACACCCAGCAGAGTAAACAGTGTGTACACTTCTCTGAATCCCAGATTGGCTTTTCACTGCGCCAATCACCAGTTTCAAATTCCTTACTGGAACCTGCTTCTAAAACAAGACCAATGGGTAAATCTTTCCAGCCTTTTTTCTCTTTCTTCATTCTCCCACCTCCTCATACGCTCGCTTAATTGCCTTTATATTACCATCAACAACATCAGGACGATTAGGAAATTTATGTTCTAATCGATGTTTCACCGACTCGAGCATTGCCTTAAAATCAAGTAATTTGCTTGCCTTTATTAATGCACCGAGCATTGGAGTGTTGGGTAGATCACGTTTTAAAATGTCTTTTGAAATCTTACTCGCATCAACAACATAGACCTTCTGCGTAGTTAATTTCAACTCTTGCTTAATCTCACCTGCATTCTTTTGTGTATTTACCAATACGACTCCATCCTTTGGCAAACCCTCAGTTACATCAACTGTTTCCATGAGTGTTGTGTCTAATACAACTACAATCTGAGGTGTTTTAATCCCACAGTGTTGCAGTATTGGTTCATCAGAAATGCGATTAAATGCAAAGACCGGTGCACCCATCCTTTCCGGTCCATACTCTGGGAATGCTTGGATATATTTACCTGTTTCAACAGCAGCATCGCCAAAGAGTAAGGCGGCAGTCTTAGCGCCCTGACCTCCTCTGCCATGCCACCTAATTTCGAGTAACGCCATTTCTAAACTCCTTTCGTTCCTCTCTATTATAGCCAAAATTTACCATAAGTCAACAAATCGAGCATTGATAGACTGCTTTTTGCTACTTGATGTTCCTGTTTCACATAAATCACTTGATTTTCTGTTGAATATATCTACAATGTCTTGTGAGTATAGTGTTTGCAATATTACTACTTACTCAGGCTCCAAGGGAGACGAATCCAGTTAAGATAGTATTGAGTACAGCGATACATCTCTACCAGAAATGTATCTCGCCATCACAGGGTGATGTCTGTAACTTTTCACCGTCCTGTTCTCAATTTGCCAAAGAGGCAATTGATACATATGGTCTCCTGTGGGGGTCGCTCATGGGAGCAGACCGATTTATGCGATGTAATGTCTGGTCTGGTGAGCATATACATACATACTATCATGGCGTACGAAACAACAAGATTTACGATCCCGTAGAGAATAACTATATCTTTGAAAAATGTCCCATCAAAGATAGTACACAAGAACACAGATAAGAATCAATGTATCTCATTGTAACATTTGTACTCCTACAAACTGAGCTTTTTGAATCGAATAAAATCTTAGAATTTGCTGATTACCTCTATGGAGAGCATGATTACGCTGAAGCCCTGGTTGAGTATCGGCGATACCTATTTTTAGCAGATATAATTGGAGAAGATGTACCTGAGAAAATTGTTGATTGTTTGGTACATTTACAGAGATTTGGTGAGGCAGTAAAGGAATCAGAAAAGATTACTGATGAAACGAAGCGAAGTTATACAAAGGGGTGGATATATTTTCTTAGTGCTCAGTATGATTCGTCGCGTACCTACCTCAGCCGGGTTGGTATTCCATACAAGAATGATGCTGAAAGAATAATTGGTCTCAGTTACGCTCATGAATTCAAGTTTAGCGAAGCTGGCAATTATATTCTCCTACCTGAGGAAATGCCTGTATACAAAAAACCATCTCTCGGAGCTTTTTTTTCACTATTCCCAGGTGGTGGTCATTTCTACTGTGGCAGGGTTGGTGATGGTATCTTTTCATTTTTTGTTGTCGGCTTATCATCGCTTCTTGCTTACCATTATTACCAGCAAGAAGAAGATATAAAATTTGGGATTTCACTCGGTGCCGCAATCTTATTTTATGCGGGGAATATTTACGGTGGTATCAATGCAGTATACAACTATAACGATTACGAAAACATAAAATATTTGGGAAAAATAGAAGAACGTATATCAACTCATAATAATTAATGATCGCACTTCTTCTCTTTTCTCAATTTTCTCTTGCTGATTCGCTCTATACACATGGTTACTATGATCTTGCACAAATTGAATATAAAAGGATATTTTTCTTTTATCCTAAATTAAAAAATAAGCCAGAAGCACGATTCAATTTTGCCACTTCACTGCTCAACAATGGTGATAGTCGAGGCATCCAGGAATTACAACTGATGAAAAATGATTTCCCAGAACGTACGCACGAAATAAACAAAAGTCTGGCACACTACTATATTAAGAAGGGTGATTATTATCAGGCGCGTACATTACTCGCCAAGACAGAAGAAAAAGATTTGCTCGGTTTTGTGTATCTACTCAATGGTCAATACGACGATGCCCGTACTCTTTTTTTGGAAAATGGTAATCAAGCATTAGCACAAGAAATAGTTTCATACATGCGAAAACCAAAAAAGTCAAAAGAAACAGCGACACTCTTGTCATTCGTCTGTCCAGGGGCTGGCGAAATATATGCTGGAAATATCAAACTCGGTGTCATGGATTTTCTCCTCAATTGTGGTTCTGGGTATCTCATTTATAATGCAATGAAACAAAAAAAATATGTTGATGCAGCACTCGTTTTCACCTTCTTATTTCAGCGTTTCTATTTAGGCTCTATCTATAATGCCCAGAAATCTGTGATTGAGAGAAATGAAATCGAGCGACAACAATGGCTTGAGTACGTAAAAAATAGGTATTACCCTTGATTTCTGAAAAATGATAATCACTGTAATTATTATTTAATCACCGTAATCTTATCCAATCACTGTAATCTCAGATTTCTGGGTTTCCCAGAAATCCTCATATAGGGACTTGACATTTGGTGCCTATTCACTATAATTGCAGAATTAAAATTCTATGTATGGTCTCAAGAATACTTGGGAAATGGTCTTTAATATCTGTATTCCCCTAATACATCAAGGGAAAGGGCCTATAGCTCAGTTGGTTAGAGCGCACGCCTGATAAGCGTGAGGTGAGTGGTTCGATTCCACTTAGGCCCAGGTTTACATAATTTTAATACTTGTGCTGCACCCTATAGGGTGTTCAGCGAACAGATTGGATGATGGATGGAATGTTCATCCAATATAAGGAAACAAAGGAGGAATAATGAGGAAAATCACAATAGCACTGATTGCCCTAGTTGCATTAGTGGTAATCGGCTGTCAACCACCAGAAGGTATGGTAGGAGTCACAACTGAACAGCTCGAAGGCGTCAAGACAGAACTGATGAACGAGATTGAGACCTTAAAGACCGATGTCGCAAATCTCCATACTGCACTAGATTCTCTGACGACTATCTACAATGGCCACATAGAAAAATTCCACAAAGGTGGAATGGTTGCTCCAAAACCACAACCAAAACCAGCACCAGCTCCAGTACAGAAGTAAGGAGGAAACATGAAGAGAATTCTTGGCTTATCAATTGCATTAGCAGCCCTTCTCGTTTTTGTCGGCTGTGAAGAAGAAATAACTCTCGTAACACCAGATGTAACTATTCAGGTGCTTGACAATGGAGCAACCTTGAGGTTAACCTGGGATGAAGTTACCGATGCTGATGGTTACTATATTTATCGAGATGGTGTGCTCGTCGATACTATTGATGAAGCAACGACAACAACGTATGATGCCGATGAACCAGCACAACTCTATGAAGTGTCAGCATTTGCTGGTGAAGACGAAAGCGCGACAGACCAGATCGACTGCGAA
>LJNI01000113.1 GCA_001303225.1 candidate division TA06 bacterium DG_78 | reverse complement strand
TATTTTCAAGAAAGACTGATGAAGGCTGGTCAGATCCATCAAATCTATCGAATACAGCTGACATTTCATCTTTTCCGCAAGGTGTAATGGTCACAGACGATAACGTCCTCGCTGTATGGACTGAGAAAATTGATGATGAGTACTATTTGATACGAGACATAATCACAAGTGCTGGTCCACCTACTCCGGGTGGCAGTGGTCCGCAAGCAACTAGTGAGATGACGACGGGAACTTTCTATTTTGAAAATATATACCCAAATCCAACCACCAGAGGTTTGAAGATTAGATTCTGTTCGCCTGATGAGCGGCACGTTGTGGTGAAAATCTATGACATTACGGGTAGATTGGTCGAAAATGTCTTTGACAGCAAGGTAAAGGTTGGTGTCAATGATGTCGTAGTCAGGTCAGAGAATTGGACATCAGGTGTCTATTTTGTGCATCTCATTGCCGATGGATGTGAGAAAGTCGAAAAAATAACACTGCTGAGATGATGTTTCGCATTCGATGAGAGTGATTAAATCCAGATTACGGAGATAGTAGTAGAGAGGGCTGTGTCTCATAAGAGACACACCCCCAATATATGGAATGTCAAAACCTACGCACATTTTAAAATTTTTTTGAAAAACTGGTCTCAAGCACAGGCCAATTGCCAAAAGTTTAGTGTGACAGTTAGCATAATAAAGTCTCAAATCTGCAAAAGCAGTATTGACATTTAATATGCTACTGTTATAATTCAGACATGTGAATAAGTTAATAAATTTCGATTTTTTCAACCTGCGAGATTGCTCTTTACAGCGTAATCTATGCCATTTAGAAAACATCGGAAGGAGGGAATATGGTCAAAAATATCACCTTTGTTTTCCTGTTTGTTGTCGGCCTCAGTCACGGGGCGACATTCCTATCCATCACACCTGGTGCTCGAGCTATTGGTTTGGGACAATCTTTTGCTGCGATCGCTGATGATGCATCAGCTTGCTATTATAATCCAGCAGGGCTTGCGTTTATCAATCGACCTCAAGTGCTTGCCATGAATCTATCACCACCACTAGGAATAGCGAAAGGAATGCAGTGGATTTTTGCTGAATTGCCCTATCAGATCTTGGGTCAGCAAGAGCGCAGTGAACTCGACCCTTATTACCTTGCTGACTTTAGGTTAATCTATTGGGCATCAGCTGTGCCCCTCGATGCTAAACAAAGTGTCGGCATAAGTATGCACTATTTGAGTCTAGGAGAAGTTAATGTTCGCAATTTTGACGGTACCTATCCGGGAACCTATTATCCCTATGATTATGCTTTGTCCATAAGCTATGGCAGAAAAATCACAAATTATATTAGCCTTGGCATCTCTGCGAAGTATATTTATGAATTCTTCTATCCCCGGTGGGTACTTGATACTTTAGATTGGACTGAACCAGGTTCAGCTCGTTCATTTGCCTTTGACGGTGGGATATTATTCAAATCTCCATTTGGCTTCTCAGTTGGTGCATCCTTACTTCATTTAGGACCTGATATAGAGTATGACGGTAGTTCAGCAGAACTTCCTTTAACAGGTCGTATTGGCATTGCGCAATCCATCACTGATTTTGCCGACGTAATAAGTAAGAAGAACAGTGTATTGAAAAAAGTGAACCGTTGGCTTGCGTTCCAGCTTACCGTAGAACGTAAATTTGACCTCAGAAGTGAATTTGATTACCATAGAACGTCATTGGGTTTCGAGGCTAAAGCTTTTGATGTGTTATCCTATCGCCAGGGGTTTAGGCTCGCAGGAGAAAGGAATTTCTTGTTTGATGAACCGAAAAGTTTTGGTCTTGACTTAGGTATAGTCGAATTAGACATAACCGTTACCAATTCTGATTGGCCCCTGGGTATCTGGTGGATTCAAAGCAAATTCAACCCGCTTGGTACCAAACCAGAATTTATTCAGAACAATGAAACTCTGGATCGCATCTTCCTCAACATTTCATGTCTAACTATCCCTGGTGGTGGTCAACTCTATAATGGCGACGTGTGGAAGGGTATACCATTAGTAGTTGCGAGCTTCCTCATTGCCGATGCAATACTAGAGCGTGAGGCACGGCCAGACTGGCAGCACAAGCTTGCAGCTATAAGTCTCCCTATTTTATACCTGGGGAGCACTATTGAAGCCAACTTAGCAGAAAGGAGGTGATGCAAAAGACATACAAAATACTTCTACAAAGTGGAAGGAGGTGTTATGAAGAAGAAAAGCAAATATCTCCTGTTGCGATTGTGTTCTGTAGCAATACTCCTGACCTGTCGGAAGAACACTGATGAGGAGATTGACCTTGTCAATATCTCAAACACACGCGGATACTCTGAGCATCCCGCAATCGCAGCAGACTCGAGAGGTTATTTCTATGTCGTCTGGGATGAGCAGTTTATAACAAAAGAAAGCCTGTTCATCTATATGGCGACACGCCCTCCAGCTGGCGATTGGTCAGAACCTGAAAAAATATTTGAACCATGGGCAGCACAATTTCCTGATATCGAAATAGATAAACACAACACAATCCATCTCATCTGGCGTAATACTGATCATGAATTGTGGGATGAAGTGCTGTATACCAAAAAGACTCTTGGAGGTACCTGGACTGAACCAGAAATCATATCAATCTATGGGATATCGTGCTGTTCTGATATAGCAGTAGACGATAATGGCAATGTTCATATAGTATGGCAAGAGTACTTAGCAACAAATGAACCAGTTTTCTACATCAATAAGGCCAATAATGGCTCATGGTCTATGCCCACTGAGATTTCAAAAGGAGTAACTTCTTCGCGTGGTGCTCCACAGATCGATACAGACCCCAACGGCAACGCACACATGGTATGGGAAGAAGCAAAAACAGACACAAGCAATGATTTGATAGTATATACAACCAATGCTGGCAGTGGCACATTCTCGCAACCCCAATATATCTATCGCACAACGGGTTTCCTCCAGGACCAAATCGATCCTTCAATCGCCGTTGATTGCCAGAGCACCATCCATGTAGTTTGGACACAGGAAAGAGACATCTTCTATACGTATAAAATACCGACTTCAGACTGGGAAACATCTTTGAGAGTATATGCTACAGCAGGAATATCGGCGCGGCCTTACATAACTGCGGATCTATCTGAGACACTACATTTATTGTGGGATGAGGAAAACTCAACATTGAATTACACGTCAAAGTCTCCTGACAGTGATTGGAAAAACCCAAAGAGTTATCTCATAGATATGTATGGTTTCCCGTCCCCGAAATCAGCAATCTCCACTAACAGCATCGGAATAGTCTTCAACGGTATCTGGAAATTGATCCAGCTGGGCAGGATAATACCGAAATATTTTTTGTTGAGATATCGGTAGATTAGTACATCATAGGAGGGTAATATGAAAGTAATATGGTCTATCTTGCTGCTGATATGTTTTGCAATAGCAAGCACATACAATCTGTCGTACAATGAATCTCAGTTTACGTTTGAACCTGAGAATGGGTATGACAGAGTGACGGCAGAGACGATGCTGCCGATTGGAAACCCTGGCGACCCTGAGTTGCCAGCGCATTCGCTGTTGTTTATAATCCCAAATGGACAAAAGGTAGGGAGTATAAATGTGGTTTCGTTAGATAAACAGGCATATAGTGGGACGTATGATATCTACCCGCTTCAGCCGTCGGTTACGTTTAACGAACCGCCACCGCCCTGGGTTCCACAGAATCCTGATATCTATGAGACAGATGCTTTGTATCCTGAGAGTCCGGTCAAAATCATAGAACACGGCAAGTTGGATGGTATTCCTGTTGTGAGTATAGTGGTTGCGCCATTATTATACAATCCTGTGAATGACAGCTTGTATCTTGTGGAAAATGTTTCGTTTTCGTTTAATTTTGAGCCTGACAGGTATGTAAAACGCCCTGAAATAAGAAGTATTGTAGCTCACGAAATCTGGTATGACCACGTTAGCAGCAGTGTCTATAATGACTGGGAAGTGGATATATGCTATACGCCACCAGCTTCGGTAGCTTCGTTTGCAACGTACAGTACGTACCCAACTGAACCGAAGTTCTATGACGTTGTGATTGTTACGCCACCTGATATGGAGCAGGCGTTAAAGCCACTGGAAAGATGGTTGTTCGAAAAGGGTATGCCTACAAAGATAGTCACGACTGACTGGATATACAGTAATTACGATGGTTCGTGGGATACATTGGATTATGCTGGATTATCTACTGATAAGTCTAGAAATAATGCAACACAGATAAAAGAATTCCTGTATGATTCATGGTATAGTGATGGCACTTGTTTTGCACTGCTTGTTGGCATAGCTGAATCTGGAATGCCTTACAGACAGTTATACGGAACAGCAAGTCCGCCAGTTGATATGTATTACCAGGACTTTGACGGTTTTTGGTGGGGTCAGGAGCCGTCGAGGTATGAGGAAATATGGATTGGTAGAGTGCCAGCATGGGATTCTATACAAGCAGCTGGATGGACATACAAAAGATTGGCATATGAAAAAGAAGCAGCAAACGGGACGCAACGATGTTGTGCTCTTTGGATAACTCAAGATGCTGATGCGTATTGGAATTTCCCTGGTATGATGGATAACACGATAGGTGTTACTGGTTTTGACCAGTGGATGATTCAGCATAAAGTAGTTGGGCATGAATGTAATCCTGGCAATCACGGATTGATAGATACACTGGATATAGGGTATGGATTCTGCAATCAGTATGGACATGGAGCAGGTGATGTGTGGAAGACGAAGACATATGGTAGTGGACCTAAAGAGTTACTCGTAAGCTGGGATTGGAGTTGGCATCCGTCTTATGATGAATTCAGAAATAAGGACAGGTACTATGTTGTCTGGTCTCTTGGCTGTGGAACTGCATGGTTCGATACTGTATTAGCTGGCTCGATGAATGTAACTGGTTGGCATGCAATGTTACCTATGCCCTGTTGTGCAGAAGGTTTTGTGTCTTGGTACAATGACCCGTATCCATTGGGAGCGGTTGCATATGATGGTGGCGTAAGACCGACTAGCACGGAAGATATTTGTATGCACATGAATTTCATATCGATGATGAGGAGTGGTTCGGTCTATCATAGACAGAGATACGGAGTACTGCATGCCAAGCAGAAGTATGCAGGAATGTATGGTCCAGCATATATTACAATTGGCATGGCAATGAATAGACACGCTTTTGGTTCACCCGAGATGGAATTTTTGCAAGACGGTGTTGTCCGTTTATTGGCTAACGAGCATGTCGATGTTTTGAAAACGAACGAGACAAGCGTGGTAACGGTGACTGTATATGATGTAACGCCCTTGCAGGGTATGCCTGATGTTGATACTGTTCCTAAGGAGAACGCAACAGTCTGTTTGTATAAAGGAATTTCTCCTGAACCAGAAATATTTGAAGTAGGAAGAACGAATAGTCAAGGACAGGTTGAGTTTACGATAACGCCTAAACATGCTGGGTTGATTACGGTTACTTCGACCGCAAAAGATTTTGTCCCTCATCAGACCAAAATTAGAGTGCTGGATGTTTTTGTGGATACTCTTACGCCAGCCCTGAAACCGAAGAAAGAACCTCGACCTGGTCCAGCAAGTCTTGAAGATGGACAAGTTCTTGCATTTGACTTGATTATTCCAACGATTACGACAGACCTGCGATTGAAGTATTCGGTTCCAGAGGCTCAAAATATTCGACTGACAGTTTATGATATAACTGGGGCGAAAGTCGCTTGCGAGAAACGCATGGTCAAGCCTGGGGTCTATGATTATAGTCTTAGCGGATTAAGTTCTGGTGTTTATCTAGTAAGGCTTGAAGGTGAAAAACGAATTACCAGGAAGACCTTGATTGTAAGATAAGGAGGATAGAACAGAGTAACTGGTCTTGCAAGACCAGTTACTCCCTCTTGGAGGATGATATGATTCTACTTTGCTTGTTAATGTGGGTCTCTGAAATAGTGACCTCTGGTGAAATGGTGATAGAACCTGCTAATATAGCAGTTGATTCTCAGGGAAACCCGCATATTCCTGTTATCAGAAAAAATGAAGAAACAGTGTTTTATACAATGCTACTTTATTCTAAAATCCGTGGGAGCTGGATTGCCGATACAATTGAGACCAGTGTATTTGAACCTGCAGTTGTATATGGAGATTTAGCGATTGATTGTTTTGACAGGATATGGGTTGTTTATATAGCTTGTCAGCAGGTGGGAGGTATTCAGTACTTGATAGTTGCACGTAAGGATTCGAGTGGATGGACAAAAGATACGGTAGACACTGGATACGGTATTTGGTATTCATCGATAGCAGCAGATGCTAATGGTAATCCGCATGTTACGTATGACAGATATTTAGGTGAACCGCATCTCTATGGTTTTGCATTCTATGCATATAATGATGGTTATTCTTGGGTAAAAGAGGTGGTTGATACCATGATAAGTGCTTATTGTTGTTCCATAGACGCAGATTCAAGCAGCTATCCGCATATCGCATACTGTCACCGCAAGCTGACTGGCTTGAATTATTTTTGGAGAGCGACAAAGGAGTCTGGGGGCTGGTTTAGGGATGAAGTTGATACGGGATGGCACTGGATGAGTATAACGTCAATCAGGATTAGTCCAATTGATAATCTGCCGAGTTTTGCCTATGAGAACGCATATGGTGTGCGGTATGCGCGTTATAATGGGTTTGATTGGGAAATAGAAAATGTGAGTACAGGTATTAGTCAATATCAAAAGGCTCTTGATATTGATTCGTTAGGGCAACCGTACATTGTCTTCAAAAAGAATAATAAGACTTGGCTCGCATATAAGGAGAATAATAATAATAGTTGGAGTCAAGAACTTCTGCCTGAATCGTCAGTTTATGATGGGTTGGGGTCTCTAAGAATAGATAAAAATGGAATAATTCATGTCGTAAGACTCTCTGCGCGATTATCTGATGATTATCGTGAGATTTGGTATATTCATGGCAATGTAGGCATTGAAGAAAACGTATCAAAAGAGGTTGAGTCTGGATTCTACATTTATCCCAATCCTTTTGGCAATACAGTCAAGATTACTGCACAGGAGGGTGACGTTGATATCTACGATATCAGCGGTAGACTGGTTGATAGTTTCAGTCTCCAAGGGACAGTAGAATGGAACACGAAGAGTCTATCATCAGGGGTTTATTTCTTGAGGTTGAAGACAGAAGATTCGGTTGTAACAAAGAAAGTGGTGAAACGGTAAATATATACCTGGTAGGGGAGCGAAACCCTTCAAGTTGTTAGACATACGCTCGAGGCAATCGAAGAGAAGATAATCAGACGCATTGGAGAGACAGCGACGAGAAATATTGATGTCAGATTTCTCTTTGCGACCAATAAAGACCTTGAGATTGAGATCGAGGATGAAAGGTTTAGGAGTGACCTCTTTTATCGTATCAATGTCTTCAAGATAGAGGTACCGCCGCTTAGAGACAGGGCGAGTGATATTCCCTTACTTGCT
>LJNI01000112.1 GCA_001303225.1 candidate division TA06 bacterium DG_78 | reverse complement strand
ACGATCAAAAAATACACCACTTATAGATACAGAACTCACCGGACAGGTAACTGCGGTTATTTTGAATGGTGAGATAAAATATTCAGTGAGTTAGCCCCGATTATTCACACTTAATGTCATTGCGAGCCATTGCCGAAGGCAAAGGTATGGCAATCAATGTTCCTAAATTAAGTTAATAATGAGATTGTTTCAGGATTTTGTCCCTCGTAATGACGACAGGGAAAAAACAGAGGGTGATAATTTTGCACTTGCACAAAATGCAACAAATACAGATTGATGCGATGTTTGTGGAAATTTAGTTGGGACTAATTTAATATTTTTGGGCTTTTTTATTAATAACTACAGCCATGCCAATACCCATATTAAAGACGCGATACATTTCTTCATCAGGAATGTCACCCAGTTTCTGGAGTAATGTGAAGATGGGGAGTGGACGCCACGATTTTTTTTGGATGATTGCCGAGCATCCGTTCGGTAATATACGGTTAATATTGTCGTAAAAACCGCCACCAGTAATATGGGCAAGGCCCTTAACATGGTGCAATCTCGGTTCGAGGTCTCTACGGTACGACCGGTGTACCTTGAGCAATTCCTTGCCAACAGTGCACTTTAATTCAGACATATATGATGAGAAGACGTATTTCCTCAACAACACTCTTCGTGCTAAGGAATAGCCGTTCGTGTGAAGACCTGAGGACTTTAAACCGAGAATAATGTCGCCTGGCTGAATATTAGTCGTATCGATATAGTTCTTTTTCGTAACCCTTCCGACAATAAACCCAACGAGGTCATAGACATCTTTCGGATAGAATTTTTTCAACTGAGCAGTTTCACCACCGATTAAAATGATTTTTTCTTTTTTACAAGCAGCGGCAATGCCTTTTACAATGTTGAGCAAAGTTTTTTTCTCCAGTTGTGAAAAACCGATGTAGTCGAGGAAAAAAAGTGGTATTGCTCCTGTGGTGAGAATGTCATTTATGCAGTGGTTGACTATATCAGCACCGACTGTGTTGTGGATATTCATAGCACAGGCAACCAAGATTTTTGTACCCACGCTATCGACGCTGCTTATTAAATAATCGTTGCCGAATGGATAGAGACCGCCGAAGAGTCCAAATTCCGATTTAACATTTTTTTTGAATGTTTTGGCAACCTCTTTACCAAAACCCTTTTTCACCAAATTGAGAGAATCGATATCAACACCTGCATCCTTATATAACATGAATTTATTGTATTCAGATTTAGATATATTTCAAGCCCTTCCTTAATATGATCACCGTAATCAGTTTTTTATCACTGTAATCATTTTTATTATCATTGACACACTAATGCTTTGCGATATAATAATTTGACCCCATATAATACGTTATGTATGAAAGAGGTGACCTATGAAGTGTGATTTAGAAATTTCCCAGGGAGCAACACTCATTCCAATAAGAGATTTAGCAGCAGATCTTGGAGTAGATGATGATCTACTGCTTCCGTGCGGTCAATATAAGGCAAAAATATCTTTAAAATTTTTTGATAAATTGAAAAACAACCAACCCGGCAAATTAATTTTAGTGACTGCCATGACACCGACTGCGTATGGTGAAGGGAAGACTACTGTATCGATTGGTCTCAGTATGGCATTGAACAAGATTGGAAAGAAATCAATAGTAGCATTGCGTGAACCATCCCTCGGTCCAGTTTTTGGCATTAAAGGTGGTGCAGCAGGTGGCGGTTTAGTTCAGGTATTACCGATGGAAGACATCAATCTCCATTTCACTGGTGACATCCACGCAATTAGTTCAGCACACAATCTCTTGGCAGCAGTATTTGATAGTCATGTCCACTTTGGCAATCAGCTGAACATCGACGAGCGAGAAATAATTTTCAAGCGGGCGATTGATATGAATGATCGTTCCCTGCGAAATACTGTCGTCGGATTAGGCGGCAAGAAAAATGGTCCAGCACGAGAAGATGGTTTTGTTATTACTGCAGCGAGTGAAGTAATGGCGATTCTGGCGCTATCAAATGATATTGATGAGCTCAAAGAGCGTTTAGGGAACATCCTCGTATCATTCAATATGCAAGGTGATCCAGTGTATGCAAAAGATTTTGAAGTACACGGAGCAATGGCAGCGCTGTTAAAGGATGCACTGAAACCAAATCTCGTCCAGACGATTGACCATACTCCAGCATTGATTCACTGCGGACCATTTGCTAACATTGCTCACGGTACGTGCAGCATTGTAGCAATTCAAATGGCACAGAAATTGTCTGAGTATACGGTTGTCGAAGCTGGGTTTGGCTCAGATTTGGGTGCCGAGAAGTTTGTCGATATTGTATCGCGCGTTGGGAAATTTACCGTAGATACTGCAGTTATCGTTGCAACAATCAGGGCGTTGAAACTACATGGTGGTGCAAGTGAGAAGGATTTGAAATCAGGTACTATTGAACACCTCAAAAATGGGTTTGCTAATTTAGCAAAGCATGTTGAGAATATGAAGAAGTTCAAAATTCCTACGGTTGTTGCTTTGAACATATTTGACAGTGATACCGATGATGAGATAAAGGTAGTGAAAGATATGTGTCATGCAATCGGCGTTGGTTGTGCTGAGGTGCGAGCGTTTGAACAGGGTGCACCTGGTGCTGTAGAGCTCGCTGAATTGGTATGTCATACTGCTGAGACTGCAAAATCAATGATGCAGCCAATTTATGAATTAGAAGATACCATCGAAAAAAAGATTGAGAAAGTTGCCTTTGAAATCTACGGTGCTTCTCGGGTTGTCTACACAACAAAAGCAGAGAAAGATATACAGCGCATCACAAAACTTGGATTAGAAAAATTGCCCGTGTGTATTGCGAAAACAAATCGTTCACTTTCTGACAATCCCAAACTCTATGGACGGCCTGAAAAATTTAAAATTACGATTCGGGAAATTAATGCTTCAGCAGGTGCCGGTTTTCTTGTTCCATTGACTGGCGAGGTGATGTTAATGCCTGGTCTGCCAAAAAAGCCAAATGCCATGAAAATCGATGTAGAATGTGACGGGAGAATTGTTGGATTATCGTGAAATGGTTACAGTGATAGAGAATAGAGTACGGTGATGAAAATTTTTGTTGGAACTTCTGGATGGTACTATGAGTGGAACAAAGATCTGACTCTGGATTGGTACATTGCGCATTCTGGACTCAATGCCATAGAACTGAATGCATCATTCTACCGATTTCCATTCCCCAATCAGGTGAAAGCATGGGCACGGAAAGGAAAGATGCTCCATTGGGTGATTAAGGTGAATAGATTGATCACGCACCAATTTAAATTTTCGACAAGGGCAGTAACGACATGGCAGCGATTCAATAACCTCTTCTCTGAGATGCATGCGATGATAGATTATTTTCTCTTTCAGTTACCACCGAACCTTTCATCAAAGACGATGACGAAAATCGAAAATTTTTTAAAAAAGACAAAGGTCATACACAAATGTGCCCTCGAACCGAGGCACGAGTCGTGGTTTACTAACGATGTAATTGCGTGGGCACAGTCGTTAGGAATCACCTGGGTCTCAATCGATGCTCCGGTATTCACTCGCGATGTTTTTAAAACGACTGATACTGTATACGTGAGGATACATGGGAGAACTGACTGGTATCGCCATAATTACACAGATAAGGAGTTGAGGGAAATCGGAAAACGAGTGTATGCAGTAAAGCCGAAGACAATGTTTATGTTTTTTAATAATAATCACAATATGCTCAAGAATGCTCAGAAGATGAAAAAAATTATGGAGACGATAGGAGAAAAATAATCATGCCAGCAAATTTACCGCCGCAATATTTTGAAGTAGAGAAGAAATACCGAGAAGCGAAGGCACCACAGGAAAAAATAGTTTATTTGCAAGAACTTCTATCAATTATTCCAAAACATAAGGGAACAGAAAAACTCCAGGCAGAACTGAAAACAAAGATTTCAAAGCTGAAAGACGCAATGACTAAACAAAGGAAATCGAAGGGTTCGGGAGGCTCATGGTATCAGGTTGAGAAACAGGGTGCAGGACAGATTATACTCGTTGGATTTCCGAATAGCGGTAAGTCATCACTCCTCAATACCCTCACCAATGCTCATGCTGATGTTGCTCTCTATCCATTTACGACAACACTTCCGCAAGTAGGAATGATGGATTTTGAAAATATCAAGATTCAAATCGTCGATACCCCACCACTCCACGATGATGCTCCGGCGTGGCTCTTTGGACTCTATCGGAATGGTGACCTCCTCGTTATTGTTCTCGATTGCACGAGAGATGTTACACATGATTTTAATGTTATCCAAAATGCGTTGAACCAGAAAAATATTTTCCTCACACCACACGAATTTGGTGATGTTAAAGATTCGGTTATTGTTCTCAATAAAATAGATGCGCAGAAGACCAAAGTGGATACATTTATCAAAGCACACTGTGATGAATTCACCATCATTCCTGTTTCCACGACAAATAACGATGGTTTAAAAATATTGAAGACACAAATTTTTAATAAACTTAATATTATTCGGGTGTATACAAAAAAAATCGGGCAGCCGATTGCAAAAGATGATCCTGTTGTATTAAAGAAAGGAACAGTGCTCATCGATGCTGCAGAGTATATTCACAAGGATTTTAGAAAAAATCTGAAATTTGCTCGCTTGTGGAATGAAACTGGGTATTCTGGTCAACGTGTAGAAAAAACTCATATTTTGGCAGACGGTGATGTCATTGAGTTCCATGTATAGTTACAGAAATCCTAAATCCCAAATACTAAATACTAAACAATTTTCAATTTCAAAATTCGAATGTTACAAACAAAGATTCAATTATGAATGAAACAAAAGGAAATCAGAGCGAACTGGCTTTGATTAGATATATAAGGAATAGATTTCCTAAGAGGAGGAGGGAGATTTTAAAGGGCATTGGCGATGATGCATTAGTTTTCCGCGATGGTATTATTATTTCTACAGATTCATTTTTTGAAGGCGTGCACTTTGACATGACGTATTTTTCACCGTATGTTCTCGGGTATCACTGCATGGCTGCGAGTCTCTCTGACCTGGCAGCAATGGCTGCATCACCAATTTGTGCTCTCGTTTCACTGAACCTTACACAGAACGTCAGCAAAAAAGAGGTCGGCGAGTTGTACAGTGGTTTTGAGAAAATTACTAAGAAGTACAAAATGGATATTGCAGGAGGTGATATTGTTGCCAGCCCTGCCTTTGGTATGACAATAACCGTCATAGGGCATGCAAAAAAACCTCTCATGCGCAGTGGCGCGCGACCTGGCCAAGCACTCTACGTGACCAATTTTTTGGGGCTTGCTGAAATTGGGCGTCGTGCACTCAGGGATAAACTACCACAAAAAGAATACCCTGATGCAATCGAGAAGCACCTCTGTCCAGAGCCGAGAATTTTTGAAGCCCAATCTTTGAGCCGGTATAGTACAGCATGTATCGATACATCTGATGGTTTATCAACCGATGCGTTTCACCTTGCTGAGGAAAGCAGGGTTAAGATAGTCATCAACGAAGAACATATACCCATACATCCCGAGGTCGGCAAGTTATGTAGCATCGAGAAAATTGATCCATTAGAGTTTATTCTCTCTGCTGGTGAGGATTTTGAACTTCTGTTTACTGCATGGCGGATACCAAAAATTCCAAAGGTAAAAATTTTCAAAATCGGTACAGTTGTAAAAGGAAGGGGATTATATCTTTCAAAAAGAGGAGGAATAAAGCGTATCCAGCCATCAGGCTACGAGCATCTAAGATAATATAGATTTTCGAATTGTAAGTTTTTAAAAGGCTCATTCCTATTAGTCATTTGTTTTTTTCATATAACTATTGACATACATAGATATTAATATATAGTTCTGTGGAGGAGGGTATGAACATCAGATATTTTCCTGCTATAATTTTTATAGCAATCAAAATTTGTACTGCTCCTGTGTTTGCATATGAAATTCACCTCATAAATGATGATTTCAGATTAGCAGCAGTAGGTAACTTAGACCTTATCATCGAATCTTCTAATAACGAAATAAATGGCTATGATTTTGGCGAGTCGCCAGCAGGCATTATCGATGATGACAATGGCAATTCACAAGTTTATATTCCAGGAATGTATAGCTTCACAAAATTTGCTGATGACCTCGATAGTTGGAGAAGACATGGTTCGGGGTTTTCCCTGAAAACAATTTTCAAGAAACCATCAAAGTTTGCTATCGGTAATTCATTTTCACATAGCAACGCAGCGGCAGAATATGATCTATCGGCAGAATATGATTTATCCAAGTTCACTTTTAACAACTACTATGATACGATTTTTGTTGGATATAAAATCAATTCCAGCATTAATATCGGTTTTCGAGGCAGTTATTATAAGGCGACCACAAAACGAGAAAACGAATACGTGACTAATGATGAGATGGATGCTTATTCATACGAGCCATCATTTTTCATCAATCCAATAGGAGAACAGTGGCAATTAGGTGTAAATTATCGATTGAGAAAATATTCCTTCAATCAGACTTCCCATAAATTCTTGATTCCAATCATATATTCTTCGATTAATGTACAATGTGGGCTGAAAGTTCATCTGGAAACAATGCCACATGATTCTCCGGAAATGGCTTTTGAATTTATGTCAACCTATTTAATTCCCTTTGGTCAAAAGCAATTCAAATTTGCTCTTTTATGTAAAGGAATCAAACCTTACCATAGTGAAGAATATTACTATACAATGATCAGAGGATTTGGTTTGAATATTGGTTCAGGAATTGCTTATCTTGATGAAACTATCGGATTAATTGGCATACAGTATAACATAGTTCTCTATAAAACAGATCCATCATTTTGGAACGATGAAAATTCCCAAACCGTCTATGAACATTATTTGAATCTTGGAACTGAGTTCTATTTGATTAAACATATTCCTCTACGATTAGGCTATGTCATTATCACGACGAATAATGATTATTATAATCCGACATATAGTATTATTACGTCTGGTTTTGGCCTTAAAATTTTAAATTCAAAACTTGCAATAGATTTTGTCTATAATCTTGAGGTTATGGAATACTCAGGATTTGAATATAGCGAGAAGAACCACATTTTTGGTCTTTTAAGTAGGTTCATATTTTAGAAGTTACTGAGGAGGGAGTATGTTTATTAAAATCTTACGCAGCTTTGTTGTTTGTGTTCTTTTTTTCTCAACAAAAATCTGCCCGGCATTTTCCTATGATATCGAACCACATCTGATAAATAATAATCTGAGATTAGCTGCAATGGGTAATCTCGATCTTGTTATTGAGGATTTCAGTAATGAACTCAATGCCTATGACTTTGGTCAATCTCCTGCAGGTGTTATTGAAGATGATTATGGTACTTCCTATTTCTATCTGCCAGGACTGTGCGGTTTTACTGTGTTTGGTGATACTGTATACGATAACAAATGGTCTGGGTATGGATTTTCATTAAGTGGTGTTTTCAAAGTGAAATCAAAATTTGCAATAGGTGGTTCATACACGACAACGAATGCAGATTACGAAGCACGGTATGATGGTTTTCTGGATAGAACGTATCATTATGATAACTATTATGATACACTTATCATCGGTTACCAGTTTATTCCTCAATTTACCGCGGGGTTTCGTGGTAGTTATGTCAAATATACTGAGAGTGGATATGATATACATATGTTTGCTTACGAACCATCAATTGTAATACGTCCCCTGAAAACAGACTGGGAGTTTGTCCTGAATTATCGGCTCAGAAGATATGATGATTATTGGACTACGCACGGATTTGCTCTACCAATTTTGTTTG
>LJNI01000111.1 GCA_001303225.1 candidate division TA06 bacterium DG_78 | reverse complement strand
CTTATACCCTCATCATAATTTATAAAGCTAATTCCCTGAATTAAACCATATACAATTACTTGTCTTTCACGCAATAAATCGTTATCAGGCATAGTAAACTTCTCATAAACTCTCATTTATGTAAATATATATTTATACAAGTTCAGGTCAAGTATCCTTATACAATCACTAGTATGTACAGCATTAAAGCATTGAAAATAAAGGGGAAATTGACCCCTTGACAAAATAGATATTATTATTTGCTGTAATCTATATCTGTTTTAAGGTTGTCTATATTGGTATTCGGTAAAAGATCCTTGATTTTCTCTATTTCTTCATCTGAAAAGTTATTATCGTTCAGAATCAACATTCTTAATTTAGTGAGCCGTGCAATTTCTGGTGGGAGCATCTCAAGTTGATTACCATCTAACCGTAATTCTTCAAGATTTGTGAGTTGCCCAATTTCCGGAGGTACAAATCTGAGTTTGTTTCCTGTTAAAATAAGTTCTCTTAGGCTTGTTAGCATACAGATTTCAATTGGTAGTTCTATAAATTCGTTCATACCTAATGTAAGTCTAGATAAATTGGTGAGGTTTGTTATTTCTGATGGGAGATCTGAAAGATGATTACGATCAAGGAGGAGTGTGTGAAGATTGGTTAATTCACAGATTTCAACAGGTAATCGCTTAAGTTTAATTCCATAAAGCACTAACGATTGTAGATTTACTAAATTTTTGATCTCGGGTGAAATATACTCAATGGGGTTTGAATGTAAATCCAGATATTTCAATGCTGTAAGTTTGCCGATTTCACAAGGTATTTGTTCTAATCTATTGCAGGCTAAACTCAATGTTTGGAGATTTGTTAATTTTGTAATATCTGAAGGTATTTCTGTAAGAAAATTTTCACCTAAATCCAAGTTTTGTAAAGATGTAAGGTGTAGTATCTCATCAGGGAATTCCCACCAAAACTGATTACGCTGTAAAGAAAGAGTTTGAAGATTTCTTAAATTACGAAATTCTGCAGGCAGTTGAATCAATCGATTGCAGTTTAATAGCAGAGATTTTAGATTTGTTAAACCGCCTATCTCAGGCGGTAACTGTGAGAGTTGATTACTGCTCAACCCTAGACCTTTAAGGTGAATCAACTTACCTATTTCTTTGGGTAATTTCGTAAGTTCATTTTCTATTAAACTAATGAACTCGAGGTGCTCAAACTTACTAATTTCAGCGGGAAGCTCAGCAAATTTATTGTCCATTAAGTTAAGCTCTCGCAGGTTTATAAATGCAAAGATCTCGTTGGGTAATTGTTCAAGTTGATTATGCCACAACTCAAGTTTGGTTATACTCGCTGGTTCTTCTAATGCTTCCTCCAGAGAAAAATGCATTTTCCCATCACCATATGCTGAGAAGCGATTAAACTTTAGCTTTATGGTCTGTCTACTGCATCCGATGACGATGAGAAACATAAACAAAAATATTATGCTTTTTCTTATCATACTCTATTATACCATAAATTCTGTACTTATCAACCCTAGAACAAGGAAAGTAAGTAATATTGACTAACAGGTAAAAGGCAGTATAATATTTTTATATTAGTGCATACTGTAATTTGCAGCACTGACGTTTCTTCAAAACGCCAGTACGCTCAATTTTGCGATCATTTGTAGCCCTGACTTTTCATAGAAAAGCCAGGACGCTATATTTTGTGATCATTTGCTGCAGCCCTGACTTTTCATAGAAAAGCCAGGACGCTATATTTAACAACCAAATCGAAGATTTGGGTTAAATATGCGCCTGTAGCTCAACTGGATAGAGCGACGGACTTCGAATCCGTAGGTTGCGTGTTCAAGTCACGCCAGGCGCGCTCCAATTATACTCAAATCTGTGATTTGATTGTAGAATTGTGTATCCCGCACTTTCTACCGAAAGTGCGGGGTTCTATATTAATTTGACTGCGGAATTGCAGGCCCCGAATCCAGCTAAGGCGAAGAGGACGCCGAATTAAAACCGCTTTTACGAAAAGCAAATCCATCATATCGATAATTACGAAACCTACGGACTTACCATCCGTTAATCCCGTGGTGGCTGTCTCCTTTACTAACGCGAATACCTACCAGAAAGGATTGTTTTTAGTAGGATATACCGCGGACAGATTCATTATCAATTATCTAGTTTTTTTAGGAATTTGATCCAGCCTCGATGCAAAATAGTACACTTGTCTTGTCCTATAAAGAATGGTCTGATCGAAGACTCAAGCCAATCGAGCACTACATCTAACTCTACAATACCTTTCTTGAGGGCCGCTACCGTATTGGTCATGGTAGTAACATAGCCAACAAGTTGATCAAGATTGTAGGTGATATTTTCTTCGTAATCCACTTCTTTTTCGAGGCCAAAGCCGTATCGACGTAGTTTTTTATCCTCTAAAGGCCTACAGTCGCGCGGTGGCGTAGGGAATTTCCGCATGAATGTGCCCCGAAACCATTTTTGAAATTCATCGTTTTCCCGCATAACGCCTGAAAAGAAATTATCATATATGACCAGCAACCCGCGTGGTTTGATTAACCGGACAGCTTCAGTCATGAATTTGCCGCGCTCAAACCAGTGAAGTGAAAGCCCCACGGATATGAGATGGAAAATCGCATTTCGTAGTGGTATTGCTTCTGCGGCCGCACATATATATTCTACTTGTTCGCTGCGTGGTGCCTGTGAAATCATATCCGGCGATATATCAATAGCGATTACCTTCTCTGCGAGTGCTTTTAGTGCGATTGCGGATTGGCCAGTGCCGCAACCCACATCTAAAGCGTATCTTATCGGTTTCTCCGATTTTATGTTCGACTTGATAATTTGGATCACTTTTGGATGAATGTTTGGGCGATATAGGGCATACCTTTTTGCGGAATCCTTACCATTGAAATACATCATGATTTTCTCAAAATATGGTAATGATTGTGAATGATTAGTCAACATGCTTTGGTCGTGTATGTCATTGTTGAAGGTGCCCTTATTATATTTTCTTTCGAGAATATGAAACGGGACGACGCGGCAATCTCAAACTTTGTTGACATGACAATGGCGGACAGTATAATCAGTCAACGTGGAGAAAGGCATTGCATTGTAAGGTGTTTAGATGCAGCTCCATTCCTTCCCAAAGGGTTGGTGAATGATATAAAAGCAATAACGAGAGCAGCGGCATTCACATTTTGGCTATCGGAAATGACTTTTATCGTAAAGAAGTAATTGAGTAGGAGGCTGTAGAGATGAGCGTTAATAAAGGAGAGGTAGAGAAACATCTAAATAGATGGCAGGACATCTTAAGGTTAAGAGATTGGGACATAATAGTCAAAATAGTCAGAACCAAATGGAGAAAATCTGGAGATATAAAGATTGATTTGGAGGATAAGAAAGCAGTCCTTTTGGTGAATCGCACCCCCAAATGTACAAATCTTGAGGAGTTGGTGATTCACGAGTTACTCCATCTGAAACTGTACGGGATGGACCAAATGATTGAAGGTCTCTTATCCAGTGTCTTCGGCGAGAAAGAGGATGATCCAAAACGTGAATTCGCTTGCACGCAATTCATGATGATTTTGGAGTCTACTGTTGAAGATTTAACAAAAGGTTATCTATCAGCCACTGGGACTCAAAAATCACTATCCTTTGGTCGGTTACAAGAGCCTATCGATGAAGAGCTTGAGTAGAATGGGGCAAATCCCCGCTCTGCTAATTACACAACAGAAATCGAAACGGGACTTCCAACTAAACATCTCACATATCCCCAGACAACGGACTAATAATCCGCAGGGCATCTAATCGTTCATCTCAACGATATTATTTTCAATATTGTGGGACTGCTTACGTTTAACAGGTGTTCATTGCGTCAGTTTTGTGCCAGAACGGATATAATTCTCCCACCTTGACATTTGCTTGATGTGAACATATAATTTCTGTAGAAATGATTCGGTAGCTGTACGCTTAGATAAATAGATCGTAGAGGAATGAAGATGAAGATACCATTATTGGCAGTATTTTGTGCCAGCATTTCATTGGCTTGGTGGTCACCGCCAATTGATCTCGGGATAGAGGGAGTAAACGATATTAATCCGCAGGCTTGCCGCGCTCAAGTATTGGATGATCTTTGGATCGTTGTCGTGTGGGAATCTAATCTCAATGGATATGACGATATCTTTTCGCGATTCAGTAATGGATCGACATGGAGCGATACATTCAGAATATCAACTGATGTGTTTATGGATGAGTCTCCAAGTGTGGCTTATGACCCTGCGAGAGATTGTTTTTGGTGTGTCTGGCATTATTATGGTTCAGGTAACGATGGCATCTACGTATCCCAGGGGAGTGAAATCAATGGATGGTCTCCACCTCATCAATTGACGTCTGATACACTGATGGAAGATCTGCCATCAATTTGTGTTATCAGTGATACTGTCTGGGTCGTATGGCAGAGAGGGTTATTAATTGGCGATTCAGTATCCTTCATGAATATTTACGCTTCATATTATGATGGAACCAGTTGGTCAACTCCGTATCCGTTAACCAATGATTCTGAGGTGGTCAACTGCAGGCCGAAAATCAACATTCGATACGACCATCCCTTGGTTGTCTGGCAGAAAATTGAGTCTGCGAGCAATATTTATTATACTGAGTATCTTAATGGTTCTTGGCAGATACCTCAACCCATAACAGATGATACTTACTTTAACGCAAATCCTGAGATAGCTTCCTTAGGCCAATATTCGGGCATTTGGATAGTCTGGGAAACTAACCGCGACGGTAATTATGAGATCTACACGACGGCATTCGATACGCTCAATGTGCAGTACCGTAGGACCTTCAATGATTCTGCGGACATTACACCGAGCCCGTTACCGTTCATGGCGATTGGTCGACAAGAGGGTCCACCGATTACTGCATTCAGCACCAACCGGAATGGTAATTATGATGTCTATACACTATTCAGTCTTGGATATCCCGGTGACACCTTAATTCAGGTGGACACGAGCCGGGCAGACGATGTCTGGCCCGTCATGACCGGGAGTCTCATGTACCTTTGGGTTTTTTGGCAGACAAATCGCGACGGCGATTGGGACATCTATGGCAGTTACATATTCATCGATCGCGTACAAGAAGATGGAAAGAAGACTCTGTGGCGTTCAATACCTTATATTTCTCCGAATCCTACAAGGGCATCCTTCACGATTCATTCGCCAACGCCGCTGCAAGACATTGAAATCTATGATGTTTGTGGCAGACTATTGAAAGCAGAAAGTTGGTCAGAGGTTCAGCGTAAAAGAGAAGTCTCATTAGTGAATGTAGACCCGGGTGTCTATTTTGTGAAAGTTATTACTGAAGGCAACGAATTCATCAGAAAGGTAGTTGTGGCAAGATAAAATATTACTAGAATTACAGAGCAAAAGGGAGTAATCTAAGTTACTCCCTTTTTGTTTTAGTTCACTTTTCACCCAATTTCGGTATAGAATGAACATAATTAGTTGAACTCATACAATATCGACTTACGGACTTACCATCCGCAGGCTATCTAACACAGTTACCCAGGTTAATGTCGCAATACTTTTCTGGACTCAAATATGTCGGACATTATTTCTGTGCCGAAATTTGCACACTTGTTGTCCTTGACAGCATTATTGAAATACATATATTACTATATGTAATTTACAGTTGTTTCTTATATTGCGTAATAGATGCAAGGAGGTAGTATGCATGAAGTGAAGACAGTAACTGTGTGGAGATCGAACATGCGAAAAATAGTAGCATTGATGTTGGTGTTTATGGTGCCTGGCGTTCTTTTCGCACAACAGATCGAATCAGTTCCCGAAAAGATGACTTATGATGACGGCTATGCCGAAGGCAAACAGGACGGTCGGAGGGTCAGTCAAACTCAGTGGCTGGCCCACGGCTGTGCTGGCGGTTTGTTGGGTGCATGTCTTGGTGGCGGCATAGTTTTCTTACTCGCATCAGGCGATTCGCCAAGTCTTATTCCTGAAGGTCCTCAAGAATTCAAAGTCGGTTATGTTGAGGGGTACAAGGATGCAACGAAGTCAAGGAAAAAGCAGAAAGCTCTGATCGGCGCAATTGCCGGAACCGTAATATCAGTAGTGGCTCTTGTCGTGTTCATGCGCACGTGGGAGTGGGAGTTGAAGTGGGAAAAGTAATACAAGGAGCTGCACGTAGGGAGAAACGTAAAGAGACGCAACGATGTAGCATCAGGCGTGATTGTGTGGATGGCAACGGCTATGCTGCAGGAGAGAGCTATGGCATTGGCGGTAACGATGATTTTACTGTAATCAGCCCTGATTCAAATCTCGGTGTACAAGAGAACAACACGATTATTAAAAATAACAGTCTTAATGCCATTGTCTTCAAAGGTCCATTGGTGTTACCAAAAGACAAAACCTGCAAAGTCTTTGACATCATAGGGAGAGTCGTAGAACCAGACAGAGTGAACCCAGGTATCTACTTCATCGAAGTTGACGGCGTTGTGACGCAGAAGGTAGTTAAGGTCAGATAGACATTGGAAGTGTAACATAGGAGGAGTGACTTAAGCGGTCACCCCCTCCCCTTCTTTTCTGAAAAACAGCCCAGGTCAAACATAATATGGATAAATTTGATTTGTCCTACGCCAAGACATCGATTCTGGGACAAATGGTGAGGTTTTACAAAAATGTGTCTCTGGAAGTGTTGTGGGATAACGACCTGGCGAGGCTACAATACTTGTCTATATTTCCTTGATACTATTACCATCCATTTGAGAGGCCGCCAAGAATCAATGTAGCCATAAGATAGATAAGAACAACCGCCCCCGCCGTATATAAAAGGATATTTCCCGGTGGAGTAAACAAGAAACAGCCTCCTGCTTTTTCCTTTTCCTCCTCAATAACCGTTCCTGCAGTATCTTCCACTGATTGATATCGTAACCAGCGACTAGACGCATACAAACTAAAAGCGGTTCTACAATACGATAGACGCTTTAACGAATTCAATTGGTCGGTTCCATCAGTTCCTTTTCGCTCAACGTATGCAACATCGCCACTGGTATTATCATGCTCTACTGTGGTATCGGTCTTTGCCAAAAGTAGACTTACAAAGGACAATAGTAATACAATCGCTGTGTACTTCTTCATTTTTCCTCCTCTACTGGATTATTATATTGTACATACCTAGGATGTCAATGCAGAGCACTAATGCAAGCGCAATCATAAAGTAGATTCTTCTCGCACCAACAGTGGCAAGGAATGCTCTTGCCGTATCGAGGGGATGCTGTAACACCAATCCAGTGCCATCTCAGTGCCAAGTTGTTACCAAAACATTCGGTACAGGACAGAAAATCCAGCAACGGCCAGAATGGTGCAAATGTTTGTCTGACTTGACTTTGTGCGATTTCTGCTGTAATCGTGGGGGTTATGAAAAATGGCCAAATCGGATTTTCCCCGCACACAACAGCGGGATTTCCGGTTCCACAAAACGGAACCTCCAAGAGTCCGCCGCGTTTCTCTTGATTTCAAATTAAGATGACTTATAATCCGCAACTTGCGTTGGATTGATCTGCCTGTTACGATTGACTGGTTAGGTATTTTCACAGAATCGCAACGAATCATAAATCTAGTCATTTCACAGAAATTTCACAGTTGACAATTATATTGTTTCAGGATATGATTGAATTGTGTAATAAGGATATGTGTATCAATGGAGATAAAAATGCTTGTTAATCAAAAGAGATTCTTTCCGACGATCATGTTGCTTTTGTTATTGCCACTCCTCGCGTCTGCCCAATGGCTTGAAACCACAATCTATATTCCGGATTCACTTTGCGGAGTTACAGAGCCTCACGCCGTCACTTACAATCCAACGAACAACAAAATCTATGTTGGTGGTGAAGGTAATTGCGTGCTTGTAATAGACGGGGAAACGGACGAAAAGGTTGCTAGAATTCCTGTGGGTTCCGGTACTTTTTCTCTTTGCTACAATTCAAC
The DNA here is from genome assembly GCA_001303225.1 of candidate division TA06 bacterium DG_78. Lineage (GTDB taxonomy): Bacteria > Hydrothermota > Tepidihabitantia > SM23-42 > SM23-42 > DG-78. The sequence continues at coordinate 9,871 of LJNI01000111.1, read as the reverse complement.
CAGCAACAAGATCTACCGTGCCAACTACGGGCATCATATATACCTCGAAGGCACTGTCACGGTGATCGACGGGGCGACCAACAGCGTGATTACCACGGTTACGGTCGGTGATGAACCTTGCGCTTTAGTCCATAATCCAGTTACCAACAAAGTATACTGCGCAAATAATTACAGCGACAACGTAACCGTGATCGACGGGGCGGCCAACAGCGTGATCACCACTATCCCGGTTGGTGATCGCCCTCTTGCCTTAGTCCATAACCCAACTAACAACAAGGTCTACTGCGCAAATAATGGGAGCGATAACGTGACGGTGATTGACGGAGCGACCAACAGCGTGATTACCACCATCACGGTTGGTGATCATCCTTATGCCTTAATCTATAATTCAATCAACAACAAGGTCTACTGCGCAAATGCGTCTAGCGGTAATGTCACCGTGATTGATGGTACAAGCAACAGCGTGATTACAGCCGTCGAGGCCGGCGGTGGAAAATTAGTCTATAATCCGACCCACAACAAGGTCTACTGCGCACATGTGAATAATGATAGTGTGGCCGTAATTGACGGCGCGAGCAATATGATCATTGCCACCATTGCGGTCGGCAGCGGATCTAGTAACCTAATCTATAATCCCACAAACGACAAGGTCTACTGTGTGAATTATAATAGCGACAATGTCACGGTGATCGACGGCGTGACCAACAGCGTGATTACGACCATCGCTGTCGGTGATCATCCGTATGACTTAGTCTATAATTCCGTCAACAACAAGGTCTACTGCGCAAATTCATACAGCAATAATGCTACCGTGATCGACGGCGCAACCGACACCGTGATTACTACCATCACGGTCGGTTATAAACCTTGGGCCTTAGTCTATAATCCGACTAACAATAAGATCTACTGTGCAAATAGGGCTAGCCATAATGTCACCGTGATTGATGGCGCGAGCAATAGCGTGATCACCACCATCCCGGTCGGTAGTTATCCTGTGTCCCTAGTTTATAATCCGACCAACAACAAGATCTATTGTGCAAATAGGGGTAGCTATAATGTCACCGTGATTGATGGCGCGAGCAATAGCGTGATCACCACCATCCCGGTCGGCTATTGGCCTTGGGCACTAGTCTATAATCCAATCAGCAACAAGGTCTACTGTATGAATGAAACGAGCTCTGATGTCACCGTGATTGATGGCGCGAGCAATAGCGTGATCACCACCATCCCGGTCGGTTCTGAACCTCGTGCATTAGTCTATAATTCTACCAACAACAAGATCTACTGCCTCGGGGATCATTTTATGTATCCTTCTGGAAGTGTCACCGTGATTGATGGGGCGGCCGACAGCGTGATTACCACCATTATTGTTGGCCACGAACCTGACGAGGTAGCCTATAATTCCACTAACAACAAGATCTACTGCGGACACTGGTTTAACGATGATGTAACAATCATCGATGGCGCGACCGACAGCGTAATTACGATCGTTGAGGCCGGCGGTGGAGCTTTAGTCCATAATCCAACCAACAACAAAGTCTACTGCACAAATAAGTATACCAATAACGTTTCCATGATTGATGGCGTGAGCGATACGATCATTGCCACGGTTGCGGTCGATAGTTTTCCTTGGGCCTTAGTCTGTAATATGATTAACAACAAAGTCTACTGTGCAAATCAGTCGAGCGATGATGTCTCCGTAATTGATGGTGCGGCCGACAGCGTGTTTACCACCATCACGGTCGGTGATTATCCTTCTGCCTTTGCCTGGAATCCTGTTCAGAAGATTATCCTTCTGCCTTTGCCTGGAATCCTGTTCAGAACCGGGTCTATGTCGCAAATTACCATGGTTCAAGTATTTCAGTGATTCGGGATTCATCGACAGGGATAGAAGAAATAGCGCAAAACACCGCGCCTTTCGTTTTGGACCTCTATCCTAATCCGTTAAAGACATCACTCACCATTTGTGCTTCTACACCATTGCATGGCATCAAAGTATATGATGTCCTTGGCGATTTGGTGATAGAAGTGACTATGATAAAACCTAAGAATACAACCACGGTTTCTGTGAAAAACCTAAGTGCCGGTGTTTATTTCTTGAAGGTGAGAACAGAAGATGCTGAGTTCATCAGAAAAATTGTGGTGACAAAATAAATGATCGCTGCAATAAAGAATAAAAGGGGAGTAGTATCAACTACCCCCCTTTTCCATTTGGTCCACTTTTGGTCCAAGCATTGATACACCGTAATCTCAGCGATTTCAAAGTGTAGTATATTCGAATTCTCTCTCGATATCGAAGTCTCGATATCATCGAGACGAGATGGAAGTCCGTCGCTCTATCCAGCTTGCCCCGTGAAATAGAGGATAATATATTTCACGGGGCGAAAGCTACAGGCGCTTTCTTAGTATGTACCAGGAAGTATGTAGTACGTAGTCAATTGTAATCTGAGTCGGATTGAAGTCAATATAGGGTTTGTCATTAAAGAATAGCTTGTAGTCATCTAGTTACACCCTCACCCTTTCCCTCTCCTATCCAGGGAGAGGGAAATAAGCAGGAATCTCTCACATCCAGAGAGAGGGAAATAAGAAGGGCGAATCTCTCCCGTTAAGGGAGAGGGGACGTAGAGGAGGATTCTCTTTCGTCAAGGGAGATGGAAGATGAGGGGTAGGTGCAAGTCACCCCTTGACAAATCCGGATTTTTTGTTATAATGTCATAGACTAGTTTGCATTACAGACTAGTATGTGAAAAAGGAGGATAGTTATGGAGCAGCAAATCGACCTGAAACAGCTGGAACGGAAGGTCTGGACCTCTTTCCATGCTGATGGCTTATTGGATATATTCCTGGGCTGCATAATACTGATGTTCGCGCTGGCGCCCTTCCTTAATAGAATGGGCTTGGGGGATTTCTGGAGTTCGGCTGTGTTTGTTCCGTTTTGGGCTGCGATCTTGGCCTTGGTTGTGCTGCTAAGGAAACGTGTCGTTATTCCGCGGATCGGGCTAGTAAGGTTTGGACAGACACGCAGAAAGCGGTTGGCGAAGTTCAACATCCTTATTTTTATCGCACTGTCAGTTAGCCTGATTCTAGGCATCATTTCTCTGAAGGACAGCATAACACAAGCATGGGTGCACAATCTACGCTTCATTGGGGTTGCGCTTGTATGCTTTGGTCTTGCAGGCTATTTCCTTGGGGTTATACGGTTGTATATTTACGGACTGCTTATCGCTTTGTGCATACCGATCGGCGAATGGCTATATTTGAATGCTGGGATACCTTACCATGGTTATCCAGTTACCTTTGGTATCACAGCAGCAATCCCGATCATGACTGGCGTTGTGCTTTTTTTACGTTTGCTAATGAAAAACCCACGGCCGCAGGAGGTTTAGCTTGTCATTAGAGAAACAAACAGGAGGTTCGTGATGTTCATGCAGAAGATTCAAATATCGATCATGCTTATCATTCTGGCAGCAACATTGAAGGTATCGAAAGCATCTGTGGATCTACCAGAATTAGATTCTATTGGCAGAATGCCCGAGATCACAGTGATGGCTCCCAGGTATGAATATCAGGATGAGGCGTGGTTAGGTATGGTTGAAGAGGTTGTCGTCGAGGCTCGACGATTTTCAAATAGCAAAAATGGAACCATTTCGGAAGGCGCGTCTCCGGGTATGATTAACGCAAGCTTCTCATCGAAGGATATGGAATGTAATTGGATGTTTTTCAAATATCCAACGCAATTGTTAATGTTGTTAACGTTTACGTTCGTGATACTATCGATTGTATATCTATCATTCTATGTATATCTTGCAGCCAAGGAGGTACACCATGACAGAACAGAACATTGACCTGAAACAGCTTGAACGTAAGGTCTGGACGTCTTTTTTTCGCAGATGATCATTTATATGTTCTTAATTGTCGCAGCAATTCTATTCCTTTGGGCAGGCAAGCGTTTCATTACAACACCACGCATAGGTCGTGTGATTTATGGTCCGAAGGGGAAAGCTAGAAACCTAAAGACCGTGATCGTCCTTGCTATATCGGTTCTTGTGGGTTTGGTAGCGTTTGTTATTGCGGCACTCAGTGCTAAAGGTTCTTTGCCTCAATCGCTGCCGGCAGAATTATTACTACCAGGCATATGGGTGGGCAATATGCTTGTTGTGTTCAGCTTAGCCGCGTATTTCCTGCATTTTGACCGGCTTTATCTGATCGGCGTGATGTTTGCCATATGTGTTCCACTTGATATCGTACTGAAGGAACTGTTGCATCTAGACCTAACGTTCGTTGCGTTTGGCGTTCCAGCAATGGTTATACTAATTATTGGAGGCATTGTACTGGCCCGCTTTCTGCGGAAGTATTCCAGACCGACTGAGGAGTCTATATGATGGACCCAGTGGCAGTAGGTGAGGTCGAGAAAAGAGCTCGAAGTGCCCTAAGGCAAGATGGAATGGCGATTATTATTGCAGGAGTAGCGTTCGCAATTCTGGCACCGTTTTTCCTTGATGACCGATTGGGCTTTTTGTTCATCCTTGGAACTGGGTTATATGTTTTTCTCCCGGAAATCTTGCGTAAAACATTTGTCTATCCACGGATTGGTTTCGTTAAATTCAAGGAAAGAAAGGCGAAACCATGGAAATTGCTCATCTCAACAGTGATTCTTGTGCTGTTTGTGATTGTTCTCAAGCTTAACGCATATAACTGGTTATTACCTCTATATCTTGGTACGGTGTTTGGTGTTATAGCATATGTGATTGGCTACTTGTACAAAACGGTCGTCGAATATTTCCTCGCCGGTGTGATTCTCTTGAGTGGTATGGGTGGTTTAGTTGCCACTATGCACGGAGTTGATCCTGGGGTTGTTACTGCTTTCCAGCTTTGGATTCTCGCGGCGGTGCTGGTTCTTGTAGGATCGGTGCAATTCACAATATTCATGCACAAGAATCCCTTAACTAAGGAACATGTCGATGAAGCCGCAGGCTGATTTAGGGGATATAAAGCGCAAGACCCGACACTTGTATTTTCAAGATGGACTAATGGATATTCTTCTAGGCGTGCAGCTCTTGCTCGTATACTTCTGGATAGAATATCGATTGGTGATTTATGTTGCGTGGATTGCGATCGGGCCGGTGATCGTTGAAGCAATCAGAAAACGCACAACATATCCGCGTATGGGCTACGCGCGTATGGCCAACCAAGGAGCAACAGCAGTTAGAATAATTCTAATTTGCGTGGTGGGTATAGCTCTTCTCTCACTGATAACGGCATTGATCTTCGTGTTGTCTGGGTATCCGGTTCAGAGCAATTGGAGTAATGTCATTAAGATTGCGGCAGTACTTTTTATTCCAGTAATTTTCGGGCTACTGACATACGAACACAAAGTATATCGCTGGTTTGTATACGGATTGGCTCTCGGTCTTGGTGGATTATATTTCATGCTGAGGGAGCCGCGCGAGATTCATATATATATTGTTATTCTTGGTGGTATCATTACGTTAATCGGCATTACGATATTTGTCGATTTTCTGAAAAAGAATCCACGACAGCCTGGGGAGACCTCGGATGTCGGCTAAGAAGAAAGAAGCGCATGCACTTCAGAAGATCGTTGACATTAACCGGGTTGTCCATGAACCTGCCAGGCTTCTGATTCTGTCATACCTTTACGTTGTCGAGAGCGCTGATTTCCTCTTTTTGCTGAGGCAGACAAATCTAACAAAAGGTAATCTTTCGTCGCATTTGATGAAATTAGAAAAAGCGGGATATGTGAATGTTGAGAAGAATTTTGTGCAGAAAATTCCGCGCACCCTACTCAGTCTTACAAAGGAAGGCAGAAAGGCATTTCATGAATACAGTCAGCGGATGAAGAAGATATTTAAGGAGTTGCCGGGGTAGATCCTTCAAATTAGCTAAATACGCGTTCGTTATTTACTGGAATAGGAGAGAGTCATGAATCTAGCTGTACAATCTCAACGGGTTTTATGTGTCCATTTCTGATCAATATCTTCTTTATTCTATCATATATTTCAAACATCATCTTGAAGCGTTCGGCAGTTGCGAGTGTGCTTTGGAATTGAAGTTCAAATTCGAGGGCTTTGTCTCCGTCATCGTGGTCCAGCTGACGGATGTACGTTTTTCGCCTTTTAGGCATGTGTAATTATACACTTAATTGAGATAAAATCAAACTTACGATGTTGCGTAGCGTGGGCTGTCCGATGATTTTGACAACTTCTGGAGCAGATAGTGATGGTTCATGATACGTCTCGATGCGTCCGCCAATAATAACGGCGGACTTACTCGAAGGATAAAATTTGGGGGAATGCAATGACCCTGCTTTGCAGGTCGATTACGGAGATGAAAAGACAGATTACAATGATACTATTATACCCTCTCCGGTCTCCTCTCCCGTCAAGGGAGAGGGAATAGAGGGAATGTTCTTCCATCAAGGGAGAGGAGAAAAAGAGGCGCGGGGTTTACCCCGTGTAATAATGCATCCAGGAAGTACCGGATTACACACAAACATCTGCGATTGTCCAAAGAGAATGCGTTGGTGTAAAGGATGTGGTATTACACAGGGTAAACCCGCATCCTGCCTACCCACAAATTGGGGTGGGAGTTGACAGCAGGATGCGGGATGCAGTTTCTATACTATTTTGATTTCAGCGGGGGTACTTCGCAGGCTTTGTCTTTCTTCCGTTCGAACAGTGTATAGAGCACGGGTATAAATACTAGTGTCAAGAATGTTGCTACCATCAAACCGCCAATGACTGAACGCGCCATGGGTGCTCGTAACTCGTTTCCAGCACCGATTCCCAGTGCCATAGGTATCAAGCCAAAGGATGTCGTAAACGCGGTCATCAGAATTGGGCGCATACGCACTCTACCTGCTTCGACGACCGCATCCATACAGACAAGACCTGCTTGGCGACGCAGCTGGTTCGCATAAGTAATGTAAACGATTGCATTGTTGACCACTATACCGCCCAGCAATAGTACACCCAAGAGACTCTGCATGTTGAGCGTTGTCCCGGTAAAGAAGAGCATCCAGAGTACACCGATAAGAGCAAGGGGGATTGTGAACATGATAATAAACGGTTCCCGGAAGGATTCGAACTGCCCGACCATAATCATGTACACAAGGACAATAGCCAGGATGATAACGAAGAAAAGATCGCGGAATGTTTCCACTTGTTCTTCATAGCCACCGGCCAATTCGAGGGTGAAGTCAGCTGGCACAGGAATGTTATTCAGAATATTCTGAACATCGCGGGCAACACTACCCTGGTCACGACCTTCGATATTTCCGCTGACGGTCACAAGACGATAGTTATCCTCGTGATCGATTTTGACCGGACCCACCGCGATTGTATCTTTGATGAAATTTCGTATTGGTACTTCACCCATGGGCGTGGTTATGGTCATGGAGCTTACTTCGTTGAGATTATCCCGGTATTTCTTGTCGTACATGATTTTGATATCGTATTCGTTGCCTTTTCGGCGGAACTGGCTTGCCACTACGCCCTCAATTCTCGTCCGGAGAACCTGTCCGATTTGGTATGGCGTTAGACCGAAATTTGCGGCTTTTTGCCGATCAATAACGAAGCGGAGTTCGGGTTTGCCTTCAGCAATGCTCGACTCTAAATCGACAAGTCCTTCAACGCTTTGCAGAGTATCCATGAGGAGGTCTGATAACCGAGTCGCCTGAGCAAAATTGTAGCCGAGGATTTTTATCTCTATGGGTTTGCCACCGCCAAACATTGAGAACTGTTGTGTTGCGTATTTAACCTTGAGTCCTGGAATGATACCGGTTATTTTCGGACGTAGATCGCGTTGAATCTGCTTTACAGAACGATCACGTTGTTCGCGGTAAACGAGTTCGAGATATATTTGCGCCGCGTGCGGACCCGTGGTTGCGCTGAACAGACTCGAAAAACCACCTTCACCACTGCCGATTGATGTGGAGAGGATGTCAATTTCCGGAACTTCGTCGATGATTATTTTCTCTAATTGTTGGACCGCTGAATCCGTAACCCAGAGGTTTGTGCCGACCGGCATCTCAGCATCAATGACGATTTCGCCCTGGTCGACATCCGGACTCAATTCAGTCCCGATGAATGGAATAAGAAAGAGGCTAACGACAAACACGCCGATGGTACTAAGGATCACAATCAAGCGGTGGTTCAGCGCCCACCTGATCAGCTGTACATACTTACCTTCCAATCCTGTATAGAACTGGTTCAGCTTCTCGCCAAACTTTCGTCGCTTGACAGTTTTAAATCTAACTGACAGCATAGGAATAATCGTCAAGGCAACGACGAGCGAAGAAACGAGCGCAAAGGTTACAGTAAGCGCGAGAGGCTGGAAAAATACTGATGCGAACCCTCTGACCAAGAGTAATGGCAAGAAGACGGCAACCGTCGTAAGGGTCGAAGCAGTGATCGCCATACCCACTTCTTTGGCACCGGTGCTCGCCGCTTTTTCTGCTTCTTCACCCTTCTCTTTATGACGGAAGATTGCTTCGAACACGACAATCGCGGAATCGAGTACCATGCCGATGGCAATTGTGAGACCACCGAGCGAGATAATATTGAGACTCATGTTGAATAGATACATGAAAAAAAGCGCGAAGAATACTGCAATCGGAATCGCAACGCCCATATAGAGAGTTGAGCGGAAACTTCCCAGGAAGAGAAAGAGCACAATAATTGCCAGGATTGCTCCCATGATCAGGGTCTGGGCAGTGCTTTGCACTGACCGGGTGATGAAGTCGGCCTGGTTGAACATGACGTCGATTTTAACACCAGGCGGTAGTTCTTTCTTGATTACATTTAATTCTTTGACAAGAGCATTGCCGACATTCACTGAATTTGCATCGGTACGCTTCTGGGCGATGCCCCAGATTGATAGAACGCCGTTTGTGCGGGAGACAGATGTAATCTCTGAGGCTTGCTCACGTACATCGGCAATCTGTGAAAGCAGGACCGGAACACCATTGGTACTGCCCACAATCGTTTTCTCGATCTCTTGAAGATTTTTATACTCACCAATCGTACGCAATATATAGACTTTTCTCCCGGACTCGATGTTACCGAGTGGATAGTTGATGTTCTGAGCCTGTAGTATCTCCATTACCTGGGTTGATGTGATACCCGTGCCTTTCAGTTTAATCGGGTCGAGTATGACTTGTATCTCACGCATCGTGCCGCTCATTGCATAAGACGCGGCAACACCGCCGACACGCTGCAACCGGTCGGCAATGTCATCGGCGATCTGATCGAGTTCAAGGGGATCGATGTCACCGGAAATGTTATACATGACCACTGGTTGCTGAGATACATCGAACTTAAAGATAAGCGGTAGATCAGCATCTTCTGGTATGTAGGGAGTAATGAATCCCAAGCGGTCACGCACATCATTTGATGCTGCATCGAGATCAGTTCCCCATTCGAATTCAAGGAATATATTTGAGATATTCTCAGACGTTGTCGATGTGACTTTCTTGATATTATTTACTGTCCCCAGTGTTTTTTCATAGGGCTCGGTGATTTGTGTTTCGATTTCTTCGGGTCCGGCACCCGGGTAAGTCGTTAATACAATCATCATTGGAAAAGTAACGTTAGGGAAGAGGTCTACGGGTAGATTGGTGACCGAGATGAACCCGAATATGATGATGGCCAAAAAGACCATCGATATGGCAAGCGGTCTTTTTATTGAGACGTCGGTTAGGTTCATAGTTCACTCCTCAAAATCGGTGTTACTTTTTCGCCACCGGCAAGTCGCTGTTGTCCGACGACGACGACCCTTTCACCGTCCTTTACCCCACTGATTATCTCTGCATTCTTGTCGCCGATAATGCCGGCAACAACATCTCGGCGTTCGG
>LJNI01000110.1 GCA_001303225.1 candidate division TA06 bacterium DG_78 | reverse complement strand
TACTGCCTCGAATGCACTACCCGTGACATTCAAAACCGAATCGAGGAATACATTCATGCCAGCCTGACTTTGTATTTCTTGAATTACCACGATGTCCGGTTCGATATAATCGATGACGACTCTGAAATCATCAATCCGCTGGGAACCGAATGCATCTGGGAAATTGAGAATATTATACGTTACAATGGTAATTGTTTCAGCAGAGATAGTATGTATAAAAATCAAAGTGCTAAAAAATAAAGCAGAAGTTTGTATGTTTTTTCTCAAAATAAAATCCGTTTTGTTTTGGAAAAAAACAATTTCACTAAATTAATGCCGTTGGACGACAAAATTCATTGAGCAACAATATCAACAATCCTTCGCTCAATTTTTTTCTCAACAGGAGAATATTTTCTCACGTAATCAGCGATGATATCTCGTAAATAATACAACGTATTCTGAATATCTCGAGCCTCTTTGAAGATCATATACTCTCCACCACCAGCCGCAAGGAATGAATTCGTCACGACCGTATACTCTTTTACAGTATCAATCGGTGTTCCATCCAACAGCACGAGATCAATAATTCTGTGTCCAATTGGATTTTTTGAATTCCATATTATTTTAATTCCGGACAGTTGAAAGATGGCGTGGTGCCCATTAAATCCGATCTCGAGTGCCTCGATAATCTGTTTACCAGTCATTTGCATAACAACCGCAGTATTTGATAGGGCATCGATATTATAGCAATCCCTGTAGGTTACATCACCCTCTGGCATGTTCGCCCGAATGCCACCAGAATTGTGGATAGCAATATCAACATTGAAATATTCACGCATTGCGTCAGTGATCAAATTACCGATTGTCGATTCATCAAAACCAGCTCTGGTCAATTCTTCTTTTGAGTAGCCAATGATTTCGTCAAATCCTTTCTGTGTGCTCTGTTCCCACTTTTCGACTATCTTCAACATCATGGTATCATCATCGATCTGTTCGCTCAAGAGATCAACCAACTCTCCATGGTAGCCTGCTATTTTTTTAGTATCTTTATCAATCCATAAATCGAGGAATCCGATGCTCGTGAGGTGGCTGTACGATTGACAGATAATCGTATGATTCAGTGAATCTTCGTAAGGCTCTTCAAGGGCAGTAGCACTATGTGAACCAAAGATAACATCGATACCAGACACGAACGTTGCTAATCGCTTGTCATGACGCAGTCCAATACCAGTGAGAACAATGATTATATCAACACCCTTTGACTTGAGTGTATCCACGTAGCGTTGTGCTGTTTCAATCTCATCCAAGACATCGTGATTCTGAAATCGCTCAGGCGTCGTCATTCCCTCCATATATTGTGTAAGGAGACTGAATACACCAATTGTCACCCCATTGCTTTCAATAATTGTGTAGGGTTCAAGATAATCGACTACTTCTGTGGTATTTTCAAATACAATATTAGTTCCTAAAAATATCGCATCAACGCTTCCTACAAACTCTTTGAACACATCAACACCAAGGTCGAAATCATGGTTACCTGGTGCAATAACATCATAGCCGCAATAGTTAAAATACTCGGCAACTGCTTGACCTCTTGAAAATTCTCCGAGTGGCGAACCAATAAACATATCACCACTATCAAAGAGTAGAAAACCGTATCCTAACTGTTGTGCTTCTACTCGCTTTTCCTTTATGAAAGTTGCCGCAGCTGCAGCATTCCCAACGGGAGGTGGAAAGTAAGGGTTCATCCACCATGCTTCACTCGACGAGAGTGCACCTTCAATGTCATTAGAATGTAGTATGTAGATGTGATCAAAATTATAATGAACGAGTAAAATTACTACGAGAAAGAAACTATGCAAAACGGTTAAAAAGTGATACCGCTCGAGAACACAAAGTGGCCTGATGTCTCATCAAACTTTAAATTATAATCACCTACATCGAGTCCGCTGAAATCAGAGTGAAGGTAATCTCTCTTTCCATATCCAAATCCAAGGTCGATAAAGAATCGATCCGTCTTCATCCCCATACCGAATGTTAAGATTGTACTCCAGACAGCTGTCTGCTTATAATCTGGGAAAAGACAAAAACCATAACGCAGTGCATAGCTATTGAGAATCGTGTGTTCAACACCAAATCGATAAATGAAGAGTGGTTCGTTCCAATTTTCGTAATTAAACTCGCACATGAATCGTGTAGGAATACGACCAGGTGGCTGGTAGAAAAGACCAAAGGAGTGAACATCTGGGTATGAAAAATCTCCAGTATTATCACTTTCAAGTGTGTACTTAAATGTATAAAAATAGGACACGCGGAAATGGATAGATGGCACCAGGATTGCTCCGATCTTTGTCGTTGATCCGTTATACTGAGCTTCACTGCTTATGCTCGAATCAGGTGCAGTCGGAAAAATAACACGATATGTTCTCGAATTTTTTCCATAGAAAAACCTCTCTTCAATTCCGATATTGATGAATTTATAGGTGAAGCCCAATACAGGAACAAGAGCATAGATAATGCCTGTGTAGTCATCGTCAATAGTCTTTGTGATTTGGTAAAAATCATCACGCTGCACATAGCGGTAGGAATAATTGAAATGCCACACTGGCTGGTGTTTCAGACCAATTCTTAAAAACTTAAATGGTATAATTATCGAACTTGTGGCTAAGCTCACATCGACAAAGGTATTATTTGAGAGTGTTGAAATCCCAATGTTATTCCCGTATGAGTCGTATACCCTCAGCCCCCTCTTCTCATTGAAACTGCTGACTGCTCCTGAACTCATGAGAGATATTCGATTAACCAGACCACTGCTTCCTGGGTTATCACCATTTTCTAATACGACGGTAATACCACCGAGGCCGAGTGACCTGGCATCAGTATAAAAAATACGGTCACCTTGGTTAATAACACCAGGCAGTGTAAAATTGATGATGAACAGTAATAGCAAATATGTCTCCTAAAAATGTGACAGGAGATTAGGGTACCATAACAGCGGCAGCGAGAACGGTCGTATAGAGTCCATATTTATCACCGATCGCAGTCTGTGTGCAATTCATTGTTTTCACTATTTTTGTTGAAATCTTCCACACTTCTTTACGCTCATCATAGCTTACATCTGGATCAAAGGGTACACCTAATGTGGTTGCCAGCATCTGTGCAGCGAGGTCCTCCGCTTTATCTCCAGCCCGTAACTCGGTCTCACCGCATGAGTGATATTCTGATAGGTAGCCATATTGATTTTTATCTCGCGGCACTGCGACTCCAATCGAAGCAGCAATAAGGCGATGCGGTTCATTTGTGTTGCTCTCTGCCATGACTGCGAAAATTATTTCACCAACAGATAGGTACTGAATACCTCTGGTTCGTGGAAGTATTTTCGCACCAGGAGGAAGAATGCTTGACACCCTGACGAGGTTAAAAGGAGCAATCCCTGCATCTCTCAGAGCAGCCTCAAAACTGGCCAACTTCTCTTTATGCTTGCCAACACCCTTTGTTAAGAAGACTCTTTTTGGTATAAACATCTCTCCCCTATGGAGCAGACCAGAGTTGAACTGGCGACCTTCTCGCTGCGAACGAGACGCTCTCCCGACTGAGCTACTGCCCCTTATCTAAAATTTTTTGATTATAACAAAAATCGCTAAAAAGTCAACATATTTGAGAGCTCTTAAAAAGTACTCTTCGCTCTCACGATTACGGTGATAACAGAATGATTACAGTGACATTTCGTCGATTATTATCGTTGTAATCTATGCAAATCACTGTAATCTCCCTAGAGTCTATGGACGAAGATTTCTGCTTTTTCAGAAATCTCTTGTCTTTTCATTTAACCATTTAACCTATCACCATTTAACTAAGTGCTAATCTCTCTTTCAATAATTGACAGAATCTTGCTTACTGCCTCATTGAGTGTGCGGTTTTCTATCACGTATTTAAATTTCCCTACATGTTTGAACTCTTCTATTGCATTTACGAGACGCTTTTTAATAGTTGACTTTTCATCTGTGTCACGCTTTTTGAGCCTCTTTTCCAGTTCATGCATACCAGGAGGTACTATAAAAAAATATATTCCATTCGGGTATAACTTCATTAAATTCATTGCACCCTGAACATCCACATCGAGGAGAACATGGTGTCCCTTTTTTAAGGTCTCTTCTAATGATTTTTTTGGCGTACCGTACAGGTTACTATGAACTTCTGCATACTCAATGAAACAGCCTTTTTCAATCCATTCTTTGAATTCTTTCTCAGAAAGAAAGATATATTCGCGATGATTCTTTTCGTCTTTTCTTTTTGGTCGTGATGTTGCTGAAATAGAAAAACATACATCTGGTCGGTGCCTTAGTATCCTTTTACATATTGTTGTCTTGCCAACACCTGAGGGACCCAAAATGACAATTACCCTGCCTTTATTCAAGGTTCTGCACCTGTTCCCGGATCTTCTCAATCTCTTCTTTTATCTGGACAACAGCTTTACTGATATCGAGATAGTTTGCCTTCACGCTCAGTGTATTCGCCTCGCGCTGCATTTCTTGTAATAGAAAATTCAACTGACGTCCAGGATGGTCTTCATCTTTTAACGATTCCTTGAAGAGCAACACGTGACTGTTCAACCTTTTGCATTCCTCAGTGACATCGGTCCGTTCAGCCAAATATAATACCTCTTGATAAAATCTATCTTCATCAAAATTTTTTGTGTAATCTTTCAATATGCTTAAAAGATGATCTTTATAATGCTCATTCCTCTTCGGGATCAACTCATCAACAATTCGAATATTTCTCTCTACTCTGTCGATAGACTTCTTGATGTCTCTAGCGATATTTTCGCCTTCCCTCTTCTTCATCTGTATAAAGGCATCTAATGCCTTTTCGAGAATAGGTTTGAATGCATTGTATAAATTTTTAGATTCTTTTTGGGTCTGGCTAAATTTTATGAGTCCGGGAATCGCGAGAAGTGTGTTGACGTCGATATCCCCACTTACGTTATAATTTTTCTTCAATTCATCAGCCAGTCTTAAATAGGCAGCGAGGAGTGGTTTGTCCACATCTATTGTTGTTGGGAAGATATCACGATCTTGCTGAATAACAACAATAATATGTCCCCTTGATACTTTCATCTGAATAGAGCGTCTTATTTCGTTTTCAAAAGGAAGAAGTGTATTGGGACATCTTATGGAAATTTCTAAAAACCTGTGGTTATACGATTTAATCTCAACATCAAACTTAATGGGTGGATCTTTGATCGCACCTGTTGTGCGACCTACACCTGTCATACTATACGGCATCTATACCTCCGTTACTATTGTTACAGGTCCATTATTTTCTAAGGAAACTTTCATACGCTCAGCAAAAATACCACCCTGTGTAGGAATACCCAGTTGATTCAACCGAGAAATGAAAAACTCATAGAGCTGTTTTGCCTTTGCAGGTTCTTCCGCATCAGTGAAAGAAGGTCTTCTGCCGCGTGAAGTATCTGCCAGAAGGGTAAATTGAGAAACAACGAGTGCTTCACCCTTAATGTCTTTGAGCGACAAGTTAAACCTACCTTTCTGATCCTCAAATATACGCATATGTATGCATCGGTCAGCTAACGCGCGTGCGTGCTTTTCGGTATCGCCCTTCTTTACACCGAGTAAGATCACCATACCATGACCAATTTCTGATATCAATTCCTCTTTTACCAAAACCTTTGCTTCTGTTACTCTCTGAATCACTACCTTCACTACTGACTCACTGCCTTCAAAATGGCAGTAGCAAAGTCTTTTGCTGCCTGAGGACCTGAACAGGTAATGATATTGCCACTCACCACTACGTCTGAATCAGCAAGGTGAGCACCACACACACCTAATTCGTCCTTGGCTGTGGGATATACCGTTGCCTTTATATCCCTGAGTATACCAGCTCTGCCGAGCACAACCGGTGCAAGACAAATTGCAGCAATAGTCTTTTTACTACTGTTAAATGTCTGAACAATCGTATGGAGTGTAGTATTATCCCAGAGATCTATACAGCCAGAACCACCGACGACAATGAGTGCATCATAATCATGTGGATCAACCTGTTCGAGGGTAATATCAGGTTTCACAACCACGCCGAGCATACCCTGCGCTGGATTTGTATCGGTCGACGCGACGGTCACCTCTATGCCTGAACTGCTGAATAAGTCATAGGGTTCTTGAAACTCCTCATCGCGAAAATTTTTAGGCGCAATAACCATTAAAACTGATTTTGCCATCTGAGGAATTTCGCTTTCTTCAGTCATTGATTGCTCTTGACCGCCACCGCCACAACAGATCCCTAATAGAATTGGGATAGTTAGTAACTTTTTCATGTGGTTCCTCTCTTTCTCATTTGTAAACGAAGCGGGGGACGGGATTCGAACCCGCAACCAACGGCTTGGAAGGCCGTGACTCTACCATTGAGCTACCCCCGCATGGTGCTATTATAATAGGCTCTTACAAAAAGTCAATATTTAACTCGTATGTATATTTCCTTTTCATACGATGAAATAACCATGTTCCTATGTTATGGTTGACACTCCATATTAATTTGGATAGAATGTACAAAAGGAGGTTTTTTATGTCATTAGTGCTCATTTTATCACTCATATGCCAGACATACTCAGCACCAAATATTACCCTTGATCGATCCGTATTATCAGTCACAGGGCAAGGCATGGCATCGATTGCAGCACAAGCCACCAAATATGAAATCGTACTATATGCTGATGCCTATGCTGAAGAAGAAGCAGAAGCTAGAGAAATGGCTAAGGCAATGAAAAAGGAAATTATAAAAGTGGTGAAAAAGCTCGGTGGCAAAGAGGACGATGTAGTCCTGACCAATATCAATACGCTTGAACCAATTGAAGAAGATCCCCATTATGGTATTGAACAAGATATCCAGATTTGGTTACATAAAGTAAAGAATATTAACAAAATCAAAGAACAGTTTCTTCTCATAGATGGAGTCTCAATTGGTTCTGTGGTACCTATTATAGACGAAATAGCAGACTATGCTCCAGCAATTAAAAAAGCACGTAAAGATGCAGTTAAAAATGCAAACGAGCAGGCTCAGGCATTGGCTAGCGAAATGCACGTCATACTCGGTGCACTGCTCTACGCCGCCGAAGATATTACATATCCAACCTACACTGGATATGAAACATCGAGCGAGTCAGATGTGATAGTATCGGTCACAGTTTATTACGAGATGCTCTATAAAAAATAGCATAAGGAGACGTTATGCTTGAGAAGATTTTTAAGCTAAAGGAACATAGTACTACAGTATCGCAAGAAATCATTGGTGGACTCACCACCTTTATGACGATGGCGTATATTATTTTTGTCCAGCCAGCTGTACTATCGGCTGCGGGCATGGATTTTGGTGCTGTCATGGTGGCGACATGTCTGTCCAGCGCAGTGGCGACCATTCTCATGGCTTTTCTAGCGAACTACCCAATTGCATTAGCACCTGCTATGGGACACAATTTCTTTTTTGTATACACGATCTGTATTGCTATGGGTGTTCCCTGGCAGACTGCGCTCGGTGCAAATTTTATTTCTGGAGCAGCTTTCATTATACTCTCAATCTTTGGATTCAGGGAAATGCTCATCAATGCCATCCCGACATCTCTCAAACAGGCAATTGCAGTTGGTATTGGTCTCTTCATAGCATTAATTGGCTTTCAGTGGGCAGGAATTGTTGCGTATAAACCT
>LJNI01000109.1 GCA_001303225.1 candidate division TA06 bacterium DG_78 | reverse complement strand
AACGATCATTGAAGATGACCTTGGTTACCCATATCGAGCACAGGATTGGATAGAGTCGAATAAATCTGTGTTTGCTGCTCTTAAAATTGAGAAAATTATCACATTCATTGTGCTGACGTTAATCATACTCGTTGCCGGTTTTAATATTATTGGCTCGCTCATTAACATGGTTAAAAAGAAGACGAAAGAGATCGGTATTCTCCGTTCGTTTGGATTTACTTCTGAGCAGATCATGAAGATATTCATATATCATGGAAGCATGATTGGTATTATTGGGACAGCACTGGGTCTTGTTTTTGCATTCTTTGCGTGCTTGATTCTCGATACATACCAGGTCGGCTTACCCGGAGATATCTATTTTATAGAAACACTGCCTGTTGAAATGTCTGCTGATGATTTCGTACTTACTGCATGTGCTGCACTCATTATCAGTTTCCTCGCCACAATTTACCCTGCAAAGAGGGCAACACAGCTGACCACTACTGAGGCATTGAGAAATGAGTGATATTCTCGAAGCGAGGAATATCACAAAGACGTACTATTTGGAAAATGAGACGATCGATGTATTAAAGGGTGTTGATCTAAAGGTCACCAAAGGAAGCTTTGTAGTTATTTTTGGGCCGTCAGGTAGTGGTAAGTCTACGCTCCTGAACATTCTTGGTAGTCTTGATCGTCCGTCTGATGGCCAGGTTTTATTAGAATCTGTTGATCTATCGTCACACAGTGATAGCCAACTTTCTGAAATAAAAAACAAAAAAATTGGTTTTGTATTTCAGTTTCATCATCTTTTGCCTGAATTTTCATGCTTAGAAAATGTCGCCCTGCCTGCATTTGTGAAGGGAATGCCTCCTCCTGAGGCTTGTGATAGGGCGTTATTATTACTCGATAAATTTGGCGTTGTTGATAAAAAGAATCGATTACCGAGTCAGATATCAGGAGGTGAGAAACAGCGGGTTGCTGTTGCGAGGGCACTGATGAATGAGCCATTAATAATTCTCGCAGATGAACCGACAGGCAATCTCGATGAAGCCAATACCAATAAACTCCTTAAGGAGTTTATTGGTCTAAAAGAAGAAGGAAAAACGATGATTTTGGTTACCCATTCATTGGATATTGCCAAGGTGGGGACTGATGTGTATAATTTAAGAGAAGGAAGACTCTATGCTATGTGATGAGTGTAAAAAGAATCCAGCAACTATTTTTTTTAAAGAAGTGTTGCCTGGTAAAACCGTTGAGCTCCATCTCTGTGAATCATGTGCACACAAACGCGGTCTTATGACAGCCAAAAAGATGTCGCCTATTGAAATACTCCAAAAGTTACTTAAAGAAAAGAGTGCACACGATGAGCAGACAATATGCCCAGGTTGTTATATGACCCTTGCTGAATTTAAACGAGTTGGAAGATTTGGTTGCAGTAAATGCGTACGTTCATTCGAGTCATACATAAAAAATTTGTTAAAACAAATCCATCAGAGTGATAAACATATTGGAAGGACATTGAGTCCAGGAGAGAAAAAGGGTATTGAAGTTTTCAAATTGCGCGAGGAATTAAAAAAAGCATTGGAAAATGAAGCATATGAAGAGGCAGCGAAGATTAGAGATAAACTAAGAAAATTCGGTATCGATAATGTCGAATAAGATATTAGAAAATATCAAATGGTTCACCCAGAATAGTAAGGCGTCTCGCGAAGACGATTTAGAGATTATTGTTTCGTCACGTATTCGAATTGCCAGAAATATCGACGATGTTCCTTTCGAAATAAAGATGAAAAAGCAAGATTCTCAGCGTCTCATTACATTGGTGAAATCTGTACTTGAAACAAAGCTTCGTGGTCGATTTGTAGACATGCAACAGATAACTCCCCTGGAGAAAGAATCTCTCTTTGAATGCCATTTAATTTCACCTGCTTTTATCAAGAAGGAAAAACCGGCTGGTGTTTTTATTACTGACACGGGCAATATTTCAATAATGATTAATGAAGAGGACCATCTCAGAATTCAAGGATTATCACGGGGCTTGGATTTCATAAATATTTTGAGCGAAGTTTTCAATGTTGAGGAAATAATCGGTGCTGATCTTGGATATGCATTTGATGAAACATACGGGTTTATTACATCATGTCCTACTAATTTTGGCACTGGATTGCGTGTGTCAGTTTTGTTGCATCTGCCAGGTTTGGTTTTTACGAATGAGGTAGAGAAGGTTTTAAAAGGCGCAATCCAAATAGGTATGACAGTGAGAGGGATTTATGGAGAGGGGAGTGGTATAAAAGGTAACCTTTTTCAGATATCGAACCAGCATACATTAGGGCTGAAAGAGGAGGACGTTATCGAAACAATCACGAAGCTCACTCACATGATCATTGATATTGAGAAGAAGGCTCGTGACGTTATTTTGACCAAAGCTCGGAATGAATTTGAAGACAAAATCTTTCGTAGTCTGGCAGTTTTAAGGTCAGCACGGATGGTAAATACAGAAGAAGTTTTAAATCTGCTGTCAGCTGTCAGACTTGGTGTTGGCGCTGGTATCGTCCGAGATGTTACACTTAATACTATTAATGAAATTCTGATCATCTCTCGACCCGCAAATATTCAGTTGTATTTTGGTGAGATACTCGAGGAACGTGATAGGGATGTAAAGCGAGCAGAATATATACGAAAAAGACTCGGTGGGAACGGCGATTAGATAACCCAACAAATAAATGTTATTCGTATCATGCTTGTATGGCATAGCGGCCCGTATCGTCAATGGGTGTGGTTATACGTATAAAAATGGACTAAATACGACAAACGAATAACGATACGCGATGCGAAACCGTACAACGACAGACGAGATTGTTTTTTTGGGTACTGGTGGTGCTCGCTACATCATTGGTAAACAACTTCGTGCCACTGGCGGAATACTTTTCAGACTTGGGAGTAAAAATCTGCTCGTCGATCCTGGACCTGAATCATTGTACAGGTTATTGACTTACGTTCCGAAATTCAATGCCCAAAAAATTGATGCAATAATATTATCGCACAAACACATTGATCATTCTGCCGATATCAATGTTTACCTCGATGTCATCACTGAAGGTGGTTTTAAGAAACAAGGAATACTCCTCGCTCCACAGGATGCCTTTGGTGAGGATGGTGTTATTCAGAAATACCTTGTCGAATTTGTGAAGGAAATCAAAATAATAAAACCTCATGTTGCGTATACACTCCAAGATATAACAGTACAGTTTCCTGTACAACACGACCACCGCGTAGAAACATATGGTTTTACGTTACGCCGCAACGATTATTCGATTTCGTATATTACCGATACAAAATATTTTCCAGAAATCATTCAAGCATATCGAGCTGATATTATTATCTTGAATTTGTTGAGGTTGGAACCATCTGAGATCGACCACCTCTCAGTACCTGATTGTGAGAAAATTATTGTCGGCATTAAACCTAAGGTTGCTATTATTACCCACTTCGGTATGACCGTACTCAGGAAAGGACCATGGAATATTGCCAGACAACTTAAAGAAAAAACAGGAATTACAGTACTTGCTGCTGAGGATGGCAAGCACTACGAGATTGAGAAATTGCTGGCGTATGGCTGAATTATTGTTTTGACCATTTACCTTCTTCTCAAAAAGGTATTGAGTACGAAGAAATAATAGTCAGGAGGATCGGTTATTGGTGGTGTGTCGAGATCCAGTTGGCCATTCTCATTGACATATAATTTATTACACAGGGGGACTTTGGCTGGAGTCAATAGTGTATGAACCACAGTATCTCCTTGTACGAAGGCTTTAAATCGTTTACCCTGAATACAGGTAACCTGATCAGGATAAGCTGCCAGAGGAATTCTTGGAATTAAGAGTGCTAAAAGATTTTTCATGATTCCTCCTTTACCGTACGACCACTACTGGCTGATTGTGCAAAATCTGTGCCACAATGAGTTCCTAAAAGTACTGTAATTTAAGCAGTTTTATATGTTTGAGTGTTTCAAACCAGAAACATGTCTCATTATGAGACACTTAAGTCTAGACATATAGCTTTAATGAGTTTAGAAGAGATGGAGGAGAGATATTTTAGGTAGTTAGAATTTCAGTCTAACACCTAAAAGCGGAACTCGTGGTATCATATAGAATGTTTTACGCTTGGTGACATCGTAATTATAAAAGTAGCCTTGAATATTTTGGTGATTGAAAACATTAAGGATAGTTATGTAGAATGCGCCGTTAAAACCAAACAACCCGAAACTCTTTTCAATATGGAGATCAAGTCTTTGGTATAACGGGAGATATGTCTTCTCAGGTGCATATACCGGAATCCAATCTCCACTTCCAAAACCAGGATTACTCCATTGCTTACCAATCACCTCAGAGTATGCAGTGCCACTTGCCAATTGGAATTTTATTCCTAATTCTAATCCTTTAATAGAATTCGTCCCAAATATAATGTTGAAAATATGAGGCCGATGTCCATGGGTAACAGTATAGTTTAGATCATAGGGTGAAGTACGTTTAGAGAGAGAATATGTGTATGAAATCCATCCCCAGAAAGAGCCGATTCTATACCTCCTCAGTGAAACTTCGATACCAGATGCAGTGCCATAACCATCAGTCTCGAAATATTTTTCCTGTATATCTGTATAGTGTTCTGACACGAGATTATTATAATTCTTATTATACACTTCTATTTTTGTGAGCAGGGTAGGCATAATTAAATACTCAATGCCAAAATTGAAACATCGCGCATACGATGATTGTATTTCCTCTAATTCATATTCGAGTGGAGGAAGTTGGTGTTGGTGTCCGTAGCCGATATAGACCACAGGGTTTTTTATATAGATTAATTGAACACGCGGTGAAAAGACAATTCCCTGTATTGTTGGAAATCTATCGATTCGACCACCACATTCAAATACGAAATTTTTAATGAGCGGAAAACGCTGAGTTGCATACAAAAATCCATAATAATCAGAGGTGTCGACATCGAGGCTAAAGTTGAATATTTCAATGCCATAGAGGATATCTTCTACTTTTGGACCGCTATGCATAAATGAATAATGACCACCACCACAACCGATTTCGCAATCGATTCCACTAATCTTCATGAACGTGTTGATAGAAATACCATATTTTTCAACTGCAACTTCTTCAGTGCTGGTTTCTGTTTCGCCGTACGGTCCAGGAGCTTCGCCATACAGATGTCGCTCAAGGTTGCCATAGAAGAGATGAGCCTGACAGCGTATCTCACGCATAAATTGCTTATACCAACTGGTTGCAAATGAATGACTCTTTCCATCAATTTCAATTTTCAGTTTATCGTAATCAAATGTCGTTTCGATATCACTTTCTTCTTGACTTCTTAAACCACTGACTGAGAATGTTCCTATGTTACTGTTGAATAGTACCTTTCCTTGAAAATCGAGATAATAGGGGAGAATGATATCTTCGATAACGCCAAAACTTTTTAATAACATACCAAGATAATTTCTTTTTGCCGAAAAGAAAAAAGACAACTTATTGTTTACTGGACAGAGATAGAGCCAGTTTGCTTCCATGAAGTCTAAACTCATGTCACCCGCTGTTTTGTTCGTTGGCTCTCGTGATTCGATAGTCAATACTGAAGACATTGCATCACCATAGCGTGCTGGAAATGTACCTGAATAGAACTCGAACCGTTCAATCAAATCCGTATTGAACACTGAACCGACACCAAAATAGTGGTAAGGCGATAGAATCTCAATACCATCAAGGAAAACATTATTTTCGTACAATTCACCACCCCGTACATACATTATACCGAGATAATCACTCGGCGCATTGACACCTGGAAGTGTTTGTACTGCCCTAAACACATCTTTTTCTGCACCAGGAATATTCTGAAATTCTTCTTGTTCTATTGTTTGTACACTAATAGTCACAGGTTTTTCAGACTGAACATCGATCGGCTCGATTGGTATCATCGTTTGGTTCAGCGTAATATTGAGATAAACTGTGTCGTTTTCAGCAACAGTAACTTCAATACTTTTATTCTCAAAGCCGACATGGCTTATGGTCAGGTTATATTTCCCAACAGTAATTTCAGGAGTAGAAAACTCACCTAAGGAATCACAAAATATTATTTGATTCAGATTTTCTATGGTGATGTGTGCTTGTAAAGGTTCTGCAGTTTCGATATCGACGACCTTGCCTGCAACAAGATTGGTGAAAATCAACAAAACTACAAGATTCATTCTTGTACTTCTTTTATTTCAAATATTTTTAAAATAGGTCGCAGGAGATAAATATAGTCGCCTTTGACAACACCGTAATATGAATCGTCCCCTTCGAGTACTTCACTCACACATGGTTGTGCTGGATATTCAAGGTTGAGGAGGTAGGTAGATCCAATGTCCGAGGTGAGTCCGTACGTTTCACCGACATAGAGAAATCTGAGTGAATAGGGTAAATTTAAAGCAGTAATATATTCAATACTGCCAACATCAGTTATTTCGTAGGTATGTATTTGGTTGTAATACAAAATATTAAAATATAGGTACCTACCATTGAGTGCGAACAGAGAAGCACCTCCTATAGTTTCTTGGAAAATTATTCCTGGTTCTTCTGGTTGTTGTATATTCACAATAAAAAAATCATAATTTACGAGGAGAATATAGGCATATTGTGAATCAACAGCAATACACTCTATTTCATCACTAAAATTACACGAACTTATTATTTGTGGGTTGGTTTTATCTGATACATCAACAATGTAAAGACTGCTGTCGCTTCCTAAATATGCATTATTCCCCTGGAGTTTTATAATATGGGCACCACCAGGGATAAGTATATACCCACAAAATGATGGCTCAGTACCTTCAAAATTAATAATATCAAGACTCCATGGAAGTACGACGTATGCATAGCCTTGGGAAATCTCAAAATCCACATTTGTAGTAGCTAAAACATAGTCACTAATACTATAAATCGAATCAATATCTACAAAATTATATTTTTCTATCCTGCTGGTGTGTATATATTTTCGCAAGAGATAACCATATTGTCCTTCAATCACCAATTTTTGACCGCTATAATTAGAATAATATTTTATCAACTGTACATATATCCCATTGACGTCTTCATACGGAGATTCGAATTCAAACTTAAAGCAAGACAAAAAAATTAACAGTATGTAAAACCACTTACTCATATTTGATTATTAAAAAACTTGGTTCAGCAGTATACACGTAATTTTCGTCAGCTATGATTTCGCCGTATGTGTAACGTATCGTTCCCATAGGTTCGGGAACTGATGGATCAGTAATATCGTAGATTTCAAGCGAAAGGGATGGATATTCAGTAGTGGAACGAGTAAAGAAAAGGAAGTTTTTCACCGCAGCTATTGAGTAACTCCAGTCATTAATATAGCTGATTAAAATTGGATTGTATGGATTAGAGATATCGTAAATTCTTGTATCCTGACCAGCAATATATGCACGGCTATCAGAAATTGAGAATGATTGCACAGCAGTACCAGGATGAATAGAGGATATAGTTGTGCCTGTTGTGAGATCGAATATGTATATTACTGTGTTAGATAGGATGTATGCGTAAGTATTCTCAATGCATATTTTTTTGCCAGGGACAGGAAGAGAGTCAATAACAAACATAGATTCAGGGTTACTGACATCAAAGACTAAAATGCTATTGCCTTCTCGACAAATATAAGCTTTTTCGTTCTCTACCCACAGATCCAGTGGCGAGTCATTGTAGAATACAAACTGATCCAGGAGTATCGGATGTATCGGATTTGCAATATTGTATATTGAGAAACTTGGTTGATAGGATGGATACGTGTAGCAACCTGTTGTGTATAAATAATTATCTACGACAAATATATAGTTGAATATTGTGTTTGATTCAGAATA
>LJNI01000108.1 GCA_001303225.1 candidate division TA06 bacterium DG_78 | reverse complement strand
TTCGGTATTGTTAGTTCTGATATTACTCCAGATGTTGTATCAAAGGTAAAAAAATTCCTTCCTGATTCCCTCTATACGTATCAATCTCAAAACACATATATAGTGTGTGGAGGTTTAAAAGAGACATGCCTAAGCTCATTGAAAATGAGAAATAAAGATAATACATACAAGAGCTGGATTGTGTGCGGTATTGGCATATCACCAGAAACAGGTGAACAAAAACATGTTTTAACAACAAATGATTGGGATGCAATATTCCAACAATCCGAGCCATGTTTGGATACTATCGAGGGCCATTTTGTTGCACTGGTCTGGAACAAAAATAGAATGATGGGCTATGTTGACTCACGAGGTATTCGTGATGTATACATTGCAAAGCATAAACAGCATATCATTTTTTCAACTCGATTTGACTGGCTTGCTCGCTTCGGTCTTTCGTGTTCAATCGATTTCTCACGCTTCGGTTCACGGTGGCTTGCTTTCAATCAGTTTTCACATAAGAGTATTGTGCGACCTGTTGAGCGTTTAGGTCCTGGTGCACGGCTCGAAATGAGTGAAGATCACTATGCGATCCACCGACCAGATCGCATACACCTTCCACACATAAACCAATCGTTAGATACGGTTATTTCTTCGTTGACTACTTTCCCTGTGCGTGCTGGTTATACAATAATTACCTGCCTCTCAGGAGGTGTCGACTCTCGGGTATTATTATCAATACTACTCTCTGTGCCACGTGAACTGTGGAAAGTATGCATTTTTGGAGAACGACACCATCCAGATGTAGCAGTTGCTCATCGTATTGTAAATGATTTACGTTTACCATATATTCATCTTGATGAAGAAATTCCTGAAGAATCATCGATTGTTCAACGTATGCGTATTTTTGTGATTCATACGCAGTGCGTTTCACCTGCGACCGATGCAATTCGTCTCGGTTCTTATAATCAGATGTATGGATCAAAAAACATTGTTATCGATGGCGCATTTGGCGAAATCATGCGTCGTACCTATTTCAATCGATTACTCATGAGCGGTAAAAATGCCTTATTATCAGGTTCTGCACAAAAAATTGCACCGTATCTCAGGTCGCCACGTGCAGATATCTTCAATTCCGACGTGTCACAGATAATGCATACAGGATTAGTAGAAGATATTAGTGCATTGTGGCAGAAATTTCCTAAAAAAGATTGGATTCACAGTGCCGAGAATATTCTTGACCTTATAGCAATCAATACTCGTCTTTCTAATCTCTTCGGTCCTGAGGTTTCCCGACTAGATCACGTAGTTCTCAATTACATGCCATTTGCCCAGCCGAGTTTTCTCACTGCTGTACTGCAGAGTCCATTACAACTGCGAAAGAACGGGCATTTTTCCAAAGCTTATATTAAAAAAAGAAAACATATTCTCACGAAGTATCCACTGGTTAAAAATACTGTAACCTATCCATTTGTAATGTTTCATCCAGTACTTATCAGACTGGTGAAAGAATTACAGCAGTTATTTGGCGTATCGTATCACGATAGTGTACAGATAGAGATTCTTAAGAAGCTCGAAACGTTTATCAGAGATATAGTGTCTTCGAAGTCAACACGTTCTTATGCTCCATATAATATTGAGAAAATTGATACAATAATTGATAAATTCTTTCATGGTGAATATGATTATGCAGATGATGTATCGTGGTGGTTGAGCTTTGAATTGTGGCGCAGGCATGTTTGTTGAGTCTTCAGAAATTCATACAATACTAAGATTCATAAATTATGCCTTGACATATTTACTATCTTAGGTATAATCTATTATACATAGTGTTTATGCTAAGGAGGTCAATAGCGACACGTTAGATGTTTGATGCCCCGCACAATTGAGTCGAATCTCATTATATATAATAGTGTAATGTTGACAAACACCTATTTTGAAATAAAATTGTGGTCATTGAGAATATATGAATAGGGTAACAATTACGCAATATTTAACTGAAAAGAAAAATGTGGTTGATAGAGCAATTAAAAAATACTTTATGAGCCAAGAACAACTTTTTAACGTCATGTATTACTCGGTTGATGGAGGCAAGAGGATTAGGCCGATTCTGGCGATAGCGAGCTTTGAGTCTAATGGCGGTAAAAATATTAACGAGGTACTTCCGATTGCCTGTGGACTTGAAATGATTCATACATATTCATTGATCCACGACGACTTGCCATCAATGGATAATGATGATTTTCGGAGAGGAAAAGCATCTTCACATAAGAAGTTTGGTGAAGCGATGGCGATTCTCTCAGGTGATGGGTTGTTCGCCTATGCGTTTGGACTCTTCACTGAAGGTAATTATTTGGTCAATGAAAAAATCGCGGTTATCAGAGCGGTGAGTGAAGTCGTTGGCCCACGTGGTATTGTCTATGGCCAGGTTCTCGATATCACTGATCACAAGGAAATGAATCCAAAGGAATTACGGAAAATTCACCTCAATAAGACCGCGAAGTTCATTGCTCTATCAATTAAGGTTGGTGCCATTATGGCACGAGCGCCGCAGAAGAGAATAGAGCGTTTGTATAAAACAGGGTTGTATTTAGGTATGCTGTTTCAGTACACCGATGACATACTCGATGTCATCGGAGAAAAAGAGAAACTGGGGAAGACTCCCCAGAAGGATAAGGCTTCAGGTAAGTTGGCCGCTCCCTCTGTCTATGGACTTGCTGGTGCACGATTTAGAGCACAACAGTATGCTACACTCGCCAAGAAAAGATTTTCAGAGCTTGGAGCTGAATTTAATATATTTAGTCAACTGACCGATTTCATCTTACATAGAACATTTTAGACGATTATGATAAGAGATTAAATTATGCCGATTCTACAAAAAATCAAAAATCCTAACGATCTCAAGCAGTTATCACTCGATGAATTACTCATCCTTGCGAAAGAAATCAGAGACGAAATTATTACAACGTGTGCTACAACTGGAGGACATATTGCACCATCGTTGGGAGTCGTAGAATTGACCCTGGCTCTCTATCGCGTTTTTAATGCAGACCGTGATAAAATAATATGGGATGTAGGCCACCAAACGTATACGCAGAAGCTCATCACTGGCCGTAATGTTAAATTCCATACCTTGAGAATATACCAGGGGATTAGCGGGTTTCCGAAGCGTAGTGAATCAAAATATGATGTATTCGATACTGGACATTCTTCAACCTCGCTCTCAGCGGCAACCGGTTTTGCTCTGGCACGTGATTCCCATGGTGATACATACGATATTATTAGTATTATTGGAGATGGTTCATTAGGTGCAGGGATGGCTTTTGAGGCATTAAATCATATTGGCCACTTAAATAAAGATGTCATTGTAGTTCTCAATGACAATGAACGGTCGATCGGTGAATCGGTTGGTGCACTCTCGCAATACTTGAATAGAATTATTACGACGAGAACCTACAATCGTTTCCGTGACGATCTCTGGAAATTTCTTGGTCGGTTTCCACCGTATGTCCGAGACCGTGGTAGAAATCTTGCAAAGAGAATTCAGGAAGGTCTCAAGGGTCTCTATGCACCTGCCGTGATATTTGAGGAGTTAGGTTTTAGATATATCGGGCCACTCGATGGTCATAAACTCGGTGAACTCATTGATACCTTTTTACGAGTAAAAGAGATGAGAGGGCCGCGTTTAATACACGTAGTAACTAAGAAAGGTAAAGGATATCGTCCAGCCGAAGAACATCCTGAGACATTTCATGGTGTTGGTCCATATTGTGTGGATACTGGAGATGTAAAGCCTAAGGCACAATCATGGACTGGAGTTTTTGGTGATGCGATTGTACGATTAGCAAAGCAGAATAAGAAAATTATCGCGATTACAGCAGGGATGTGTCTTGGTACTGGTTTGAAAAAATTCCGTGAGGAAATTCCGGAACGGTTTTACGATGTCGGAATTACTGAACAGCACGCAGTGACTATGGCAGCAGCACTCGCACTCGAAGGATATATACCAGTTTGCGCAATCTATTCGACATTTTTACAACGCGCCTATGATCAAATTATCCACGATGTTTGTCTACAAAAGGCTCCGGTTATTTTTGCAGTTGACCGTGCTGGTCTTGTAGGTGCAGATGGTCCGACACATCATGGTCCGTTCGACTTCTCGTATTTCAGATGTATTCCCAATATTATTATTAGTGCACCAAAAGATGGAGACGAATTTATTGCACTGTTGAAAACTGCCATCGATTATAGAAAAGGTCCTTTTATCATTCGTTACCCACGTGGTGGATGTCTTGAAGTTGCACACAAGGATCCTGCGAAGTTACCGATTGGTAAATGGGAGATACTACAACAGGGATCTGATATTGCGATTATCGCTATTGGTTCAATGGTGAAAGAAGCTGAGGCTGCACTATTACAACTCAAAGAGAAAAATATAAGACCGATGCTCATTAATGCTCGTTTTGCAAAACCACTGGATACAGAAATGCTCCACGATATTATCCGTAAAGTCAAGAAAATTGTTACGATTGAGGAAAACACGCTGTGTGGTGGTTTTGGCAGTGCGGTTATGGAATTTTATGACGCAATAGAAAAACCAGTAGCAATACATCGTCTTGGCTTGCCTGACGAGTTTATTGAACATGGTTCCAGGCAGATCCTTTTAAAAATTACAAGTCTTGATGCATATGGTATCGCAAGGAAAATAAATTCTTTAGCATGAGTTTTTTACTTCTAATAATTTTATTTGGGCAGTTCACATCACCGTATGAAACACGCGTATTTTTAGACGCTGATGGCCAGTTTTTAATCTATACACGATATTATCAAGATAACCTCATCAGCATCGATAGTATACGAAGTGTTGACGACTATCTTGATACTGGTCTCCAAGCACGTAATCTCAATCTTCTCTTAGAAGAGTTGAAGAAAGACATGCTGCAAGAAGGAGGGTATGCGAGTAAGGGATTATTCGGAACATTCGAGATCCCATTGCCCAGAGGTGGTTTCAGCGATTTCATGGGAGAGACAGGTAAACTCGATGTTGGCGGTTATGTAAAGATCACGCTCGGTGGTAGTGAAACATTTGTATCAAATGTTCCCGGAGAATCACAACCATCTTTATTACCTGAATTAGAGATGAAACAAGAAATGGCGATCAGTCTCGATGGTCAGGTAGGTGATAGAATGAGAGTGTATCTTGACCACAATTCAGAGAGAATCAACGAGAGTCAGAACAAGATTACGGTTACCTACATGGGTAGGGAAGATGATATTATCCAAGAGGTTGAGGGAGGTGATACGCAATTAGATATTCCCGCAACGAACTATACAGGCGACATTCCCTCACATAGTGGTTTATTTGGTATTAAATCGACTGCCAAACTTGGCCCGCTCGATCTCGTTGCCATCGCATCGAATGAACAAACGCAGACGCAAGAGATTGAGATCGAAGGTTCGATTCAGGCAACCTATGACACACTCTGGGCAAAATATTATGAACGCCGTCGTTTTTTTTGGCTTGGCACTACGGATTCAATCGACATGCAGACACTCGAGGTGTATGTGGATGACAATAATGCCCAGAATAATAACCAGGGTATAACCTATTATGGAGAGGCATTTCTCGACACGACTGATGACAATGTGCCAGATGACACATCGAACCCAACCAATTACAAAGAGGGCCATTTTACCTACAAATTAGAAGGGTCGGTTGATTTCTATCGTTATATACCAGGAGCCAATATTATCGAACTCAATTACAAATTATCAGACGGATATGTTTTGGGAGTGAAGTACACTAAGTATGTAAATGGTCAACCAGTCCAGATTGGAAAACTCGAGAATGACACAATCCACCTTAAGCTCATCTGTCCTGAACAGGTCGATACACTTTCCTATACGTGGCAATATGAGCGAAAAAATTACTATCAAGTTGTTAGTCCTGGATCACGCCTTGATTCGCTGCGGATTTACTATGTACCCTCAGGAGGTCAGCACAAAGATAAACAGGGTAGTGCGCCCTACCTTGAACTTCTTGGTCTTGATACGCAGCCCAAGGATGGTAAGGTTGATGAAAACAGAGTGTGGTTTCCGAGCCGCGGTCTCTTGATATTTCCTGAAGACCAGCCATTTGCATCAGAAAATTTAGATGATCCAGATCCTGAGATTTATACGAATCCGTATATGCAAACTAAGGGTAAATATTATATCTACAAGAAGACAGTTGAGGCAAAACCAGTTTATACACTTCCTGATAACATTGTGAGAGTCTGGGTTTATATTGACGATATTCTCCAGGATTCAATCACTGATTACCATGTCGATTATGATGAAGGCATACTCGAATTCAAGAAGCCGATTGCACCAACCTCAAAGGTTCGGATAAAGACCGAGTATGCACCGTTCTTTTCTGCAGCACAGAAATCCCTGGTTGGTGTACGGGGAAGTCTGCGACCGTTTGGTGATGCGTTGTTAGGTTCATCATTCTTTTACCGTACTGAGTCATATCCTGCGGAGCATATTCGATTACGGGAAGAACCATTTAATCGGATGGTGTGGGAGGTCGATTTTCGAATACCACAGAAATTACCCTTTTTAACAAATTTTGTAGATGCTCTTCCGTTAGTTGAAACCGAGACTGAATCAAAACTCGATCTCAATTTTGAAACTGCCTATTCTTTTTCAGACCTCAACTCGAGTGGTGAGGTATGGCTCGATGATTTAGAATCAACAACAATACTTACGAATGATGTTTCTATTAGCAAATCATCATGGGTATTATGTTCGAAACCAGTGGCTATGGATACGAGCTATTTTGCCCTGGATCGTTTAATCTGGTATAATCCGCAAGATCAAGACAGACTCCAAGCGAGTGATATTTACGTAGATCCTATTGATCCTAATGAAATTGCTGATGTTTTGAAGATTATATACACGCCGCGGATAAATAGTGATACATCTTTTGCTGGATTGACCCAGTATATGTTTAGCGAAAATCTCGATGAGAATGAAAATCTCGAGATTATCATAAAGGGAGATGGCGGTAGGGTCCATGTCGACGTTGCCCAGGAAATAGATGAGGATCAGTTACGTCGCGATAAGAACGGAAACCTCATTGGCTTTGGAACACTCGAGGATGAAGACCAAAATCCAGCTAATGGAATATGGACTGAACTGGACGAAGACACTGGTCTCGACGGTATATTTGGTGCAGATACAGCGAATGTTACGGGTGATGATGGTAATGACGATTATAAGGAGAAGGACTATACTGGTGGGATAAATGGTACTGAAGGCAATAGATTATGGGATACTGAGGATATCGACCATAATGGCATTCGAAACAATGAAAATAGATACTATAGCTACTCTGTACACCTGGACTCTACAAAATTCCTCGTGCAGGAAGCTGGTCTCCACAATGGGTGGAAGCTGTTTCGTATTTCCATTAAGGATTCCCTATTATGGGATACAGTTATTAATCAACCTGATTGGCACAATATTAAATACATTCGTATCTGGTTTGATGAATTTACAAATACTGAAACACTGTTCGTATACAAATTGGGTACGACAGGAAGTAGATGGAAAAATTACGGAATTGAAGGCGACAAAACAGCTCCTGATTCAACAGAAATTTTTACCATCACACCAGTGAATACAAAGACCCATCCTTATTACAAACCTCCATATCCAACAGAAAAGGATCCATTAACTGGCGAGACCAAGAGCGAAGGCGGCTTAGAGTTGCGGATAGAGAATGTGAAAGAAGGGCATACGTGTATTGCACACCGCCGTACCGATGACTACGAGGATTATCGATCCTACGATACACTCACATTTTACATACATGCTCATTTTAATCCGATGATTGCTGTACGTATCGGTAGTGATAGTGCTAATTACTATGAATACAGAACTGAATATGAGAGCAGC
>LJNI01000010.1:6989-30272 GCA_001303225.1 candidate division TA06 bacterium DG_78 | reverse complement strand
CTGAATCTATCGAATTCCAGGTACGAACAATTGCATTAAGTCCTTCATCGACATCGGTGATGTTGAGTGCCGTGTGATACATGCCAGCAAAAGAAAAACCCGGCAGGTCTTCAGTACTTGCCGATGACCTGATTGCCACAGGCCCATTTACGAGGAAATCCTGAAGTGTTGTTTTCAACTTTTTTTGAAGCATAGATGATAATTTTTTGTCGTTGCGATATTCACGAAAACCCCGGGTGGTTATGACAACAAATTTCGGCACCCTAAAGTATTTCTTCAAGAAGAACAAGTGCCATGCTTTCGTGCCGACTGTTTCAGTCGTTGCTTCTTCACGGTGTGAAATGACGTACATACTACTTCTCTTTTGAAGACAATCTATTTTCCAAATCCTCAATCTCCTCAGACAATCGCTGATACTCGTCAAACAGTTTTTTCGCTTTGCGCGGATTACTGATCATTGATGGTCGAGAAAACGTGTTGCGAAGTTTTTGACGCCTCGATTCTTTCTGGATAATTTGCTGTTTTAATCGTTCTGCTGCAGATTCTTTTGTTTTTTTCACTCCTGACGTACGGACTGCGCCACCATTCCTCTTCCACAGATAATATGAGTAATCGCCTGGATAATCACACATGGTGCCATTTTTTAATTCGATTATCCTCGTTGCAAAACTTGCGATGAGGTCGCGATCATGGGTGACGAGTGTGATTGTGCCTTGATATGAATGTATTGCTTGTTTTATTGCATCGACTGAATCTCTATCGAGGTGGTAGGTTGGTTCATCGAGGATTAATAGATTTGTTGGTTCGATCATTGCCTTGAGGATAACGAGGCGCGTTTTTTCACCTCCACTGAGGACATTAATCTTTTTGAAAACATCGTCTCCAGTAAAGAGGAATAGACCGAGAAATTTTCTGAAATTTTGTTGTACTTCTTGAGCAGCGTTTTTTGTAACTTCTTCAAGTACTGTGTTGGATGGATTGAGCTTGAGCAAAATTTCATGTGAAAAGCTTCCAATCTTTAACTTTTTGCTTACCTTCCGTTCTCCCTTGCTGGGTTCTTCATAGCCAGCAATAATGCGGCAGAGTGTTGATTTTCCAGCCCCATTTTTCCCAATGAGCGCAATTTTATCGCTTCGTTCAATACATAAATCAATGTGCTGAAAAACTACCTTTTCTTCATACTTTTTTTCTATATTCTTTAATTCTATGAGACGTCGACTGTGTATTTCTTCAACAGGGAAGCGAACCTGTATTGTCTTTCTTTCTGACTCAACTTGAATACGTTCCATCCGTTCTAAATATTTTTCTCTGCTCTTGACAAGTTTTGCCTTTGATTTGTTTGCCCTATTTCGTTCAATAAATTCTCTAATTTCTGAGATTCTCTTTGTCTGTGTCTTTGCCAATTGAAGCATGCGTTGTTTTCGCATTCGCGATTCTTGCAGGTACCCTGTGTAATTCGTACGGTATTTACGGAAGCTGCCGGTGTCAATTTCATATATGCCGAACGTACCCTTTGAACCCTGCAAAAATTTATCTAAGAAAAATCGGTCATGTGATACGATGATTATTGCGCCTTTGAAATTTTGTAAATAATTCTCTAGCCACTGTATCGACTCAATATCTAAATGGTTCGTTGGTTCGTCGAGGAGCAGGAGATCAGGTTTATTCAGAAGGAGCCTCGCCAGGATGATACGCATCTGCCATCCGCTTGAGAATTCCTGTACCAGTTTGATATGATCATCCTTTGTAAAACCCAAACCGTGAATGACCTTATAGGCTTCAGCCTCATAATCATATCCTCCGATTTTCTGAAATCTATTTTCCGCATCTTCATATTCCTTAAACAATTTTTTTGAGTAGGGGTCTTCGGCAATTGCCGTACGCAGTTTAGACAATTTTTCTAGATGCACATTGTAATCCTTCAAAACTTCAATAATGAGCATATTGCCGTGGAGTACAATCTCATCTTGCGGCAGATAGCCAATAGTCATGCCTTTTGCTTTTTTTACGTAGCCGCACGTAGGAGAGACTTCACCTATTATGATACGTAAGAGCGTTGTTTTTCCTGTACCGTTAGCACCAACGAGGCCATATCTGTCATGTGGATTTATGTTAATGTTTACGCCAGAGAAGAGCGTACGCTCACCAATACTATGTTCAATATCAATAAATTGTAGCATTGTTATCTTTCAGTCGATTTCTATTCTAATAAATTACCACGGTAAGTCAAGGCTAACCTGATTATTTGTTATAGAGATATCACACGATTTAAGATTATTATTGACTTTTGATTTGTTTTCATTATGCTAATTCAAGGATGAAAAAAGTTGAGGAGTGGAAATTCGAGAGAGAACGGATGGTGCAAGAACAGATCATTGCTCGCGGAGTAAAGGACGAACGGGTTCTCGAGGCAATGCGTGAGGTTCCTCGTCACCTCTTTGTCGAAAAAACATACTATCACCAAGTCTATAATGACTATCCTTTACCAGTTGGCCATGGTCAAACAATTTCACAGCCGTACATGGTTGCGGTGATGACTGAGCTCCTCGAATTGAAGGGTGATGAAAATGTCCTCGAAATTGGTACAGGTTCTGGGTATCAGACCGCGGTATTGGCACTGTTATGTTCTAAAGTGTACACTATGGAGAGAATTGCTGAGTTAACAAAAGATGCACGTTCGAGGCTCGAAAAATTAGGTTTCCGGAATATCAGTTTTATGGTTGGTGATGGAAGCATTGGGTGGCCTGATTATGCGCCGTATAAAGGTATCATCGTAACAGCAGGAGCACCAGATATTCCTAATGCCTTGATTGAACAACTTGATGAAAATGGTAGATTAGTAATTCCTGTAGGTCATGAACACTGCCAGGTACTCAATGTGGTGAAAAAACATAAGGGTAGAATATACCGAAAGGAAATTTTTGAGTGTACGTTTGTGCCACTTTTAGGTAAACAGGGGTGGAAGCATTGAGGGTTTTTGGATAAGGTAGCCCCGCACCAATTTCGGGAGCTGGCCTAATGTGGTTAAGGCGCTTGGTTCGGGACCAAGAGATTGGCGGTTCAAATCCGCCGCTCCCGATTTAATTAGGGAACAGGATATAGGAAACAGGGATCAGAAGTGAGAAGAGAAATTATTGCTGTCATTGGTGGTTCAGAGGTTGATCAGAAAGATCTCACAATTGCCGAGGAAGTTGGCTCATTGGTTGCCAAAAAAGGAGCCATACTGATTACTGGTGGAATGGGTGGCGTCATGCAAGCCGCTTCTAAAGGTGCGAAACAAGCCGGTGGTTTGGTTGTCGGTATCTTGCCAACTGTTGATCGAGAGAGCGCAAACCCTTATGTAGATATTTCAATCATTACAGGATTAGGTGAGGCGCGGAATATCATCATCGCCCGCACCTGTGATTGCGCAATAGCGATCAGTGGGAAATATGGTACACTTTCTGAAATTGCCTACTGTATGATGTTTAATAAACCAGTGATTGGAATACACACATGGAAGATCGATGCACCAATCATCCACGTTGAGTCTGCACAAGAGGCAATTGATAGAGCATTCAAAGCGATACTATAGTGAAAGCTCGAATAATTATTCAGGGATTCGTACAGGGTGTCGGCTATAGATTTTTTGTTGTACAACAGGCACAGCTCTATCAAACGAGAGGATATGTTAGGAACCTTTCCTCTGGTCACGTTGAAGTTGTCGCCGAAGCAGAAAAGGGAATACTCGACGATTTTATTAAACAGCTCAAGATTGGACCATCTTCAGCTCACATTACTGGAGTAGATGTTACATGGTTTGAAAACGAAGATGGATTTACAGATTTTGATGTGCGATTTTAGTTTTACACGAATGAACACGAATGAATCACGAATGGCACGAATAATTTTAGGTATTTTGATCTACTTCATATGGATTTAGCGTTTTAAAGTCCGTCTGCATCCGTGTTGTAATCCGCGTGAATCCGTTTTTCTGCGCAGCAGAAAGGAGGTATAATGGATCTTAAAAAATACATTCGAAACATTCCCGATTTTCCTCAAAAAGGTGTTATGTTCAAAGATATTACTACTCTCATAAAAGAACCGAAACCGTTCAAGTATGTTATTGACGCTATTGTTAATCATTATAGAAAAGAAAAGATCGATAAAGTTGTTTCAATCGAGGCACGAGGGTACATCTTTGGTGGTGCGATTGCATACCACCTCAATTGTGGTTTTGTACCGGTTCGCAAACCAGGTAAATTGCCTGCTGAAACACTCTCTAAAGAATATACCTTAGAGTATGGTTCGAACATAATTGAAATTCATAGAGATGCAATCAAGGAGGGTGAGCGGATTTTGGTGTTTGACGACCTTCTCGCAACCGGTGGTACTGTGCTTGCGACGTGTCAACTTATTGAGCAGTTAGGTGGTACGGTTGTTGGCTGTGCTTTCATTACTAAATTGACCTATTTACAGGGAGATGATAAGTTGAAGGATTATAAAATTTTCTCATTAGTAGATTACTAGTACCGTTTCAAATCGTTCGCGTCGTATGTTTATCAAAAAAATTTCAACAATCAGGGGTAGGATATTTATGTTCGTTATATTGTACGAACCTACAGATTCTACTCCACGATTAACATTTTCAATTTGAAACGGCACTAGTATCAATTTTTTATGAGAACAGGAATTGCGAACCTACCACTTCACCACGGCCGAGCGCCGCGTTGGTTGTTTGAAAAAATGGTTAAGCTTTCAGCCGCACTTATTGAGGCGATTGTTATTGCAAAGGGTAGAAAGGAATTTCTGTGTCGAATTTCTGATCCTTTTTGGTTCCAGGCATGTGGTGCTGTCTTAGGATTTGATTGGCACTCATCTGGTGTGACAACCACAGTTTGTGGTGCCATGAAGGAAGGAATTAAAAATATTTCAAAGGATTTGGGTCTTTATATTTGTGGCGGCAAAGGAGCAACATCGAGAAAAACACCACAGGAGATTGCGAAACAATCAGAACGTCTGTCAATCGATTCGGAACACTTGATCTATTCGTCACGAATTTCAGCGAAGGTTGATAATACCTGTGTTCAAGATGGCTACAATCTTTACCACCATGTGTTTATTTTTACAAAAGAAGGCGATTGGAGTGTTATCCAGCAGGGGATGAATACAGAAAATCGTTTTGCCCGGAGATACCATTGGCTCTCATCGCGTTTACAATCGTATATTTGTGAACCTCACACGGCAGTATGTTGTGATGACAGACACCCTTCATTAAATATGGTTGCGTCTGAGAGTGAAACCTCTCGTACAATTGTTACTGAACTGTCACGAGAAAAACCTGATAAGGTAATAAAAGAAGCCAAGAGAATTTTAAATATGCCAGCTCGCCATCCAGTCTTGCGATTTGATATCAACCCACGATACTTTCACAGGGTTCTCTTGAAAACGTACGAGCGATCGGCAGAAGATTTTCAAACATTAATTGGTGTTAATGGTGTTGGGCCAAAGACAATCAGGGCATTAGCACTCATTGGTGAATTACTCCACGGTGCAACGCCCTCATTCGAGGACCCGGCACGATATTCATTTGCCCATGGTGGTAAGGATGGATTTCCGTATCCTGTTAACCGTGATACCTATAATCAATCGATTACCTTTTTAAAATCGGCAATTAATAGAACGAAACTAGGCAATAGTGATAAATTGCAAGCTCTCAAAAGGCTTTCATCCATATAGAGGTTATCCCTATTTAAATTCCACAAGAGCATAGGTTATATTTTTACTGGTTGCAATTTGTACTAAAAGGTTTGATAATTGTTTTTATGATATTGATATCTTCTGGATTATACCAATGCACGTCTGGAATTTTGTTAAACCATGTAATCTGTCGTTTTGCAAAATTCCTCGTTCTCTGTTTTATTTTTTTTACCGCCTCATCTAATGTTAAATTTTTCTGAAAATACGCAATAATTTCTTTATAGCCAATTGTTCTCAGAGCATTCGATTGGTGATCAAACCCTCGTTTTAAAAGAGATGTTACCTCTTTTACTAACCCCTTCTTTATCATCTCGTCGACGCGCTTATCTATTTTCTGATATAGTATATCGCGAGGTGCATTCAGACCAATGTAGTATGGTTGGAATTGTGCTTTTCTTTTTTGTTTATTTATTAATGAACTCAAAGGTTTCCCTGTTATCTCGTAGACTTCTAAGCCACGTACTATTCTCTGCTTATCCTGAGGCATAATTTTTCCTGCCCACTCTGGATCGATTGCTCGTAGCTTTTGATACAAGTATTCGATTCCATGTTGTTTTAGTATTGTAGTAAATTTTTCTTTTAATTTTTCATCAGACTGAGGCAACACATGGAGTGGGTGGAATAGTGCTTTAATATACAATCCGGTTCCGCCGCAGACAATAGGTATATTATTTCTTTTTCTCACTTCTCCAATTTTCGCTTCAGCATCACGGCCAAATTGTCCACATGAATAGGTATCGTCTGGGTGCACAAAATCTATTAAATGGAATCTAATCAATTGGCGCTCTTCAGGGGTTGGTTTTGCAGTTCCGATTGTGAGATACTGATAGATCTGCCTCGAGTCTGCAGAAATAATTTCGCCAGAAATCTTTTTAGCAATTTTAATTGCTATCTTTGTTTTACCTACTGCGGTTGGCCCAATGATTACCAAAATTTTATTCATTACTACTTCATTGATTTCATCAATTGCTGAATACGCTATGTTGGACACTACGTCATCTCATTGATATACTCCTAAAAATGCAAAAACCTGTACAATTTTTTGCTGAAGTATTATAACAAGAATACCACCAATGCTCAAGAAAGGACCAAATGGTATTGGACTCTCACGACTCTGTTTGGTAGAGATGATAAAAATAATACCTAAGATTGACCCAATTAAAGCTGCGATAAAAATTGCTGATAATATAAGGGGAAAACCAACAAATGCGCCAATCATCGCTGTAAGGTATACATCACCCACACCCATAACTTCTTTCTTATAAACCTTACCACCAATTACTCTAATTAAGAGTATTAAGCCGCCGCCAAAAAGCATACCAATGAGTCCTGGCAAAAAATTACCCTTGATGATCTGAAAAATTAAGCCGATGAAGATCCCTGGCATGGAGATGATATCCGGAATAATTTGGTATGAAAAATCAATGCTTGAGATTATAATAAGAGAACAAAAGAAAAATACATAAAAGAAAAAATCAATGCTCAGCCCAAAATGAATGAAAGCATAGAGAAATAAACATCCAGTAATTATTTCAATGAGCGGGTACCTAATAGATATTCGACTGTGACATCTAGAACATCTACCTTTGAGAAAAATGTAGCTGATCACCGGTATATTTTCAAACCACTTTATTGGCTTTTTACATTTTGGACAAAATGAATTGGGTCTAATTATTGAAATTCCTTCCGGCATTCGATAAATGACAACATTGAGAAAACTACCGATTGCTGCACCAAAGAAAAAAGCGAATATATCGTAAATAATGATCATGCCGAGCCTTTCTCAGCTATTTCAAAAGAATTTATGTGAATCATTGCAATTAGCATTTGAATACGAAAATTCATCTGCTATTATATGGATGGTAACTATTTTGTCAACCACCACACATTTATCCCACGTTGTTTTATTGGGAGATCGTTACTACAAAACAGAGAAGGGGAGATTGCTCTCCCCTTCTTACAAGCTATCTTCTTTTTTTCTTTCTCTTTGTCGTCTTCTTTTTCTTCTTTGTCGCCTTCTTTTTCGCCTTCTTTCTCTTCTTCATTGGCATTATTACCTCCTTATGTAAAATTATAATCATTATTCGAATTTTGTCAAGTACTTTTTTACGTTATAAGAAAATTTTGTGAATGAATTAAGATTTTTCTAATAATGGTTTAAGAAATTTTTTCTTACAATGAAGAATTTTATTATTGTTGTTTTGAACTGAGTGGGTGAGTGTGTGTAATAACTTTTTAATTTCGTTTTCAATGGAGTGGTTATCAATGAATTTGATTTGCTATTGACTTATTGACAAATTTTGATTATGATAATATATGTTTATTTTATTTTTAATCTTTCTATGGAATATACATGACATATATGTGGCTGAATTGAGTGGTGTAATAAGTCCAGCAAGTAGTTCTTACTTATTGCGGGCAATTCAGACAAGCGAGGAACATGATGCCTCATGTTTGATTATAAAACTCGATACTCCTGGAGGTCTCGATGAATCGATGCGTGAGATTACCAAGAGGATGCTTAATGCGAAAATCCCTATTATTGTTTATGTTGCGCCAAAAGGAGCGAGGGCTGCTTCAGCTGGTTTTTTAATAATATACGCGAGCCATATTGCTGCAATGGCACCAGGGACAAATGTTGGTGCTGCGCACCCGGTTGGTATGGGTGGTGAGAAGATGGATAGTGTGATGGTTGAAAAGGTAACGAATGATGCTGTTGCTTATTTGCAGGCATTAGCAAAAGAGAGAGGCAGAAATGAGAGGTGGGCTGAAAAGGCAGTGCGCGAAAGTGCATCAATCGATGCTGAGACAGCACTGAAATTAGACGTTTGTGAAATCATTGCCGACGATGTGTACGAACTGATTACGAAATTGCATGGGCGAACTGTACAAGTTGACACTCGTGAAATTACTTTAGAAACCGAATCACAATCTGTAAAAGATATCACGATGACCATACGAGAACAGTTACTATTGATTTTGACTAATCCTAATATAGCTTACATCTTGCTACTATTAGGCATTTATGGCTTATTTTTTGAATTACAAAACCCCGGCATGATTTTTCCTGGAGTCGTTGGCGGTATCTGCCTGATTTTAGGATTTTATTCATTGCACCTGCTCCCAGTTAATTATGCTGGAGTAGCATTGATCATTCTATCTGCTATTCTTTTTATATTAGAAATATACGTAACATCACAAGGCCTTTTAACTATTGGTGGAATAATTTCACTGGTAATGGGTTCATTAATTTTG
This sequence comes from candidate division TA06 bacterium DG_78, assembly GCA_001303225.1. Taxonomy (GTDB): domain Bacteria; phylum Hydrothermota; class Tepidihabitantia; order SM23-42; family SM23-42; genus DG-78. The sequence goes on along the minus strand of LJNI01000010.1, from coordinate 21,278 downwards.
TTTGAAAGTGATGTACCATTTTTTAGGGTATCATGGGAGGTTATTATGATTGTCGTTATCATCATTGCAGCGTTTTTTACTTTCCTTGTGGCGTTAGGAATCCATGCCCAATTCAAAAGGCAAACGACAGGCAAAGAGGGGATAGTCGGAGAGATCGGACATGCTAAGACAGATATAACAAAAGATAGTGGTTCAGTGTTTGTCCATGGCGAGTATTGGAATGCGGTCAGCGATAAAAAAATTAAGAAAGGCAGCAAAGTGAAGGTCATTGGTGTTAAAGAAATGATATTGAATGTTGAAGAAACAGAATCGACATAAGACTAATGTTCGTTTTCTGTCTCGTTGCGGTTTTTGAGTCTTCTCTTTTTCCGCAAAGCATTTTATCTGAGCATCAATTTAATCCAGCAGCACTCTACCAACAACAATTTGGGATAATCGCTAGTACAGGTGTGAATTTTGGTTTATCTGAATTGAAAACGTATTCTCTCTACTCACAAATTAAATCATATAGTATATGTATCACTACTTTCGGTAATGAACTTTATAGAGAAAACATAATCGGATTAGGATTTGGGTTTCCTTTTATTAAGCATTTCGCTGTTGGTTTCAATATCTCTATGCTCAATTATTCGATCAAAGACCATTACAACCATTTTGGTTTTTCATTGAAGTTTGGAGCACTCTTCCAACATACGCCTTTCGATCTCGGAGTGTGGATTAATAATATCAATGTGCCTAAGTTTTCTGACATCGATTATATTCCAGCAAGCTATTCGATACAATGCGGGTTTCGTGCGGCAGACAATGTACTGTTTAATTTTATAATACGGGGGATTGAAACAGATTTACCATTTTTTAATATTGCTGCGCATTATTATCCCTACAACATTTTTGAATTGGCATTAGGCGTGAATACTGACCCCCTGCTCCTCGAGTATGGACTAAAAATTCACCTCGGTGATTTGTGTCTCGGTTATGCAGGAACCCACCACCGCCAACTGGGTCTATCGCATAGATTGAGTGCAGGTTTCGGTTTATGATTTTACTCTTGTGCTGTATATGCTTAGTTAGTGATGCTACGATATTCGAAACCGAAGAGGAGAGAGATTTCGAGATTATTATCGATGATATTGAAAATTTAACCAAGAACCCAATTGATATAAATACTGCTCACTTTGAGGACTTGGCGAAAATTCCTTACCTCTTGCCGGTACATTGTTTGAAAATCATTGAACACCGTCCTTTTAGTACCATCAATGAGCTAGTGAATATCCCGGGAATTGATAGAGTTATTTTCGAAAACATAAAACCATTTGTAACAATCGAGGCAAAACCATTCAGTTTTGAGAAATTAACCACAAGAATGCGTGTGATGACACAGATGCCTCATGAACAGAACTCAGAAGGCTACTACACAAAATCACAATGTATTTTAAACCACTATAATATTTTCCTCGTTACGGAAAAGGATCCCCATGAAAGTTCTTTTTTTGATTATTACTCGGCAGGTGTTATAATTAATGATAGGAACTGGGAATTTGCCTTTGGAAAATATAATTTAGATTTGGGCACAGGGGTAGTGCTCTCACCGATTGGTTCTTTTTTCACTACAACAGATTTTCGCGTTATGATGAACGAACGTGGTATATTACCGTATACATCGAGTTTGGAAAATAGTGGCTTTTTTGGTGCTGCATTTTCTGATTCATTTTTTGTGAAGTACACTGTTTTTTATTCAAACCAGAAACTTGATGGCAGGATAGATTCTCTCGGCTTTGCTCGTTCATTCTATGAATCGGGGAAGCATACCGATTCTTCATCACTGAGTCGAAAGGATAGAATTAATGAGGAAATTATGGGTTATGACCTGCGGTATCGTTTCTCAAATCTATTGATTTCAAACCGATCATACAGGTGTGTCTACAGTCCTGAATTTGTGTGTGACGATTCTTTTGCCCAATTCTACGGCGATAAATTCTGGATTTCTGCAATCGGATTGAATTACTACGGTGATCAGTTTGTCGTGTTCTCGGAGTGGGCGCGTTCTTTTAATAACCATAGTGGGGGACTTTTTGGATTTAGTGGTTTCTTTCCCTATTTTGATTTCAACCTCGCGGGGAAATATTTTCCTCTCGGCTTCTGTTCGCCAAAGGGGGTAGAGGCAGATGATAATTATTTTGGTGGCACCTTAGATATCAGTCATCATTCCAAATTAATCAATCTTGGGACGACAGTAACCTTTGATAATATGGTTGAAACAGATTCTGCGAAGTATGGGTTACGTGTTAACCTCGAAAAGAGTTATGGTGTTCTCAATACCAAGTTTCAGATACGGTGGCGATTTACCAGAGAAACGATGGATTTGTCGGGTGCACGAGTTTTTCTTCGTATTACACCAATAAAAGCCATTTTTTTTGATCTGAGGTTAGAAGAAAAGCATGTATATGATTCAAACGAATTAGACAGAGGAATTTTCGGTGCCATTGAGGCAGGCCTACTGCTAAAAAATATGCGATTAAGAGTGAGATATGGTTTGTTCAATACAGATTCTTACGCCTCCAGAATTTATGTTTATGAGGTCGATTTGCCAGGCATTATAAATAACCGTATGCTCTACAATGATGGCTATTATGGCTTTATCCATCTTGGTATCAAGCCAATAGAAATAATTACTACGACATTCAAATATTCACTTGTGCATAAAGATTCTGATACAGCAACACAAATTGGATGTCAAATTGATGTGCGGCTATAGATTATCTCATGGGAGCATATAACTCGTATGTTTGAATGGTTATCGTCTCGAGAACCACTACTCGTGTATACATTTCTGTTATTCAACGCACTCTTTGAGAGTCTCTTTCCGCCATACCCATCTGATGCTTTTGTCTTGGTTTTTGCATTCATCGCTGGGCAGGGTCATTATAGTCCATATGTGGTCTTCACGTGTACTGTCGTGGGGAGTATTGCTGGAATAATGATAATCTATACTATTGGAAAGAATAGAGGCAATGAATTGGTTCAGTTTTTTTCAAAATCTTTTCTGGGCAAATTCTTTCCCCTTCGCTTGATTGAACGGGCAAAACAGAAATTTACGAAACGTGGCGACTTCATCATAATTTTGAATCGCTTTTTGCCAGGAATGAGAGCACCGATATGTTTTGCAGCTGGTCTTGTTAAGATAAAGAGCAAAACAGTTTTTTTATATAGTTTTATCAGTGTTATAATATGGAATCTCTTCTTGGTCATCGTCGGTTTTTCGGTTGGCGCTTCTTGGCAAGAGGCTTCTCATTTTTTGAGAGAATATAATGTTATAGTGCTGTGTATTTTGATTGCAATGTTGGTTATTTTTACTCTGCTCTATTTTACAAAGAGGAAGCGTTAAGGATAGATAGCCATATATACTGGCAAAAGTAGAAAACTGTCACAGAGATGATGTCTTAAACATATCAGCTAAAAATCGTGAAGGTTGTTGGTGCCGACCATAGCGCCATTTTGGATAGAGGAGATATAATTTCTTCTGTGAGCGAGTGAGTGCAACATAGCACAGTCTTCGTTCTTCTTCGAGATCTTTTTTCGATACTATCTTTTTTGTCATCGGAAAAATATTTTCGACAAGGTCGACGATAAATACAACAGAGAATTCAAGTCCTTTAGCGCTATGGATTGTTATGAGCTTTACTGTATCTTTCCCCCAATCGATCAGATCCAATTCCTGGATCAATTTCACTTCATTCAAAAATTGTGATAGCGAAATGTTAGCATAGCTGCGCGCTAACGATTCCATCTCTTCAATATTTCCACCTTTTAAATGTGTCACTCCTGTCACTTCATTAATGATAACTGCAGGAGATAGCAGATGAGCATTTTCAATGTGGTATTGGAATATTTTTTGCGCTCGTACATTTTCTTTCTTTTTAATTTTAAATAATCCTATTGCCGTTGCAATAAACTCATCCTTTTTTATCGTATGACTCGCCTCGAGAAGTTCTAAGTATTCAATGAGTGGTTTTATATCGGTGCGCGCATAAAACGAAGAACCACCGATAATGGTATGGGGAATTCGGTTTCTTGCTAATGTATCCTCATATACTCGCGAAATATAATTCATTCTATATAACAGAGCAATATCTTGGAACATAAAAGAATTCTTTCGTAGACGTTTAATTTCTTTTACAATATAATCAGCTTCATCCTGTTCAGATTTTGCTGCGTACACTATGATATCGCCATTATGCATAGCTGGTATTGCTGTTGGTTCCCGCTTCATTAAATTATTAGCAATTTTTAAAATATCATGAGGTAAACGGAAACCCGTTGATAACGAGAATATTTTCACATCTTTATAATCTTTAGCAACTCGGTAGATTAAATCTTTATCAGCACCACGCCAGCCATAGATTGCCTGGTCTTCATCGCCGGTGAAGAAGATGTGATTTTTATAGAGCACAGACAGTAATTTATACTGGGCTGGGTTTATATCCTGAAGTTCGTCAACAAATATATAATCAAATAAATTTTTATAATACTCTTGTATATCGGGATTTTCCTCGAGCAATGCAATAGCATATAGAATCAAGTCATCATAATCTAAAATACTATTTTCTTTTTTATACTGTTCATATTGTTCGTATATTTCACAACAATACGATTCCCATTTATTTTTAGGATCAAAGCATTCAGGCGTAATTGTTTTTGCTTTTAGGATTTCGATAAATTTAATGACAGCGTTACTACGGTATTCCCCAGTTTTTATTTTCATCTCTTTAAAGATATTTTTTGGTTCATCTATGGTGAAATCCTCGCTGATGTCAATCCGTTCAATATCGCGGCGTAATATTCTCAAGCCCAAGGTATGGAATGTGCCGAGCCACAACTCATAAGGAGAAAAATGAGCACATCTCTGCAATCGATATCTAATATCATTGGCAGCCTTATTGGTGAATGTACAAATGAGAATTTTGGATACTGGAATGCCTTTTTCGAGCAAGCGGGCAATAGCATAGGTGAGTGTGGTGGTTTTACCACAACCTGCTTGGCCGAGGAGCAGTACTGTATCGTTATGTGATTCAATAACCTCCTGCTGTGTTGGCGTGAAATTAATAGTCTGGATTTCTTTTGCAGGAATTTTAATTCCTTGTTTGACTCTAATCTCTTTACCTCTTTCACTCAATCTACCTAATAATTCATTTGCAGCTGGTCGCACACGAGAATCTCGATTCAGACTTTTCAAAACTACATCTTCGATATATTCAGGAATACTGGGTCTCAGCATGCTCGGAACAAGAAAATTATTTTTATCAATTTTCTTTTTAAGACCATTGAGACTATCATCTAAGAAAGGTAGTGTACCGGTGAGTAGTTCATAGAAAATAACGCCAAGACTCCAAATATCCGATTTTTCATTAAAATTACCTGACCATGCCTCAGGCGCCATATAGATAGGCGTGCCAGCAGTTGATGCTGATATAGAGCTGGATTTAATGAATCGGGCAAGACCGAAGTCAGTTACCTTTATAACTTCTCTTGTAGTGATGAGTATATTCTCAGGCTTTAAATCACGATGTAATACCTGTTGAGAGTGTGCATAATATACAGCATTGAGAATTTGTGTTGCTATGTTTACTGCTTCATCGATGTCGATACCGCCTTCTGTTATAATATCCCGCAGTATTTTTCCTTTAATATATTCCATTACTAATACAAACTTATTATCAATAAAGTCAATATTATAGAATCTCACAATATTGGGATGGTCGAGAGATGCTAAGAGCTTGGCTTCGTCTTTGAGCATGCTGATTTCTTCTTTCCTCATCCGTGATATTTTGAGAGCAAATTCTTTATCTAAAATGGTATCGCGGGCTAAGAAAACGTCGCCGAATCTTCCACCACCGAGCCAATTAATGATTTCGTACTTACCGAGTCTTTTCAGGAGCACGAGTGTTTAGGTGGGAAATACCGATAGGTGAACAGAACTTTTATTATAGATGAGTGCCTGTCCGAGGAAACCATTGCCTTTAATTTTCTCGTTTGCAGTCCTATTCCTTATTTTTTTTCTCGCCAGGGCACATTGAAGAGCAGTAAAGAATTTTTTTACATCAGGGACATTGGGTTCTTTTTTTTGATGTTCGATTGCGTCAAGGATGTAGCTGCGTATTAATTTGTTTTCAAACTTATGATAGATTTTTGTATTACAAAAGATATCACAACCGAGAATACGGTTACCCGCGACTCCAATAAATCCGATTGCACTATGATTGATGCTCGAGAATCCTTCAATATACCGAGCAATTTCTTCGTTGAGATTATGATAGATGTCGTGCATAGACGAGGTTGTTGATAGTATCTTTGATACTGTTAATTTCCGGTTAATTTCATTCCAGACAGCGCGTTGTGTGTCGATTTTTTTGTGGAGACTCTTCATAAGAATCGTGCGTATCTGTGGATAGGCACAGTGACCAGTTTGGAATCCACCCAGGTCATCCCATCGTCCCTCTTCAGCACAGATAACTGGAATGCTTTTTGTTGATCGTGCATCGACAACACTCGATAGAGCGATGATACGATTTTGTAACGACCCGGTAATTTCCTCTCCATCGATGATTAGCACAGGTTCATCACCTCGGTTGTCGAATTCTATAGTACTGACATCTGGTGTATCGAACTCTCGAAATACTCCTTTGTTAGAAATTAGTACCTCATCGATCGTTGAAGCATCGAATCCATTTTTAGTAATTCCACTGATGGGATGAATAGTCAGGTTACGTAAGAAGATTGGTTCAGAAACTTTGGTACTTTCGAACACGTTTTTTAAGCCGACGTTGACCAGAAATAGCGTATTTCTGACCAACTCGTGTACCACGTCCACAGAGGACTGTAAGCTCTTACTCGCCAGAAAAATTCACCGGGCTGATAAAAGGTTAGTGTAGCTGAGTGTGCATAGACCTTTTCATCGAATATAGTATTATTGAATGCAACATCTGTTGCAACTTGAATTTGATAGTATTGTGCATCTTCGACAAGAGACCACTCAAAATAGATGTTCATAGCAATACCAGGCGTTTGGGAAAACAATTCGCTGTCAGCTGGAACGATGAGTTGGGGCGGAGCTGGTGGTGCTACGAGAGAATCCTGCGGTGGTGCATATTCATCAGGGTCTGTACACCCTGAATTGAGATTCATAAGGAAGATAACAAGCGCAAAGAGCAAAATTTTCAAGGTTATATATAGAACCTTCATTTCGAAAAATTATAACTAAAACCACATTGTTGTCAATATGACCACCCACCTGCCAATTAATTCTTGATTTTTACTGAGATTTATCTATAATTCAAAAAGGAGATATATGACACGTTATTTTATAACCTCTGAGTCAGTTACTGAAGGACACCCTGATAAGATTTGTGATCAGGTGTCAGATGCGATTTTAGATGCAATTCTTGAAAAGGATCCTTTTGGTCGAGTCGCGTGTGAGACACTCGCAACACGAGGTTTGATTTTTGTTGCGGGTGAGATATCGACAACCTGTTATGTTTCAATTTCTGACATCGTGCGTGCTCTCTTGTACGAGGTTGGCTATACTGATACTGATATGGGCATTGATGCGGAGAATTGTGCAGTGATTTCGGCAATTCAAGAACAATCAGGCGACATTGCACTCGGAGTCAATATCGGTGGAGCAGGAGATCAGGGGATGATGTACGGTTATGCAGTTGACGAGACACCAGAACTTATGCCCCTTCCGATAATGCTCGCGCATAATCTTATGCGTCGACTTACCGAAATTCGGAAAGGAAATATTGTTGACTACCTCCATCCCGATGGCAAATCGCAGGTGACTATGGAATATGAGGATGGTAAACCACTCAGGATAGACACGGTCATCGTATCGGCCCAACACCATGAAAGTGTTAAAAGCGAAAAGCTCCATGCGGATCTGAAGCGGTTGCTCATTGATGAAATTATTCCCAAGGAATTAGTAGATGACAGGACAAAGGTGTTTATCAATCCAACTGGCCGGTTTGTCATTGGTGGCCCAACTGGTGATACTGGATTAACTGGCCGTAAGATTATGGTTGATACTTATGGTGGTATTGGCCATCATGGTGGTGGCTGCTTTTCTGGCAAGGATCCGACAAAGGTTGACCGCTCTGCATCATATATGGCAAGGTATGTAGCAAAAAATCTCGTTGCCTCTAGTGTGTGTTCAAAGGTTGAGGTTTCACTCGCCTATGCCATTGGGGTCGCTGAGCCAACTGCAATCACCGTCAACACATTTGGGACAGGTAAGGTCGATGACGAAGAAATTGTTTCAATTCTCAAGGGGCTCCTTGATTTTACACCCCAAGGGATTATTGATAAGTTGAACTTACGTCGGCCAATCTACCGACGCACTGCTTGTTACGGTCATTTTGGTCGTGAGGGAGAGGGATTCACATGGGAAATCATTGATATGGCTGACCAGATAAAAAAGAAGGCAGGAATTTAATAATAAATTTTGACCTATTTAGTATTTCTTTCACACAACGAAGTGAGGGTGAATTATGAAGTACAATATTACAAATAAAAATTTAGCACCAGAAGGGAAGAAGAGAATTGAGTGGGCAGAGACAAAGATGCCGGTCTTACGATTAATACGTAAACGGTTTAAAAAAAATAAACCTCTCAGGAATCGACGGATTGGTTGCTGCCTCCACGTGACTACAGAGACGGCGAATTTAATGAGGACGCTGAAGGCTGGTGGTGCTCAGGTTTTTCTTACTGCCTCCAACCCACTATCGACACAGGATGATGTTGCAGCTGCACTGGCGACGGATGATATTCGTATCTTTGCTCGGAACGGTGAATCCCGTAGAGAATATTATGGTAACATGGCTGCGGTATTAAAAGGAAAGCCCGAAGTATTAATCGACGATGGTGCTGATTTAATATCGACCGCTCACAAAAAGAGGGTAAGTGGTGTTATTGGCGGCACTGAAGAGACGACGACAGGAGTTATCCGTTTAAAACAGATGGAACACAATAAAGTCTTGCAGTTTCCCATTATTGCGGTTAATGATTCTCTCACAAAACATCTTTTTGATAATCGCTATGGTACGGGTCAATCGACAATCGATGGTATTCTACGAGCCACAAATATGCTCATTAGCGGTTGCAATTTTGTAGTCGCAGGGTATGGTTGGTGCGGCAGAGGGCTCGCAATGAGGGCAAAGGGCATGGGTGCACAGGTCATCGTTACCGAGGTTGACCCAGTCAAGGCGCTCGAGGCACGAATGGATGGTTATAGTGTTATGCCTATGACTGAGGCAGCAAAGATTGGAGATGTTTTTGTTACGGTTACCGGAGATATTAATGTTATCACAAAGAAACATATGTTGAAGATGAAGAACGGTGCAATAATTGCGAATTCAGGCCATTTCGATGTTGAAATAGATAAGCCAGGCTTAAGGAAGATCACGAGAAAAAAAAGGACAATAAGAAATTCTTGTGATGAATATCAATTAAAAAATGAAAAAAAAATCTATATGTTAGCAGAGGGACGTTTAGTTAATCTCGCTGCAGCAGAAGGACATCCTGCAATGGTTATGGATATGTCTTTTGCAAACCAGGCTCTTGCAGTGGAGTATCTGTTTAACAATTGTAACTTACAGAATCAGATATATAATCTGCCTCAAAGATTAGACCAAGAAATAGCAAGACTTAAACTCAAGTCTATGGGCATTAAGATTGATAGATTGACTCAAGAACAGAGAAGATACTTATCTTCTTGGAAGATGGGGACATAGAATTAAAGATGGATATCAACAATTTTGTTGATTTTTTATTTACGTTGCTTTAACTTAATTGTAGTATCAAAGATAACAAAGGAGCCACCCATGAATATGTTAAAATCCTCAATTTTACATTGCACCTTTGGCTATCACATTTGTTTATTTAATTTTTTATTAGGAATGTTTAATTAATCAATTTCACTGAATGGCAGTGTTAACTTATCTCAAAAAACCACTCTTGATAATTTTTTTCGTTGCTATAATCATCCGCCTATTCTATATTATATCCGTAGGTAATGATCTGTTTTTTAACTCTTTTGCCGATGCCGGTATTTACAGTCTCGAGGCAACTAATATTGTTAATGGAGTGCAGTCGCAAGAACCTTTTTTCTGGCCACCTCTTTATCCATATCTTATGGCTTTTTTTTATAAAATATTTGGTAGTTCTTATTTATCAATTCTGATCTTTCAAGGATTCATTGATGCTCTGTGCTGCATTTTTATTTACTATTTAGGACGAAAGTTATTTAATAAAAAAATTGCCATTATCGCTTCGTTGTTTTATGCTGTATATATACCAGCTATCTTCTATAGTGGTTTTATTAGTCCTGATGCAGTTGTTCCATTTCTGACTTTACTTTTTATCATAACAATTACTTTGGCAATTGAAAAACATAGTGTGATAATTTTTTTTATTTCAGGCATTATATTAGGCATACAGGCATTAACTCGCACTAATTGCCTTCTTTTTGTACCCGTGTTTTTTGTAATTACAATTGTCTTGAAAAAATCGATGAAACATTTTCTTTTTCTTGCGGTTGGAACTTTATTTGCTATTCTCCCAACGACTATTAGGAACTATAAGGTAGCAGATGATTTTGTACTGATATCGTATAATCTGGGGATAAATTTTTATTTAGGGAATAACCCAGAAGCGAATGCTACATACTTCAAGCCCAACAATTATGATATTAGTAATGATTTTACGGGAAAGAAAACTGCTGAATTTGTGAATGGTACAAAACTCAAGGCTTCACAAACCTCATCCTTCTGGATTAAAAAAGGTCTAGATTTTCTAAAAGATTATCCAACCCATGCTTTAGGCTTATACATAAAAAAAGCAATATATTTTTGGAGTGCCTATGAGATACCGCAAGCTGAAAGTCTATATTATGCTGCGCAATATTTTTTGTATTTTCATATACCCATTTTCTCGTTTGGTTTTTTGGGACCACTTTCCATTTTGGGCTTAATTTTTATTCTGTTCAAGAGAAAATATTGGAAAAATTTTGGCCTTGTAACTAATGCCTTTTATATTTGCTCAATTTTTGTTTCTTACATGCCCTTTTTTATTATTGGACGGTTTCGCCACGCAGTATCTCCGTTGCTAATTTTGTTCGCTGTTTTCTTTGCATTTGAATTTTTGTCTATGTACAAAGCTAAGTCAATTCGTAAAATAACCATTTCAGTAATTATAATCATAATTTTGTATATAACTATTTTTTTAATTAACCCACGCTCCACTAAAGATTCGCTCTGTGAAGCAAAGACCCATCTAGGCATATGGCATATCAATGCTGGAGAATATGACGATGCCCTTAGGGTTCTCAATGAAGTTGTAGAAAAAAATGAAAAATGCAGTGATGCCCATGCTAATATTGGCAACGTATATTTTTGGAATGGATTGTATGAACTTGCAACAAAAGAATATCGGAAGGCTATCGAATACAACCCTAAAAAAGTTGAATATTATAAAAATTTAGGGACTATATACTATTATCAAGCAGAAATTGATAGTGCACTAAAATACTATAAGATTGCTAAAGATATGGCGCCACTTTTTGTATCCATTTATAACAAAATACAGGAAGCTGAGCAGATGTTTGAATTTAAAATGAAGCAACCTTATTATTATTATTTCGTCCTTGCTGAACAACTTATGGATTTAGGAAACTATCCTCAGGCAATCATATGGTATGAGAAGTCTACGGAATTAAATTATGTACCGACCACGGTTAATAAACTTTCAATTGCCTATTTTGCATCTGGTGATTATCAGAAATCGATACATCTTCTCGCTGAAGCAATAGAAATTTATCCTCAAGATATTGAGTTGTTAAATAATCTAGGCTATATTTATTACAAAACTGGTGATTCAAATAAAGCACATTACTATTGGCGGAGGTCATTGGCATTAGAACCCGACCAACCATGGTTGGAGAAAAAATTACAAACAATTAAATTTTAAAAACCACTGTATATTGCTGAATTAAGGTCTCAACAGTTCTATTCAAAAATTTTTACGAACATCATTCCTGGAAGTTGTTTAACTAATCCTCTCAATTCGAGATTGAGTAACGCATTCAAAATAGGCCCGGTAGGCTGACTGAGCTTTTCAGCCAGCGTATCTACATATGTCGGCTCATAGGAGAGATGATTCCAAATTGCTTGCTCTTCATCGTTTAATACAAGGTCTCTTGCCTCTCGTTCAACTCGTGTACGCTGAATACCCAACAATTCTAAGATTTCTCCTGCAGAAGTCACGGGAATTGCTCCTTCTTTGATGAGGCGGTTAGTACCGTGAGATGTCTTTGCGTAAATATTGCCTGGGATTGCAAAAACATCTTTGTTTTGTTCTAGTGCCCAGCGTACAGTATTCATTACACCAGATTTTTCCTTCGCCTCGATTGCAACAATTGCCCTTGCTAATCCTGATATGATGCGATTTCGCTTTGGGAAATTTTGTGCCAGTGGTGGCGTACCGACGGTAAATTCCGTGATGATTGCACCATGCTGAGTAATGGTCTCCATTAGTTGTTTATTTTCAGGTGGGTAACAAATATCAATACCCGAGCCCAATACTGCTATCGTTCGGCCATTTTTCTGGAACACACCGCGGTGTGCAGCAGTATCAATACCCCTCGCCATTCCACTTACGACAGTAACACCTGCTTGAGCAAATTCGCCAGCAAAATTTTCAGCTATGCTCTTTCCATAAACAGTTGCACCTCTTGTTCCAATTATGGCGATTGATATTTCATCTTCAGGAATTAGCGTACCGCGCACAAAGAGGACCGGTGGGAAATGATTGATACATTTTAACCACTGAGGGTAGTCATGTGAATAATAAGGTAAAACGCTAATATTTAATTTCTGTAACAGAGCAAACTGTTTACTGACTCTATCGTCTGTTTCGAGCAAACTAATTTTCTGAGCAAGTTCCTGCCCGACAATGGGCACTAAAGCTTCTCGTGATGCTTGCCGTATTGATGTTGGTGTGCGAAATTTTTCTAATAAAAGGTAGAGTTTGCTTTCTGTTAATTTTCTGATCGATAAGAGGGCGAGAAAATCGAGTGCCTCATTCATTTTCTATTAATTCTTTGATCCTACTATACACTTCAATGTCGATTGTTTCCAGCGTTATTAATATTTTTATCATCTGAGGTTTATCTAGCTCTATTTCTTGTAGGTGTGCGGCAAATTCAGCAGGCATCCTGCGGGCCATTTTTACGAGTGCCTGGGAAGCTTCTTTGATAACTGTTGGGTTATCGTCAGTTAAGAGAAGTTTTACAATGACAGCGAGTGCCCTCAGGTCGCCTATCTCTCCCAAACTTAAGCATGCTGAGGCGCGGGTAAACCAATAACCTCGTACGCATAACTTTTTTAATCTATTCACAACACGAGGCCCGAAGGCAGCCAATTTATAGGCGGCTTTTTCCCTTAAACTCCATGATGTATCTTCGAGTACCTTCAAAAGTATTATTATATTATCTTTCTCATTTGTACCATTGAGTTTGTCCAGAATTTTTAATTTCCTCTTAATGCTGGGCGATGAGTCCAATAGCTTTAAAATTGTTGCTTTATTTTGTTTAAATCGGATCTTCATTTATTTAAATATTTCACCAAATTGCTGATGCCCGTTCCTTTGAGAGCGGAGATATAAAATACTTTCTCAGTCAATGTGTATGTTGGGATATCCTCTACGAGATCAATTTTATTAAAGACAATAATGCGTGGTTTTTCCAATAGCGCTGCACGATATTGCTTAAATTCATTCAATAAACATTCATATTGAGATAGAGGTTCGGGGGTGGAAATGTCAATTAGTAATACCAAGAGATTGGTTCTCTCAATATGTCTTAAAAATTGAAGGCCCAGACCTTTGCCGCGATGTGCACCCTCAACGATTCCAGGCATATCTGCGATAACAATACACTTTCGATTATTTTTCAAAACGCCTAAATTAGGATTGAGCGTCGTGAATGGATAATTACCAATTTTTGGTCGTGCACTAGTAATTGCTCTCAGGAGCGTAGATTTACCAGCATTCGGAAGACCGACAATACCAATATCAGAAATTAATTTTAAAATAATTGTGAGGGTCTTTTTTTCACCTGGTCTGCCTTCTTCAGCATATCGCGGTGACTGTTTAGTCGAAGAGACAAAACGATCATTACCGCGTCCACCCTTGCCACCTTTTGCAATAAGAACTTTTTGACCATTACGTGTGACCTCACCA
>LJNI01000010.1:0-6975 GCA_001303225.1 candidate division TA06 bacterium DG_78 | reverse complement strand
CTTGCCATTCACGACAATGGTACCTAAGGGTACTGCGATGAGAACATCACCCCCCCTCTTTCCATGCATCTTTTTACCCTTGCCATGCAGCCCCCGGTGTGCCCGATAGTGCGGTCTTATTTTTAAATCATAGAGAGTTACTTTATCTTTTCTGCCAACGAGATAGACTGAACCACCATCACCGCCATCGCCGCCGTCGGGTCCACCTTTGGGTATAAATTTCTCGCGGCGGAACGAAACACATCCATTCCCACCATGACCAGCTTGGACATATATTATCGCCTCATCAACAAATTTCATATAGAGATTATAATGATTATGAAAAGGGTGTCAATAATAGTGGAGATTATGGTGGTATTGTGTGGGAGCTACGTCTTCTTGAGTTTTTTCTTTAATGCTTTGGCTACAGTATCTGGAACTAAATGTGCGACATTTCCACCGAGTGATGCAATTTCTTTAACGAGCGACGAACTAATGAAGATATACTGTTCTGAAGGCATCAAGAATATTGTTTCGATGGCAGGTGATAATTTACGGTTCATGAGTGTTAACTGGAGCTCATAATCAAAGTCTGATACTGCCCTCATGCCGCGAATGATTGTCGTGGCACCGATCTCCTGAGCAATATCTACCAAGAGTGAAGAAAATCCTAAAACTTCAATTTTATCATTATCACCCAAAACAGCATTAATCAGTTCGATTCGTTCTTTCTGGCTGAAGAGGGTATTCTTCGGCTCGGCACTGATACCGATATATACCTTATCAAAAATTTTTGTTGCCCGCGTGATAACATCAATATGGCCATATGTTATCGGATCAAATGTTCCTGCATACAAAGCTTTTTTCATATAATTCTCCTACACACGCGTATTAACAATAAATGAAACTGTGGTATCTCCATATTTTTTCTTTTTTTCGAGTGAAAGGCTTCTCGGTACTTTCAACGCTTCATCGCTGTGGTGTTCTACAATAACCACTCCGTTATTGCTCAAGAGACGGTATTTCATGATTAATGCGAGTGTCTTCTGGATGTACTGTTTGTGGTATGGTGGGTCGACAAAGATGATGTCAAATTGCTTGTTTACTACCCTTTTTATACCTAACCTGAAATCACTCGATATAATGTGTATTGTCTGAGCACGAGGATATAAATTTTTGATATTTTCTCGCAAAACCTTTGATTTCTTTTCAATAAACACACAACTCATTGCACCGCGCGAGAGCGCTTCTAATCCCAATGCTCCGCTTCCTGCAAAGATATCCAAAATGTCTGCATTCTGTATATGGGACCCAATGATGTTGAAAATTGCTCCTCTGACAATTCCTTTTGTAGGTCTTACGCCCTTCTTTGGAATCTTGATTCGTCTACCCTTGTGTGTACCTCCTACAATTCTCATTCATGAGCTGCCTTGTAGCCGATAATTATGACCTGATCAGAGTCGGTGTAATGAAGATAAGCAGTTCGCGGTCCTCGATAGTCGTCGTCTTCTCTTTGAACAGGGCACCGAGAATTGGGATGTGCATGAGGAGAGGAATGCCTCTTTCTGACGTAGTCTGTTTCTTTCGGATGAAGCCACCAATGACAACAGTATTTCCATCTTTTACGAGAATTCTTGTATCGGCCTCAGATGTCGTAATGATTGGTCTGCCAGCAATTGCAGATGCGCGATCGAGTTCACTCACTTCGGTATGAATTTCCAGGGTAATTTCTTCGAGAGAATTGATGTGGGGTACAACCTCTAATTTTGTACCTACTGTGTAGAACTGGATTACCGTATTACCGGCAAGGTCCCTCGTCGGTATACCAAATCGCTGTCCTCCTAAGACTGACGCAGCTTCATTCTCAACTGCTGTGATTCGCGGTGCTGATATCGTCTGAGCCTTGCCTCTCTCTTCAAGTATTTTGATTGTCCCTGCGATCTGGGCGAGTGAAGGGACAGTTGCAATATTGACGACGCCGTAACCGACCACTTGTGGATCAGCATTTGACGTAATGTCGGCTCTCAAAATTTGGCTCTCTAAACCTTGGAGCGTCCAATTAATGCCAAGTGCACGTGATGCTGTTACGTCGATGTCAACAACCCTCGCCATGATCTCGACCTGAGGAGTTGGCGTATCTAAGAGCTCAATCAGTTGCTTTATTCTTTCGTGTACAGGTTCGACCTCAGTGACAACGAGTGAGTATGTTCGATCATCGACTTTAACTTTACCTTTTGGGGACAACATCGCCTCAATTTTGTCATCCATTCCATCAGGGTCGGCAAATTCGAGTTTGTACACTTTGGATATGAGTGGTAAATCATAATCCTGTTTATCGAGATTTTCAGCAGTGTCGACCCTAATAACACCAGGATCCTCACGATAGGCAAAACCAGATGCTTTCAAAATGATTTCGAGCGCTTGGCGCCATGGAACATTATGAAGTCGAACTGTTACTGTTCCTTTAACATCTTTGCCTGCAACGATATTTACGCCTGCATACTCAGAGAGCAGTCTCAACACTGAAAGGATATCAGCATCTTCCAGATCGACAGAAATGGGACGACCAGTTACCGTTGTCGGAGGTTTTGTTGTTGGAACTGTTGGCTTGGCCGGTTCTACCATAGGTGTCGTCGCCGTTGCCATTGCCATTGATGCCTGCCATTCAGGAAAAGAGGAAGTTAATCCAGTGAGCAATGTTATGATGAAATCGTTACCTTCAGTTGAAGTAAGAAAAGAATAGTCGCCGTCTAATTTTGCCACAACCCTTACTAAATCAGCTTGCTCAGTAAAACCTGTTATGGTAAATTCCTTTACACCGCCTCTGTTAACGCCATATTTTTTACCGATGAGTGAGCTTGAGACACCTGAGCAATCTACAACAATTCTCGCGGGGTCTTTTAAGGTAAAAGCGTTGGCAACAAATGGTGCATCTGATTTGATGATGAATTTGGTATTAACACCTTCTGATACCAAAACAAAATCTTTAATTACCGCACCACCTGCCAACGTGACCAATAGTGCGAAAATTACTAAATTCCTCATAACTTACCTCCTTTCCTTTTCTTGGAGCCTCAACTCATACTTTGTTACAACACCAGCATGCATAATTTCAAAAATAACTGTTTTGGTCGTGATTGACGCAACATGTCCGCCAGCAACTTTGTCACCTTTTCTGAGGATATATCCGTTACCTAAGCCGTCCTTGACGAGTCCAAAATAACCTCGATCGCCCCACAGAATACCAATGAGCGTTAAATTTTCAACACTTAAATGGCTCGCCTTTCCACCTTCACTCAATTCCAATCCCAATAAAGGAACAAAGGGATCTCGTCGTCCCTTTGATTGGTACTGCCATTTTTCTACGGCGAAAAGGGAATCGCCTGTTGTTGGCGTTTGGTTGAATATTAGTATGCTACAGAGAATACTACTTACGAGGTGGAGAACCACTTGGCACCCCCTTTCCTTTTGCAACTGTATACGTAACCGCACTCAGTTCTGCTTGAATTGTCCGTTCTTTACTCTCTATTATCTTAATTGACGGAACATTTACAATTCTTGAAAGATGACCAAGATTTGAGAGAAATGAGCCCAGTTGATGGTAGCCGCAAGCGACTTTAATATCAACAGGGATCTCTGCATAATCTTGCTTTGCTAGTGGCCCACTCGGTTTAAAGAGTAGAAAACTAACACCAGCCTTTGTCCCAGAATTTGATATTTGTTGGATGAGCGATGGGATTTCTTTTTCCTTGGGAAGCATTTGTTTTGCGATTTCCCATTCAACTTCAAGCCGTGCAATTTTTGCCTGTAATTCAGGTAATCGTGCCCGTGCCGCTTCGGTCTTCTGGAGTTCGATTTGGAGTGAATCTCGTACCGTTGTCAAATGAGAAATTTTCTTTCTATTTGATGAATAAGGGAACCTGAAGAACAGTACTAAGACGATAACGAGGATGATAAAGAATATAATCATTTGTTGAGTTTTGGGTTCTCTAATATTCATGGTTGCCTCCCTGCTATCGTGTCATATCCAACATTTGCGGTCAATTTGAAATCCATCATCTCCATTTTACCAACTACCTTTTTCTCAAGTACTGTTAAATCAACGTTGCTGATGTATGGTGATTCCTCAAGACGATTCATAAAATCGGCAACTAAGAGGTTTGAGGCAGTGACCCCATTCACTCTCATATCGCTCTGGCCGATATCTAATTGTGTGAGCCAAGTGTATGAGGGAATACGCGCTGAGATTTCATCAAGAATATGGGCAATGAAGAAACGGTTTTTATTGAGTTCAACAATTGGTTTAATCAACGATGCCAATTCACGCTCTCTCTTCTCTAGACTATCAACAGTAGCCTTGTAAGCCTTTAATTCTTCAAGTTTAGCACTCAACTCGTTAATATTTTTGTTGAGACTGCCGATACGATTTGACTGGGCAAGTAAGGTAACTGCAATAAGCACCACAACAATGACAATACCAATTATGTAGAGCAGGGTAACCTGTACTGATGGAAGTTTTATTCCCAGTGCTGGTCCTCTGACACCCTTCGCTTTGGGAACCCGGCCTTTTTTGGCAGATGGTGCTAAATTTATTTTTATCATTATTCCCCCCTTAGGGCTAGACCAAGGGCTTGGGCTAATATTGGTCCTACTGTTTCTACTCCTTCTGGAGCAAATAGTGTAGGATCATAGACAACATTTTTAAATGGATTGAGAATTTCAATCGATACACCAAGCCGGCGTTTTAAATATTCTAAAAGATCGGGTATTAATGCCCCACCTCCGGAGAGATACATACGACTCATTTTCTCTTCACCGGTAACACTCGAGAGAAATTGGAGGCTACGTTCTATCTGCGCTCCAAGGTCACTCACGAATGACTCGAAAACTCCGTGAACCGAATCCTGGGAAGCACCGGTGGGGATTACACCTTTAACAGCATTTGCAGCATCTTCGTAATTAAATCCGACTTCCTTCTGAAGCTTACTAATGTATGCGTTTACACCGTAATAAACGTCGCGGGCTGATAACGAAGATGTGCCTTTGACAACATTTATTACAGTCATTCCCGCACCAATATGAGCTAAACAGACAATTTCATCAGGAGACGTTGTATAGTTATGTTCGTATACATTCTGTATTGCAAAGGCGGTGGTGTCAATAATGAGCGGGTTAAGATCAAGTTCTTTTAACAAAGTAGAGAGATTGTTAATCAACTCATTTTTCGCTGCAACTAAAATCACTTCTTGTTGGTTCTCACCAAAATTTGGATTGACGACATCAAAATCAAGCGTAACTTCGTTGATGTCAAAGGGAACATACTGTTCAGCTTCCCATTTTATTTGTTCCCTTGTGTCTGCTTCACTCATGCGGTCAATGGTAATTCTTTTTATTATTACATCACGGCCAGCCAGACCAATGACAACATCCTTGGCACTGAATGCTTTGCCTTCGATTAATGTTCTTATGGAATCTAGCACTGCTTCTCGATCAATTATTTCACCTTCAACTATTGCATCAGGTAAGACTTTCGAAATTCCGAAATTTACTAATTTTTTATTCTTACCTGCGCTCAATTCAACCATTTTGGTCTGACTCGAGCCGATATCTAAACCAATTACTTTTTTCTTTTTCCCAAACATAATGGCTCCTTTTTAGTTAATTTAAATTATTATATATATAATTGTTTATATGTCAAGAGAATAATTACAGTTCATGGTATACTTACTACTCATGATTGTATAGGGTGACCTTACTAGTTATGGACGAGTACAGGAAACTCTATCCTGTATTCTCCACTATCCTTATTCAATTGTCTGGTAACATCGCGAACATGAGTAGTTGCGAGAAAGTCAGTTTCTACAGGTTTGAAGGCTCTATGTTCTTTGTTGGTTGCATAGATAGTCGCTTTTTTGATTTCCTCTTTCTGTGAGATCCCTCTATTGCCCCGCATCTCTCTCGTTGCTGCAAGGAATGTAAAGAACATATCACCTGCGGTTTTTATTGTATTAGCCATGGCAAATTTCAGGGGTTCAGGCCATTGTGTTACGTGAATACTTAAAACATTCTCACGTCTTTTATAGAGTTGCTGATAGAGTTCTTCTGTAATGAATGGAAGGTACGGAGCAAGAAGACCCAAGAGTGTTCTTCCTATAGTATAGGTGGTGAACAGTGCAGAATTTTTAGCTTGTTCTCCCCTTTTATCGGGATTATATAATCTATCCTTTATGATTTCCAAATAGTTGTCACAAAAGTCTTTCCAGAAAAAATCAACAATGACGTTTCGAGCCAAGCGAAATTCATATTTTTCAAAATAATCGGTTGCATTTTTTACCACATAATTATGTCGAGATAAAAGATACGCATCGATTGTTTCTAATGTTTTTGGTTTTTTTATTTCGTATTTTTCGAGGTGAAGCGAGATAAAACGGAACGCATTCCATATCTTGGTTTGGACTCTCTTGCCAACTTCTATATCATCCTGCTTGAGAGGCAAATCAGTTCCGAGTAATCCACCAGAAGCCCAATAGCGAAGGATGTCGGCGTTATACCGTTCGAGGACTTTTACGGGATCAGCAATATCGCCATGCTTTGACTTGGACAACTTTTCAGCCTTAAATCTTTTTTTTCCCCCTTTGACATTTACTTTAATTTCATCTTCGCGGGGAATTGTTATAAAACCTGAAATGACAATATTCTTCCAGGGGACTGAGTTGTGGTGCAAATGGCTTTTAACGATTGTATAGAATGTCCATGTTCTTATTATATCATGGCTCTGCGGACGTAGACCCATTGGAAAAAGTTTTTTCCTCTCATCAGATTCTTTCCACCGAAAGTTTATTTCTGGAGTAAGACTGGACGTAGCCCACGTGTCGAGGACATCAGTTTCTGGCTCTATGTGTGTACTACCGCATGTCTGACATTTATTTTCAGGGGGTGCGTCCACCATTGGATCAACTGGAAGGTCGTCTTCTTTCGGTACAATAAAATTGCCAC
>LJNI01000107.1 GCA_001303225.1 candidate division TA06 bacterium DG_78 | reverse complement strand
AGGGAAGAGTGGTAATCTTGCTAAAACAGAGAGCGAGTTTGGTGACCTCGTCGTATTTCATTGGGCACCACCACAATGGGATGAGTCCCTTGAACACTATACCGTGTATGTATACTACCCAATAACAGTATCTGGCAGAGACGTCAATCCAGATGATTACGGTTTCAGGACTGAGAAGTTTATGAATGAAAACTACTTGCTCTCCTATTATGGTCAAGAGTACGAAGGTAATTACTATTTTACAGTTCGGATTCACAAAGATGATATTCGCACGATGGAAAAGATGATGATACAACAGTATATACCGGCCACGTACTTTAACACCGAAAAATTTGGTACCATTGAAATTACGCCCGAAAGAGAAAAAAGATTCGAATTTCCCTATGAACTCATCTATATGATACTGTCTATTGTTCCCTATCTATTTTACTCCAATAAAAAGGCACGCACGATTCGTGGTGCGTATAGTGAGGTTGCGAGTCTCCAGTGGCTGAGAGATGATTGGGTACCTCCGAAGATCGAAGTCGCTACTTTTAGAAAATCAGGCAAGGTAGCTAAACTCGATCTGATTGAATCAGCACTATTCCTCGATTATCCGGTTAACAAAATCCTTACCATATTGGCGAGAAAATTAGAAGAGGGTGGTATTATTAGAGTTATTTCACATCAGCCACTCACAATTGATGTTCTCCAAAGACCGACGACGCTACGCTACTATGAATCGATATTTCTCGATGCAATCAAGTCTGATGGCATATTGGATGAGGCTGGATTAAAGGCGATGATGACCGAGGTTGTTGAAAAGGTATCTGCCAAAGCATGGGACTGTGATCTGGAGGCAACAAAGGCATATTATGCTGAGAAGATTGGTGAACATGTTGCAGAAAAGCCGATTGACAAAGAGTACAATAAAGATGACTACTATAATTATTTACTCAACAGGCGGTTTCGACGACATGAATATTACGAACGCATGGAATCGTCATTTGTTGTCTATGGAGAACCGATAAAGAACTACTCTGCATTCATACGTTCTGATGCCTGCCACAGTGCATGTTACGTCCACACTGCCTGTCATGATGCCTGCCACTCAGCGTGCCACTCAGCGTGCCACTCAGCATGCCACTCAGCCTGTCATTCAGCGTGTCACTCAGCCTGTGTGAGTGGAGGAGCACATTAGAAATGAAATTTCAAATACCTAAATTCCTAAAAAACACAGATTACACAGATATACAAAATGTACAGATTGACATAGATGCAGTGGGTAACAAACACGAATTACGAATTACGAATACGGTTTTTGACTTGTATTGGGTCGATGAGTTTATCAGAAAAATTAAACCGTACATCTATGTTCGTAAATTAGACAGGTTGCTGATACTCATTCCAAATCAGGCGTACAGGTTAAATGAATCTGGAGTCGCACTGCTCGACTTTCTCTTGAATGGTCATTCGATCAACGAGTTTCTATCCCGTGTTGAAAGCACCGAAGAAAAACGGAGAGACATTCATCACTTCTTCTGCGACCTCAGGGCTGCGATTAAAGGGTGCCTACGTGAAAATGAGCAGCGCGAAGCAGTCAGCTACTATGAATTCAACGGCGAGTTTAATGAATATCCTGTGCTCTCAGAAATTGCGGTTACCTACCGCTGTAATTTGAAGTGTGAATTTTGCTATGTTGGTGACAGAAATTATGGTGAATTACATACCAACGATATGAAGAAAATACTCTTTAAAATTTACCACGAGGCGAAAGTACCGTCAGTTAGTTTCACCGGCGGTGAACCACTCGTACGCAATGATATATGTACATTAGTTGAGTATGCGTCAAATATAGGGTTGTGGACTAACCTTATTACCAACGCAACATTACTCACCAGAGAGACCGTACATAATTTAAAAAGAGCAGGATTATCGAGCGCCCAGGTAAGTATCGAGGGGCCCAGTCCAAGAGTGCATGATACAATAACTGGTATTACCGGTTCATTTGACAGGACGACGCAGGGATTGAAGTTGCTCATGGATGAAGGTATTCCTGTACACACCAATACTACAGTTTCTAAAAATAATATTGCTCATCTAGAGGAGATAGTGCTTCTTGCAAAAAATGTCGGTCTTTCGAGACTCTCGATGAACTTGTTAATTCCATGTGGTTCAGCATTTCATAAACAGCACTTGTGGGTATCATATTCAGATATTGGAGATTATATTATGAGGTTAAAGCGTCGGGCGACAGAGGAGCACATGAAATTTTTATGGTATTCTCCAGTACCGATGTGTACATTCAATCCGATCGCTCACGGGTTTGGTAATAAATCGTGTGCAGCGATTACCGGATTATTGAGTATTGATCCACTCGGCAATATTATTCCCTGTTCATCATGGCGTATGCCTGTCGGCTCGCTTCTGAAGCAGCGTTTCGAAAATATATGGCAGTCAGCAATGTTGAACTATTTTAAGAATAGTGAATATGCACCTGCCGCATGTCACGAATGCCTGTTATTCGATATGTGTAAAGGAGCCTGCCCGTTGTACTGGAAGGCGTGTGGAGAAGGAGAATTAGGTGCAAGAACATAGAATCTATCTTGTGCTTGATAAAATTACTCCCCAATTACGGGGTTTTGTTTCTGTGTTATTAGTCGCAACAGGTTTTATCTTACAGTTCAGTTCAAAAAATATCCTCGCAGGTTTACCTTTTATTATTGCATGTGTCATTCTGAATTTGATACGAGGCGTTTCTGTTAAACGGATACATCCGCTGAAGTATGATTGGCAAGAGGTCACACCTGATAAAATTGACCAGGTTCTCGCTCACTGCAAGAAGATCAAGAAATTTCGAAGTGGTAATGTTGGTTGTATTATTACTGTTTTTATTATTTTTATATTTGGAATATCGTTTGGTGCACCGCTACTGCATTATATAGCCAAGGCACCTTTTCCGCTGCTCGTAGCAATTATCAATGCAGTGATTCTGTTCACTGGTTTGGCATTGAGCGGACATAAGAGCGCATGGATGCCATCTGGTTTGGATATTAAAACAGAGATTGTGAAGCGTCTGCTTGACTCACCCCTCATAAAAAAAGATCCCTCGCTCCAGCCAGCTCCCTATCTTCGGATTGGGAAAGCAAAAGAAGGCACATTGCCAAATGATGCACGTGTCTTAATCAAATTTAAAGATGCACCGAGCGACTTCATAGGATTACAGGGACAGATTTCGATTAACTCGGTGAAGAGCAGACAGTATCCGTATTTTTATGTTGTCTTGATTGCAAAACCTCCGTTTAAACTCTTCGAGAAATTCGGAAAGCATTCAATAGACAGACTCGTGATCGAGCAAAAGACGACAGCTGAGGTTGATGTTGTTGTTGTTAGACAAAAGACCACGAAAACATCTGGCTACCACACAAATACGGCAGTACAGGATTATATTCTCGTGAACGGTATTAAATTAGCCAAAAAATTGTTTTAGAAAAACCATAGTGAAAAAACGTAAAACAGTTATTTTAATATTTTTGACTTTGATTTTAACCATTATTGCTTTTTTACCATCTTTTGAAAATGGATTTACTAATTGGGATGACAATGAATTGGTTACGTCAAACACAATAATAATGGATTTGTCTTGGCATAATATCAAAACGATTTTCACAACTTTCTATCTGAGCGCCTACATTCCCTTGACTATTCTTTCTTACTCGCTTGAGTATCATTTTTTTAAATTAGACCCCCGTGCCTACCATACAACAAACATTGTTCTTCATCTCTTCAACTGTCTTTTAGTTTTTTGGTTGATTTATAAACTAAGTAGTAATATATACATTTCCTTTGTGACTACTATTCTGTTTGCGATACATCCTCTTCGCGTGGAATCTGTAGCTTGGATTACTGGAAGGAAGGATGTACTTTACTCATTTTTGTTTTTGGGCGCGTTACTTTCTTATCTTTACTACCGGGGAAAACAGGTTATAAAATACTATTGGCTTTCCTTATTTCTATTTATTTTATCGGTATTGGCAAAGGGAATGGCTGTTACTTTTCCTTTTGTATTACTCTTATGCGATTATCTTTTTCATCGAAAATTTAACAAATATCTTCTGTTAGAAAAAATCCCGTTCTTCGTAATAGCTCTTGTGTTTGGAGTAATTGCTATCTTGGGGGAACGTTCATTTGAGGATATAACAACGACTTCTTCATTTATATTCTTTGATAAAGTTTTGATTGTTAGTTATGGTCTGTTATTCTATTTGACTAAGATAGCGGTACCTGTTAAACTTTCATGTTATTATCCTTATCCAGAAAAGATTGGTGGTTTCTTGCCTCCCATTTTTTTCTTCTCCTTTATTATAATAGTTGGTTTAATTATAGCAGTGATATTGACAAAGAAATACACACGAAAAGTAATCTTTGGTAGTTTATTTTTTTTAATTGCTATTTTGCCTTATCTCCAACTGATACGTGCAGGTCAGTTAATAGCTAATCGGTATATTTATATCCCATCGATTGGTTTATTTTATATGGTGGGAACAGGTTTTTTTTGGCTATATACGCGAAAACTAAGATCTGTAAATGTCTTAAAATCAGTACTGGGAATAATTTTTATTGGGATAGTAGGAGTGTTATCTTTTATAACATTCAATCAATGTCGGATATGGAAAGATAGCATGACGTTGTGGAATAATGTTTTGGATAAGTATCCGAATGTCCCGGTAGCCTATAACAACCGAGGAACTGTTTATTATGATAAAGGAGAATATGACAAGGCTGTCACCGAGTTTACACTGGCATTAAAATATAACCCTAATTATGTAAGGGCTTACTACAATCTAGGAATTACCTACGACGCCAAGGGAGAATATGACAGAGCTATCATCGAGTTGAACAAAGCACTTATGGTCAATCCCAAATATGCAGCAGCCTATAATAACCGAGGACTAATCTATGGTCGTGTTGGAGAATATGATAAAGCCATTGCTGATTTGACTAAAGCATTAAAAATTAATCCAAAGTATGCAGAGGCCTACTGTAACCGAGGAATAACCTATGGCCGTATAGAAAAATACGATAGAGCCATTGTTGATTTTACCGAGGCATTGAGGAATGACCACAAATATGCAGAAGCCTATTACAATCGGGCAATTGCCTATTTTCTAATCAAAGAATATGAAAAAGCATGGCAGGATGTTAGAAAATCAGAAGGTTTAGGCTACCCTGTCGATCCCAATTTTCTTGAGCTTCTTATCGAAACTTCTAAAGGACAGCACAGATAAACCAGTTTTCCTATTTGAAATACAAATCTTCTCTGCGGTCGTCGAAGAGGTTATTATATTGATTGAATTTTTTGTTTAACGCCAGATCCGGATCTATATCGACAATTTTTACACATTCTTCAGTTTCAGCCCTGATTAAAATTTCTCCTTTCGGTGAAACTACTTGGCTTTTTCCGATAAAACTGAGCTCTTTTTTGTCTCTTTTTTCCTTACCGATGCGGTCAGCGGTTACGATATAGATACGATTTTCGATCGCTCGTGTTATCATTGCATCCGGACAATACGGTGTAACCAGATTTGCAGGGTGGAGAATAATTTGTGCACCCTTGAGTGCAAGTGTCCTCGTTGCCTCAGGATAAATCCAGTCAAAGCATATGAGCATTCCCAGTTTAACATTTTTGTATGTATATACGTGAAAACCTGTATTCCCAGGTTGAAAGAATTTCTTTTCTTCGAAAAAGAGATGTGATTTACGATATACTCCGATGAGACCATCAGGAGACATTAATGCCATGGAATCATAGAAAAAATTTTTATTCTTTTCAGCAAATCCATAGGCAAAGCAGCATTTTTTCTCTTGTGCTAAAGACAACATAAAATCAGCAGTCTTACCATTCTTCGTTTCGGCGAGCATTGCTACCTCTGCCTTATTCAGGAATGTGTATCCTGTGTTGAACAACTCTGGTAAGACAATTACGTCGGCACTCACACCGTGAAGTAAATTTTTAACTGTATCACAATTTGAATTCTTCTCACCAAATATCGGGTTGAATTGCACAAAGCCAATTTTCATTAAAAACCTAACTCTTTATTGACTAACAAAACCGTGATATCTGTCTGCCATGGACGGTACTGCAGTATTGTCGTGACACGACAAATTCGCTGTTGTGCGTTACAGTCGACGCAGATGCCGGTCTGGGCACACGGTGTTTTGGCTCCTACCCTTTTCGCATTCATGACTCCTGCAATGTGCTTACTCCGTTTCATTCCCTCATCTATAGAAGAGACTATTTTATTAAAACCTGCTACGATAATGACACTTTTCGGTCCATATATCGTGGCAGCAACGCGATTACCGACGCCGTCGATGTTTATGATGTCGCCAGACAGGGTAATGGCATTGGCACTTGTGAGATAGTAATCAGCACGAGCTTCTTGCAATCGCACTTCTCTGTCAGTTTCCTCGGTGAGTCCCTTTTTCCAGTGGTGAATAACTTTGTTGCCCCGCTTTTCAAATTTTTCAATTATGCCCAATTCACGTATCGTCACTGATCCACCAATGCCGATACTTGCCGATCTTGGGATTTTCTTAAGAAGCGCTCTTTTTAATGAATCAATATTCGCAAAATAGGTTGCAGAGAAGCCTCTTTTTTGCAAGGCTTTAACAAGACGCACTGAGATATTCCTGTAGTACCAATTTTTTATATTGTTATAACTTGTGCTCGCTGTTTTCATTTTTTCAATTCGTCCCAGGTTTTAAATGCTCTTCTCAAGTGAGGTATGGTAATAGAGCCACCTACAACGAGCCCAATGGCAAACGCCTCTTCGAGTTCTTCATTCGTTATACCATCTTCATAGCACTGTATGAGGTGATACGTAATACAGTCATCGCACCTCAAGACGAGCGAGGCAACGAGTCCGAGCAGTTCTTTCGTCTTTTTGGACAATGTGCCTTCTTTATAGACGTATGCATCTAAACTGTAAAATTTTTTAATCTTTTCCGTGCTGTATTTCATGACTATTTCGTTCAGCCTTTTTCTTTCTTTTTTAAACAGTGTCACCGTGTCCTTTTTCATGGTGTGAGCCTCCTCTATTTCTCCATTATAAAGGTATTTACAGGACTGTCAACATATGGAACTTTTTTTGTGCCTACATTATAGAGGAGGTACCATAAGAAAGAGGGGGTTGATACATACCAACCCCCTCTTTTTATAAAGTTTAATTTATGCTAATTTGTCAGGTGTGATGTAATCACCGTGCTTTTTCTGGGTTTCGATGAGCCGCTGTCGCTGTTTTTCTAACACCTCAGAGAGGATTTTCGGAGTGTCAGCGACCTGGGTCTGGTAGATTTCTTTAATGCGCTCGATTTTTGCGAGGTTCTCAGGAATTCGAATCATAAACTGCTTGTTGTAATCATCAATAGTATAATCTTTATTGAGAACTTCTTTGAAGAGCCGCTTGAGGTCTTCATATTTGGGGATGCGGCCAGTCGGAGTATTGATTGCTCTGACATCGTTGTGAACCCGTAATTCAGCCCACTTGTACCATACCTTTTTATCGGTCTTATCATTCAAGAAATTACCATCTTTACCTTTTAAGAAATAGTTGACCGAGAAAATGAGCGGTGTTTTCTTAAGACCCTTAGCAAAATCAAGATTTGCCTGAATATATTTACCAATAGGAATCGAGAGAAAGTCGAGATTTGACATGAGGTTGAATTTTCGCACGCCTTCTTTGCCTAAGGTTGCTGCAGTCGTTTCAGATTCCAAAGAAGCACCCTTGGTGATGATACCGTGTGTCCAGTCAAATGATTCTTCAATCGGTACCCAGGTGTCAGAGTCTCTGCCGCCGTAGACCATGCCACCGACCATAACACCTTTTGGGTCATGAAGTGTTTGGTCAAGATTGCTGAAATTTTCCAAAGAAATGGTGAAGCGTGCATTTCGATGGGAAACAG
>LJNI01000106.1 GCA_001303225.1 candidate division TA06 bacterium DG_78 | reverse complement strand
ACCAGATGATAGCATACAGGTTACCTTTCCTGATGGCTTTACCTTTGTAAGTGGTTTCTATACAGTAACGGTTTATACTCAACTCGTGGGCGATGAAAATCTTGCTAACGATACCTTAGAAAAGGTGATAGAGGCAACAGGCATTGCCGAGGGTTATTCAGATACACCTGAAGTATTTACGTTTAGCGCACAGACAATTAGCAATCGCAGCGTTAACATTGAATTAACGCTGCCAGAGGCAACACAAGTTGATCTTTTCGTTTATGACGCAGTTGGTAGATTGTCGCAGACCATCGTTTCACGAAAATTTTCTGCTGGGATCTATACAATCGCGGTTAATCTCAATCTTCCGGCTGGTGTTTATTTCTATAACTTGAAGACAACCTCAGGCGAATATCTCATTAAGAAATTTTTACTTGTTGAGTAATTACTACCAAGAAGGGGTGGTTTTGCCACCCCTTCACTTTATGAGACGCTTCGTGTATAAGGGTACATCAGACTGACTCCTCCCCACTTTTTTTGTGAACTTTTAGGGACCTTAATGAAAGGATGCTGTAATTTCATTGATAATTATATTTCCGGGTTTACCTCGTTTGAGAAAGAGTAGTTTTAATGATGATGGAGTTGTGACGGATGTAGTTATCTAACGGGGTAAATTGGGCTTATTTTCCTGATAAATCAGACGACTACAGTCAGAGAATAATACCGAAACCACATTTAGTTTATTAAAAAAGCGGTAACGATGTGTGTTAACGCTCACATCAGTGTATTGACTTTAACGTAATTCTCTATTATAATTGCTAAAAGATGGAAGTTTCAGACAATATTGGCTGGTGGAGTGTTCATTATGAAACGGGAACTCAGTTTTAAAAACTTTTATATCCATGCAGGAAATGAAGTAGCCTACCTTGCTGCGCAGAAGGTTATTGAAAACCCCGGAGAGATATTTAATCCCTTCTATGTGTACGGTGATACTGGTATGGGTAAGACTCATTTACTTCGTGCAATACATTTCGGTTTAGCCCAAAAATTTACTGTGTTGTTCTTTACTGCTAAGGAATTTGAGAAACATGTTGATGAGGGGAAGAAAGTAGATACGCCAATCATTATTGATGACATCCATATTCTTTCCCCGAAGTACCAGAGAGTAATAGCGGAAATCATCGATACATCGCTTGCAAATAACCGGCAAACGTGTTTCTCTGGGAATGCAGCACCGAGAGATATGGAGAACATTGATGCAATACTGCTATCGCGTCTTGAAGGTGGTCTTGTCTGTGACATTCAGCCACCAAAAGAAGATGTCCTATCAGACATGATACGGAAAAAATCTGAAGAGTCAGGAATTACTTTACCTGATGATGTCGTTGTAGAACTTGCTCGTGTCTGTAATGGTTCAGTACGTACTGCTGAGGGTATGCTTAATCGCCTGAAGGCGCACTCATCACTCGGCGATGTGTCATTTGATATATCTCTTATACGTTCAGTTTTGAAAGAATTCTATCCAAAGGGTGTGTATACTCCGGTATCATCATTGGTCCAGGAGTTTAAAAAAGATGCTACTGAGGTACTGCAGGATGTGCCTAAAAAACTTAATATTCGTGATGAGTATAAAGAAAAAATACAACTCTGGGAAGTTAAAGGGTTTGATATGTCATCATTAAAAACGTTATTGGATGGTGATATTACTGTGTTAAAACGAAGATATGATGATTTTATTAAAAAAGTGAAACGTCTTACTGCACTTCAAAAAGAGCTTCATTCTTTAGATACTAGTAATTTCCCGGATGAAATGTTGAAAATCGAATCGATGTTATTCTCACCCAAACATGTCGATGAAGTTGAAAAGCTCGTTGCTCACATTAAAAGAGGTGTTGTCGAAGAAGAGCCTGAACCAGTAGAAATAAAACATGTAGAAGTAGTCAAAGAAAAACCCATCGAGACCAAAGAACCTGGCGAGAGAGAAGAGCCATCAGAAGCATTTAAAACATTTATTATTGGTGATAATAATAAGAACGCCTACACTATCTATCAAAAGCAAATTCTAAAAAGCCTTGGGAAAAAACTGAACCCATTTATAATATTTGGCAAAAAGGGAACAGGTAAAACCTGTTTTCTCAATGCAATTAACAAGGATTTGGCGTCACAAGACAAAACAGTGGATTTTTTTGACCTCGCGAAAGAAAACGAAATACGTAAAGCATGCGAGGCAAAACGTGCCGATGTTCTCATTTTAGATAATTTCACTCATATTTTTTCTGTTTCCGAAGATCAACGGAAGAAAATTTTCAAACTTATTTTGAATTACATAAAAAAGGACAAAGCAGTTTTTATAGGCTCTGAGGTAATTCCTGGTGATGAATCTCTATCAGAGGAAGAAAAAATTATATTTGAAATTGGTCTGGAGGTAGAATTTACTGCGCCGGATTCTAATGTTGCTGGGCAGCACATCATGTCAAAATTGGGATCTGAAAAGGCAATAAAGATAATACGAAGAGGCCTTCCTAAATTCGAGTCGTTTTATGAAATTGATGACTTTCTCGATTCCTTTAAGTCGCCAGCAACTATGGATGTTGTTCCACTTGGTTTTCCTGGTGAGGGATCAGAAGAGACGCATAATGGAATGACAGCAGAGCTTACAGGAGATGAAGAATCGAAAATGCAGATAGGTGGACAACAACGAAGACTGATGGTCACGAGAGAAGATAGGTATATTTTTACAGATATTATAGACGAATTGATTGAAGAGAATTATTAAGAACCATGATGAGATTACTTGATGTGTGTGATGAGGTGAAGAAGTGGCAATAAAAGGTTCTCTTGCCGAGGCTGCGTTACCCAATGTTATTCAACTTCTTACACTATCTCTTAAATCGGGCTGTTTGTCCGTCACCGATGGCAAAAATTTTGGTAATATATTCATAAAGGATGGAAAAATAATTTATGCTACGATTATAAACCGCAAGCAGCGATTAGGTGATGTTCTTGTGTCGAAAAATGAAATTGATAGAGAGGCATTATCAAAAGCACTGAACATCCAGAAAACCCAGAAGAAAAAGAGGATTGGTGAGATTCTGATTGAGATAGGTGCGATCAAGAGGAAAACGTTAGAACAGGAATTGAAAGAGCAGATACAACAGACTATTTTTACCCTATTGAAATGGGAGAGCGGTTTTTTTAACTTCGAAGCTGATTTACTGCCTTCGCTCGAAGAATACACTGTGGAGTTATCACCGCCAGAAGTTCTGCTCGAAGCGGCGAGGAGAATTGATGAATGGCGGAGGATTGAAAATAAAATGCCACCGTTCGAAACGTTACTCATTCCAAAGGAAAATGTCCACAAAGTGCCTCTTACAGTACAGGAACAGCGGGTGCGGGAGCTTATCGATGGTAAGCGTAGCATCGATGAAGTACTGAGACTCTCTGAATTTGAATTTTTTGAAACCTGTCGAGCAATTTATGGATTGATATCAGCGGGTTTGTTAGAACAACCGAAAGAACCAGAAAAAAAAGAACCAATAAGCATTTCTGAAATTAAAAATGTTGGTTTTGGTTTCTATAAGTCAGAAGTGTATAATGATGCCGAGCGTGAGTTTAAAAGAGTTCTTGAAATTGATGCTAATGATGCTGAAGCTCTCATGTATTTAGGATTAATAGAATTAAGACGTAGAAATTATAAGAATGCAAGAATGAACTTTCTGAAAGCAGTAGAGAAGGATCGACGGCCCTCAATATTACTAAATTTAGGATATATATGTAATAGGATGAAATTGTATAGTGAAGCTGTATCCTATTTGCAAGAAGCACGAAAGATCGTTCCTGATGATCCAAAGGTACAATGTAATATTGGTATAGCTTTCTATAGACAGAGCGATTTGGATGAAGCATATGATGTTTTTAAACAAGTTCATGATTCTTCTCCTGATTTTATTACTCCATATATCTACTTATCTATTATTCACGCCAAGAGAGGCAATACTGAAGAGGCGTTAAGTATCCTCGAGGAAGCGCTTGGCAAATACCCCGAATTTGATGCTTTCAAGAACAATCTGGCCGTGCTCTATGAGAGTATTGGAAGAAATGAAGAATCAGAGAAATTGTATCGGGAAGCACTTGAGCTCGATCCACAAAATTTTACTGTATGCAGAAATCTTGCAGATTTCTACTACGAAACCCAAATACTAGGGGCAGCTAAAGACTTATATGAGAAAATCCCAGAAGATAAATGGGATTGGCGGATTTTATTTAAACTCGGGAATATTTATTTACGTCAGGGCAGTCCAGAAAAGGCTCTACAGTTTTGGGAGGAAGCACGTGTTCTCAATCCTTCAGAAGAAATAATTACACAAAATATTGAATTATTACAGCGGTCACGTGAGAAATAATTGTAAATTCTAGCAGACATTTTCCTGAGGATAGAGTATGAGTCTTCCAGGTTTGCATAAAGTATTAAAATATGTCGTCGATTTGTGTCGTGATGTAGGTGATTATATTTACAATAAAAAGGCGGCAAAAAGAAAAATTATTTCGTATAAGGGCGAGATTGATTTAGTTACGCAATTCGATCGTAAGTCACAAACCCTGATCATACAGTCTCTGAAAAAAAGATTCCCTACATTTGGCATCTTGAGTGAGGAAAACGTAAGTCATAACACGGGTTCGTCAAAAAAGTGGATTATTGACCCTCTCGATGGCACGACAAATTTTGCCCATAATCTTCCAATATGGGCAATCTCTATTGCATTAGAGGTAAATGGAGATATTGTACTTGGTGTTGTGTATGACCCTACGCGTAGGGAGATGTTTTCAGCAATTGAAAAATGTGGTGCATTTTTGAATAAGAAAAGAATAAGAGTTTCAAAAATCAGAAAGCTTAGCCAGAGTTTACTCATCACAGGTTTCCCTTATGATATACGCCAGAGTAAGGATAATAATCTCAACCATTTTAATAATTTTGCAGTACGTGCCCAGGCTGTTCGCCGACTCGGGTCTGCTGCCCTGGATTTATGCTATACCGCATGTGGACGATTCGATGGCTACTGGGAGTTAAAACTTTCTCCTTGGGACCAAGCTGCTGGTTCCTTAATCCTGAAAGAAGCTGGTGGTAAGATTACTGATTTTAAAGGAAAAAAATTCAATATTTACGGTGATGAGGTACTCGGAACTAACGGTTTGATACATCACCAGATGATGCAAATACTTAAACTCGGATCGTTATAATTCTCACTACGACACTTCGACAATTCTCGTATTGACGTAATGAGGGTGTGTACTTATGAGATATGTAAAGTTTTCTTGAGGAGTGACTCTATTTGTTCATCTACATTCCTGATCTTTTGTAATTCATCAGAAGGTCTGATGAATCTCTATCCCGGCGGCGTATTGACGGTCTGCGATAAAATATCCATCATACAGTTCATTCTTTTCATTCGTTATATTGTAAATTTTCATAAATAATTTAATAAATTTAATTCTTAATCCAACATCAGAGTTAATTATTAATATCTCAGGAAGGTTTTGACTAATCCCTTCTCTGCCAGATTGATAATACAGGTCTGAAGAGAGATCTATAAATGCGAATCTCACACTCATAGTGTCGACGAATGCATGTTCTGGTAAGAATGGGATCGTCGTATCTGACCAATTATAGTGTGCGTGAAGAGCATTGGCAATATGTAATAGCCTATAATGGATATTATTTTTGACCATTGCTGATATGTTTGCCTCTTGCACATCATTCAATCGCACGAATTCAAAATTCTCTGCAGGAATTAGTCGGACAGACCAATTTCGAAAGGTGCTATAAATCCCAAAGATGTGGTTATAGAAATCGAAAGATATATTTAAATCTATACCGAGTTTAAGACTCTCGTCAGGAACTGGTATTCTGTAGTGTTGTGGATTTGTGGGGTCAAAAAAATTTCGTAGTCTTTTATATATTAATCCTGATTTAAATCTTGTCTCCACTTTAATTTTCGGATCGAGGTACTGAATGTCTAGGTGAGGAGAGACAAAACCGTCCGCAATTGGTGTTCCAGCTGCGATATGGAAATTACGGACGTGGAGTTTTCCGGTGATTGCAGGTTTAATACGACCACCTGTAAATACTTCAGATATTTCGATATGGGGAAGATAGGCTGTCTGGTCGAAGATAATCGAGAGTTGTGCTTCATGTTCACTGTGGTAGTCGTTACTGTAGTACCATTGGTCATAGCTAAATTTTCCAAAAACAACTGCCCAGGGAAAAGTTGAGGAGAAATCGAGTGACGGATTGAGTAATCTGTATGTAAAATTTCTATCTAAGAAAAATCCATATATCGACGGCTGTATCCAGAAACGATTTAGAGGGATTGAATAATTGGCCGTTATTTCGCCATACGTACGTGTATCCCAATCGTGCTTTTTTTCATACAGTACATTCGCGTTGAAACGCTGGATGCTTAGATTAAAATAACCTCCGTAAAAATCTCCTCCATAACCGTGAAGTGTAAGGTATTGGTTTTGTGAAGCAACCCATAGT
Source organism: candidate division TA06 bacterium DG_78 (assembly GCA_001303225.1). Taxonomy (GTDB): domain Bacteria; phylum Hydrothermota; class Tepidihabitantia; order SM23-42; family SM23-42; genus DG-78. The sequence continues at coordinate 1,443 of LJNI01000106.1, read as the reverse complement.
GGAGGTTCAGGAAAATCAATTTTTGAGAGATCAGGAAGAGGAGGAAGAGAATCGTACGTTAGTATAAAAAGTAGTAACAACATTTCAAATTAACAATGCCAGTTTTGCTTTGGACATTGATTTATCATGTGAGTTTTGTTATTGGACATTCTTAGTTGCTTTTTCAATCTTATGTTCAAAAGGAGGTTTAATAATTCCTTTTTCCGTGATAATGTTCGTGATAAGAGATGCTGGTGTGACATCGAATGCTGGATTACATATTTTTGCCTTTTCTGCAACAATACCCTTTGTGTTAAATTTTCTTATTTCATCTTCACAGCGAATTTCAATAGGTATATCATTACCAGATTTTATGTTAAGGTCAAAAGTCGAGATTGGTGCAGCAACATAAAAAGGCACATTGTAATGCTGGGCAATGATTGCGAGTCCTTTTGTGCCAATCTTATTAGCAGTATCACCATTACTGGCAATTCGGTCAGCACCTACGAGGACAAGATTCATGTCTGGCATATACGTAGCAGCCATATTATCACATATTGTGTACGTCTCGATATCATTGGCAGTCAATTCCCATGATGTGAGTCGTGCACCTTGCAACAGAGGTCTTGTTTCACATGAATAAACCTCAAATTTTTTGCCTCTGCTCTTTGCTGTGTACAAGACGCCCAATGCTGTTCCAATTCCACTTGTTGCAAGTGCACCTGCATTGCAGTGCACCATAATTTTTGAGTTGTCCTTTATCAGATCAGTGCCGAATTCTCCAATTTTTCGACACGATTCCTTATCTTCGTTTTCAATACTCCTGGCTTCTTTTAACAGTATTTCAAACAAATTCTTTTCATCACCAATTTTGTCTTTCATTCTCTGTATTGCCCAGCCAAGATTAACTGCTGTAGGTCTTGCAGATTTGATATAATCAGCCGCCTTTATTACATCTGCAGAACTGTCTGAACATGCTGCTAGAACTACGCCATATGCAGCTGCCACACCAATCAGCGGAGCACCACGTAAATGCATATTCTTTATTGCATTATACATATCCTCGACTGTCTTTAATTTCATGTATTTTTCTTCTTCAGGTAATTTTGTCTGGTCGAGGATGATTATTTCATTGTTTTGTTTATTATATTCAATTGTCTTAAATTGCATCTTCATTCTATGTAATCCCGGCATGGTTTTTTGCAGATCGGATGGTATTATAGAGGAGCATGGTGATTGTCATTGGTCCAACACCGCCTGGTACTGGCGAAATCGCACTCGCCTTTTGACTCACATCATCGAATTCCACATCGCCAATGAGTCTAAACCCTGATTTTTTCGTTTTATCTTCGATGCGATTGACACCAACATCAATGACAACTGTACCTTGTTTTACCATGTCACCATTAACCGTGTGTGGTCTTCCTGCTGCAACGACGAGAATGTCGGCTTGTCTCGTGTATT
>LJNI01000009.1 GCA_001303225.1 candidate division TA06 bacterium DG_78 | reverse complement strand
ATGGAGATGAAAATTTCATTCAGCACACAATCGCTGATAGTTTCAACGGTGCCTGGTCTGTGCATGCCATTGACCTTGACGATGATTACGATGTAGATGTCTTAGGCGCTGCGTATTCTGCCAACGAAATAACCTGGTGGGAAAATAATCTCGATCCGGTTGTTCAAGATGTTGGGACAATATCTATTGATATTTCTTCATCTCTTCCTGAAGACACGACACTCAATCCTCAGGCAACTGTAAAAAACATCGGCACTGATACAGAAACCTTTGATGTCACCTGTGAAATCAATCCTGGTGGATATTCTTCAACTGAAACTGTCACTGATCTTACGCCTGGCGATAGTATACAAATTACATTCTCTCCTGACTTTATGTTCTCAGCTGGTCCCTATACAGTAACCGTCTATACTCAGCTTCCAGGTGATGTAAATCCTGCCAATGATAGTTTAGTAAAAATAATAGAAACGTATGATCCTGGTGTTACTGAAGAAGATTCAGATAAACCCATACGCTTCTCATTCGGCTTAAAAAATAATCCGGCTCAAGGTCATGCAGTGTTCAATCTGGTACTTTCTGAAGCTACTACTGTAAGACTCAGAATCTATGATGTTTCAGGAAGACTGGTCGATGAGGTGCTATCAGGAAGGAAAGCAGCCGGCTATTATTCGATCCCATGGACTTCACAAGCAACAGCAGGAATTTATTTCTATAAATTTGAGGCACCATGGCAACATAAGGGTGGCAAATTAGTGTTCATTCGATAAGGAGGCTAAAATGAAGATAAAACGCACGATAATCGCAGGTTTAGTATTGCTGATGTTATCAGGTCTAATAAGCCCTGCAATGGCTGGCATATTTACAGGTGTAGACCCTAACCCAGACCCTATCCCCCCAGATAGTATTATCATCATCATTATCCTTCCTCCAGTAGAAGAAGTGCCAACTCTGGAAATAGACTGGCCCACCCTTATAGGTATAATACTTCCAATGGTCTACGTTTTATTTATCCAGCCATACATATAACAAAGAATGAGTTATGGGTGTTAAGGAAATATTGCTTCTTAACACCCATCTCCCAAGTTAGAGGAATCTTAAAAAGAGAATGGTAAAGGTAAAGAAAAAGGAGGTCTATCATGATTCCTGTTAATAAATTGGCAATATGTATTCCTGTGGTGCCAGTTCTTTTACTTGCGCAAAGTCTACCCATGCGCTGGTCACCTCGTGATATTGATGTAAACTTCGAACTGGCGAGATCAGTATATGCAGCAGATCTAGACAATGATGGTGATAATGACGTCTTGGGTGCTTCTTATGGGCTCGACGAAATCGCCTGGTGGGAGAATGATGGAAATGGACATTTTTCTACTAAACAGAGTATCTCCAATACATTTTATGGAGCACAATGTGTCCGTGCTGCAGATTTAGATGGTGACGGAGATATAGATGTTTTAGGAATTGCATTCAGTGCAGGCACGATTGCCTGGTGGCAAAATGATGGTGGAAGCCCCCCAAATTTTAACCAATACCTTATTGCTGATGGTTTCAGTGGTGGCATTTATGTAGAAGCCATTGATCTAGACAATGACAATGATATCGATGTAATAGCAACTGGTGCGAATGATCAGAGCCCAATTTGGTGGGAGAACAATGGCTCTGGTAATTTCACTGAACACGCTATTCAACAATCCGGAGGCATGCTTCATTTTTCTGTTGGGGATCTTAACGGTGATGGCGACATTGATATTGTGGCTACAAGTTGGACAATTCGTGTAGTTTCCTGGTTTGAAAATGATGGTGCTTGCCCACCTAATTTCATCGAGCATTTTCTCTCTACGGTTGAAGGAGTTGATCCGTATCCGAATTATGTGACTGACCTTGATAGTGATGGCGATGCGGATATTGTGTTAGGTTATGGGCAAAAACTTGTATGGATGGAGAGGAGGAGTGATATAATATCACAAGATGGATTGATTTTTGACCTTCACACGATTTGCTATCAAATGCAGTTAGCAGCTACGTCTATCTATGTAACCGATTTGGATGATAATCAGAATAAGGATATCTTAGTTACTGCGGCTTCATGTTATAAAGATGGAAGAGATAATGGAGGAAGTCGTAGTCACGAAAAGAACATCACCTGGTGGAAGAATGATGGCGATGAGCATTTTACAGAATATGTTATTGCTCTGGACTATTGGGGAGTTGGTTCTGGCTATGCCACTCACATAGACAATGACTGTTATGAAGATGTGCTTGCTGTATCTAATATTCTTGGACGTATCACCTGGTGGAAAAATAGTCCAATAGTAGTGTATAAACCAATCCATCGATCATCAGCTGAAGAAGAATCAGATAACACACACAACGTAGTATTAACCAGTGCCCCAATAAATAGCAGAGGCAAAGTGAATTTCTCACTTACGCTCAATAAAGCAACGTATGTTGACCTCTCAATGTATGATGCTCTTGGCAAAAAAGTAGAAACACTCGTATCCCAGACATTCACACCTGGAACCTACCATATATCGAACAATGAAAACCTTCCTGCGGGTATTTATTTCTACTCGTTCCAGTCACCATTAATGAATGAGGTCGGTAAATTTGTACTGATTCAATAATGGATAAAATAGCAGGGTAGTTTGAGGTAATTCAAACTGCTCCTGTGTATGTACGATAAATGTGCATAAAAAGGAGGAATAAATGAATATAACAAAAAAAGGAGTGATGCTAAGTCTATTGTGTGTAATAATGCTTGGCATCATTGGTCTTGCACGCGCTGATTATCCAATCGTAGAGCAGTATGGTAAATTAATCGACGTAAAAAAGACGAGCAACGTGATTGATAATCAGGGAAGATATGAATATGAAGTAACAATGGAGATAGATGGCGCACCTGTGTATTTAACGTTGATGATGCCTGGAAATGAAGCTCAAGAATTAAAACAAGCACAGGGTATGTTTGTTAAAATATACTATCAAGGAGGAATACTCAGCCGATTTCATTTTTAATTTATCAATATATACAAGAATATCTGATTATAGAAGGACAAGAAGAAATCGGTTTGTTTGATAGATAGTATATTATGTGTCCTTCTAAGCATTGGAGCATATAGAAATTTCTTCATGATGTGTTCATCATGAACTGTTTAATATTGATCACATGATAATGTCATGCAGAAGTTCTTAGTCACAAAGTAGTCAGTATCAGAAAGGGACGGTGGTATGTCCACACCTATCACCACCTCTCGTGACTATAATTGCCACCGTCCCCAATATCTTCAATAATCCTTATAAATACTTTAATTGTATTTCAATACAAATACAATACTAAGAGCATATTACAATTAGTGTATCCTTGCCATCATTGACAAGATTATTTATTTCCATATAATTTTCGCATGGACCGGTTCATCATTGAAGGCGGCGCCAAACTGCACGGAAAGGTGAAAATATCTGGTGCAAAAAACTCGGCACTACCGATCATCGCCGCAGCCCTCTTGACCGACAAAAAAGTAGTATTAGAAAATATCCCTGACCTCGTTGACGTGAGAACCATGATAGAACTTGTCAAACACCTCGGTTCTGAGGTCGAATTTTCTCACAATACTCTGAAAATGCATACGCCGAAGATTAAAAGGATTGATGCACCGTACGATATTGTGAGAAAAATGCGCGCGTCGTACTACGTGCTCGGCTCCTTACTGGCACGTGAACGTAGGGCGAAGGTATCACTGCCAGGTGGCTGTGCCATTGGACCGCGACCAATTGATATGCACATACGAGGGCTCGAGACCTTGGGGACCAACATAGAAATTAAAGATGGTTTTGTACATGCACAAACTCACTTTCTGAAAGGACAAGAGGTGAATTTACAAGGACCAAAAGGTACATCAGTTGGTGCAACCATTAATGTCATGCTCGCGGCAACCCACGCAAAAGGTGATACGATCATAAGTCCAGCAGCATGTGAGCCCGAGGTTGTAGACGTGGCAGATTTTTTAAATAAAATCGGTTGTACTATATCTGGTCATGGCACTCATACAATCGTCGTAAAGGGAAAATGTACACCTGCTAGCGTTCACCATAGAATAATCCCAGACCGCATTGAGGCAGGTACCTTTGCAGTTGCCGCAGCAATCACACGTAGTAAGATAGAGCTTACCCATTGCCAGCCCGAACATCTAACCGGAGTCCTGGATAAACTTGAAGAAATCGGGTCATCAATTGACAAATCAAATGACAAAGTTGTTGTAAAAGGCATTCGAAATATGCATGCCACAAATATCTTTGTCGCACCGTATCCAGGATTTCCCACTGATATGCAGGCTCAGTTTATGGCGCTCCTCTCTGTCGTTCCTGGAACGAGCACCATAAAAGAGACAATCTTTGAGAATCGATTCATGCAGGCAGTAGAGTTAATGAGGATGGGAGCGAATATTACGATTGAGGGTGATACCGCAGTTATTAAAGGCATCAGGAAGCTCTCTGCCGCTCACCTGATGGCATCCGACCTGCGCGCCTCTGTTGCCTTAGTGCTCGCTGGACTCGTTGCAAAAGGTCAGACGACCGTAAGCCGTATCTACCATTTAGACCGCGGTTATGAAAGATTCGAAATGAAATTGCGCAAACTCGGCGCCCGCATAGAGAGGCAGTGCGAATGAGAAAAAAGAAGAAGGTCGTCACAATCGGCAAAGTGAAAATCGGTGGAACACATCCCATTGTAGTGCAGTCGATGACAAAGATGAAAACGCATGATATTAAAAAAGTAATCAGTCAAATCAGACGTCTGCAGAGGGCTGGTTGCGAAATGGTGCGCTTAGCAGTGGCTAATAAAACAGATGCTGCTACACTCAAGGTAATTAAGCAATCTGTCACGCTCCCAATTATTGCAGACATCCACTTCGATTATCGTCTTGCCCTCAATTCGATCGATGCTGGTGTTGATAAAATTCGCATTAATCCAGGCAACATCAGAGAAAAGTGGAAACTTGTTGAGATTATAAAAAAAGCAAAGGATAATAATGTACCAATACGAATCGGTGTTAATGCTGGTTCTCTCCCTAGTTCCGTATTAAAAAAATATAAGCATCCAACAACAGCAGCAATTGTTCGTACTGTAGAAAACACCCTGGAGATTTTTGAGAAAAACAGATTCGACAACATTGTCATCTCTGCGAAGGGTGCTGATGTAAATGACACCGTTGCAGCGTATGAGGTGATCCATAAAAAATTTACCTTTCCGCTTCATATTGGAATTACCGAAGCAGGGCTTCCATTTCGTGGTGGCATCAGGAGCGGAGTCGGCTTGGGAATTATGCTCAACAAAGGTATCGGAGATACGATCCGTGTGTCCCTGACTGCAGACCCAGTTATGGAAGTAATTGCCGCATATGAAATACTCAATTCACTGGGTTTACGTCGACACGGTCCAGTGCTCATCAGTTGTCCAATCTGTGGTCGATGTGAAGTCAAACTCGAAAAGATTGCTCGTACAGTCGAACATCGTCTCAAACGCTATGATTCGTTTATAAAGGTCGCTGTCATGGGATGTGTAGTCAATGGACCTGGTGAGGCACGTGAGGCAGATTTTGGTATTGCCTGTGGTAAAAACCTGGGAGCAATATTTGCAAGAGGGAAAGAAATTAAACGGGTCAAAGAATCTAAACTTATTAATGAACTCTTCGAGGTAATAGATGAGAACATTAATCATTGATAATTATTCACCAAATTCACCACAGATAGAGGCTTTGTACAATATCATACGGGATGTCACTGTCCATACTGTTGAAGTGAAATCGTACACTACTATTCATTCTGCTGAAGATGTCAAAATGTACGATATCTTTATACTCTCTGGTTCACAACACATACTATCTGATTCTGAAGTATTCGAAAGCTACGCCATCGAAGCACACTTAGTGAGAGAAATCAAAAAACCTGTTTTGGGTATCTGCCATGGGCACCAATTGCTCGCAATGGCATATGGTGAAAATGTTATTTCAACGGGAACAATGCTCGATGGCTACTACATGATTCGTAGACTCAGTGATGACAAAATTTTTGATGGGTTGGGTGAGAAATTTCTGGTTCGAGAATCTCATAAAGAGATTATTGAAAATCTTCCCTCTGATTTTATCTTGCTCGCTGATTCACCGAATTGTCAGATTGAAGTCATGAAACATGCTCAACTACCTGTTTACGGAGTGCAGTTTCATCCCGAGAGGTTTGATGATAAACATCCTGCTGGTAGTGTAATTCTAGATAATTTTTTCAAATTAGCATCCTTATACGTATAATGCGTTTCAGCCATTTTTATCAGAAAAGAGGAGTACAATGAAAAGGAATATTGATACATTAATGAAAAAAATGAAAATCGATGCGATCTACGCAGAAGGAGCATCGAGCCGTGATACGACAGTGTATTATCTCTTTAACGGTGTTACTATTACTGGACATTATCTTAAAAAACGCGGTAAGCCAGCGTACGTTATCCATTACCCTATTGAACGAGAAGAAGCGAAGAAAACAGGATTGAAATGTATTAATATTAACACGTATGATGCGAAGAAAATCTATGACAGATATAAAGATTCAGTAAAAGCCCATGCGGTGGTAACAAAGCACATTTTTGCTGACCATAACGTAAAAGGAAGAGTGGTGTTTTACGGTAACAGCTCACCCGGTTCTGGTTACGCTTATCTTCGACAACTCGTAAAACTTGATCGAAATATAAAGATTGTCCATGAGCAACACAAAAGCCTCATTACACTTGCCAGGGAAACGAAAGATGAGAAAGAAGTCGATCGTATAAAGAAAGCCGGTAGTGGTGTTAGAAAGGCGTTCAATGCTGCAATTACTGGTGTTCGTAGTATGAAGGTAAAGAATGATGTGATTGTGAAAAAAAATGGTAAAAAACTCTTAATCGGTGATTTGAAGAATCTCTTACGAAAAGAACTATATGCGCAAAATTTATTCGACACTGAAGGAATGATTGTTGCCCAAGGTCGAGATGCCGGTGTACCACATAACTCAGGAAAAGACCGGGAGGTAGTTAAACTCGGCAAAACAATCGTCTTCGACATCTTTCCTCAGGAGCGTGGTGGTGGTTACTTTTTTGATTTCACGAGAACAATCTGCTTCGGTTATGCTCCTAAAAATGTCATCAAGCACTTCCGTATCGTGTGCGAGGCACAAGATTATGCCTTCGATATATTGCGTGTGGGAACAAGAACCGTATCAATTGAACGTAAGCTCTGTAAGTTTTTTGAAAAGATGGGTCACACGACATTTCTCACTGACCCCAAAACCCAGGTTGGTTATTGCCATAATCTCGGACATGGCATTGGACTCAATGTTCATGAAAGTCCAACATTTGGACTCTCAAAAACAAACACCGATAAAATCGTACCTGGCATGGTCTTCACTGTTGAACCTGGCGTCTACTATCCACACCATGGCTTTGGGATTAGGTTGGAAGATATCGTGTATGTTAGTAGAACCGGCAAGATAATTAATTTAACAAATTATCCTCGGAAACTCGTTGTTGAATTGTGAAATCAACCAGCGATATCATAATCGGCTTCGAAAATTTCTTAATCGCTGAAAGTGATGAATTAAATACTATTCGTTCCTATCTTTATGATATACACCAGTTAGAGAAATTTGTTGTTGCACAGAAAATATCACTGATTTCTGTTACACATAGTGATTTACGAAACTTTATCCGCTCGCTCTTTGACATCGGTTTGAGTCCAGTATCCATAAACCGAAAGATTTCTGGAATTAAAGCATTCTATCGCTATCTTATACACGAAAGGACAATTCAGGTCAACCCTGCCGCTGATCTTGAATTACTCAAGGTAGGAAGGAAACTACCCCAGACCTTATCTATTGAGGAAATCAGTAAAATCATTGATGCTGCAAATGAAAAAAACGCCCTTGGATTGAGAGACCGTGCTTGCCTTGAATTCCTCTATGCATCAGGTTTGCGGGTCTCTGAATTATTGAACCTTAAATTGATTGATTTAGATGTTGACTCAGGACTCATGCGCATTATTGGTAAAGGAAATAAACAACGACTTGTACCGTTTGGTAAGCAGGCAGCAAATGCAGTTGAAGAGTATCTTCGTGCAGGACGGTCACTGCTCACTAAACAACGATCTGTACCGTATCTTATAGTCAATGCACGAGGCAAAAGAATGTCGCGCATGGGATTTTTGAAAATCGTACGTAAATATCGCATCAAAGCAGGTATCACAAAGAGGGTTACTCCCCATATGTTTCGCCATTCATTTGCTACCCACCTATTAGAAGGAGGAGCAGACCTTCGCGTGGTTCAAGAATTACTCGGTCATGCTGATATTTCAACGACCCAAATTTATACACATATTGACCGAGAATATTTGAAAGAAGTACATCGACTATACCACCCCCGCAGTTAAACGACTCAGTCTTGTAAGGACCTTTTTTGTAACACTTTTGTAGCACTTCGGCACTATAATTACCCAAAGATAATCGTATGAACATGGTTTTCTTGTAAAACCACGACGTGGGTGAAGGAGAATCCCAAGAGGGTAAGTAAGAGTATTTTTAAATCTCAATGCCCACATGAGAGGAAAGAAGGAGAGGTCTTTGAATTGTTTTGTGTGCCTGCTACTATTTCTACTAAGCAGGACAGGAGTAAGGAGGTTACTAATCTCTGTAAATACATGAAAGGTCTCAGGCTCTGTGCTCACAAAGTAATTGTTCATGCACGGTCTTCTTTCCACACAGCGATTATCTCATGTCTAAGAAAGGAGGAAAGAATATGGTAACACGTAGTAACAAATGGAAGGGTATACTCATGCTCGGATGCCTGTTAGTGCTCATGAATGGAGTACTCGCACATGCCCAAACACAGAAGTGGGTCTACACTCATGATGGTCCGGCGACAGCCTTCAGTGTTAAATACGGCAACAATAATGTCTATGCAGCAGGATACATAGAGCTCGATACGTTAGACGGCACTGATTTTATTGTTGTGAGCATTGATAACGCAGGAAACGAAAATTGGGTTGTCACCTACAATGGCACTGGAAACGCTGATGACCAGGCAAATTATGTTTTCTATGGAGCCGATGGTAATATTTATGCTGCAGGTAAGATTGTTGGCAGCACTACTGACAATGATTTTGCAGTTGTATCGCTCAATAGCTCTGGAGGAGAGAATTGGCTCTACACGACTGATGGAGGTGCCTCAGAAGGCGATGTAGCACAGGCTGTTGTCTATGGTGATGACGGTGCTGTCTATGCTGCAGGTAACGCGAATGTCAGTGCTGGCAATCAAAACTTTGTGATTCTTAAACTCACTGCTGATGGAACACTCGGCTGGGTATATTTATTAGATGGTTCAGCGAATAGTGCTGATGCAGCCCATGATATGATCTATGGGCCTGATGGCAACATCTATGCAGCTGGTTTCAGCACAGAAACTGGTAATAGTAAAGATTTTTTGGTTGTGAGTGTTGATACTGCAGGTACTGAACGGTGGACATACACCCTGAACGGAACCAACTCACAAGTCGACCAGGCAAGATCAATTGTCTATGGTACAGATGGATACCTCTATGCTGCAGGTTGGACGAGAAACGGTGGTAATGAAGATATTACTATCGTCAAGCTCGACCTTAATGGCACTGAGCAGTGGGTCTTTAAATCTGATACGAGTGGTAATGATCGAGCCCTTTCTCTTGCATACGGTGAAGGTGGTCACCTCTATGTAGCAGGATATATCAAAGGTTCATCAAATGACTACGGGGTGATGTGTGTTGACACGGCTGGCACGAAGCAGTGGACGTATAAGCGCAATGGTAGTTCAGGTTTTCAAATACCGAATGATCAAGCCAATGCAATTTGCGCTGGTACTGATGGCAATGCCTATGCTACTGGCTTTCTCCAGAATGAGAACACAAATCAAGACCTCTTAACGCCAAGTCTTGGAAGCGATGGAACCGTGCATTGGCAATACACTATGAATATGCCAGCAAATACAAATGATGTGGGCCGCGATATCCACTGGGGTGCAGATAATAGACTCTATATTGCAGGACGACTCGGTGGTGGTAATGGTAGTTTCGGAGTGATCTGCCTCGACCCAACACCAGTTCCAGAAATATGGACATATCCGAGTTTTATAATGGTTATGATTGATAGTGGTGAGACCACAGACCGTGAATTGAAAATTGCTAATGTCGGGGTTTCAGGCACTACCTTAGAATGGAGTCTGACTGAAAGGCCACCAGCTGACTGGCTCCATGAAGACACTACAAACGGTGCACTCAGCTCTGGAGATACTGCCTATGTCACTTTAACCCTTGATGCTACACAACTTGCACCAGGAGCCTATCATGACACCTTAGATATTGCAAGCAATGATCCAGTAAATCCTTTAATAAGTGTCTGGGTTAAATTAACTATTCCACCTACTGGTATTGAGGAGTTTACAGATGAACAACAAGAAAATAGGTGTGATGTAATCTCACCTTTCTTCACCAAAGTGATCTCACTGCAATTCACGCAGCCCTCAGAAACCACATGTAATATTACTCTCTACAATATTCTCGGTACGCGTGTGTATGAAGTAGTGCTCACATCTACTCCATCTTCGCTCTATCTTGATGATAAGGGTATTGCGACACTATCCCATGGTATCTACTTCTTATCGGTCTCAAGACCAGGAATAGCTTATCCGGTCATGAAATTGGTAAAATACTAATACTGATTTCAAGAATAAAAAAGGGTCGGTAAGGTAGATTTACCGACCTTTTTTTATTTGTCTATCACTCCCCGGAAAAATACACCAGACCTAAGAAAAGCTGGGGCAGAATCCTGTGCAACAGTGGTCATGTACATAACCCTCTAGTAGCTTAAATTTAAAAGATTTATGGCCATGTGTCTGGGTAGATTAAAGATATACAGATGAGCAGGCGGAAAATGTAGCACTTTTGAAAATCTAAAAAAATCGACCTTTCACCTCACGATATCTTGAAATTTCGGAATGTTTATGCTATTCACACCGAGTACACTATCAGTTGTGAGGCGTTATATGTTTCACTTTTTTAAGCGTGAGTGAACCACTGATGAATTAACAACAAGTGCTGCAATTTCATAAGTTTTATGCCCTAAAAATACTATTTTTGGCATAGATTTTGCCTTAGAATACACAAAAGAGTTTAAGGTGCCTGTTCTCGAACTAGAACCTTTCGCGTTTACTGAACAGGAATGTAGATAACCTGTTGTGAGCAGAAAGTTCACAAGAGACCTCGTGCCTGCCCTGGAAAATCCTTGTCCTTGGGGGAATGAGCTGTAAGTGTATATATCGTTCACAAAACTAAAGGGGTAGACAGAGAGGGCATTCTCTCGTTAGAATGAGAATGTTAGTTTGGGAACATCAATAACAAAAAAATCCAAGGATAATTATCTGGGCACTAAAGAATTATAAGGAACGTGGATAAAGGTTTCGAGGCTCTGCCAATTATGATTGTCAAGAGCCTCAGGCAGAAAGGAGAGAGAAGTGAAAGAGAAGATACTATGGAAAAGAAGGGTCATTGTTGGATGCATTATGGCGTTTTTCTTAGGAGGGTTCGCACATGCCCAAATCGAGCGGTGGGTCTATACGTATGATGAATCAGAGTTAATGGACGCGAATGCCAAATCAATCGTCTATGGTGCAGATAGCAATATTTACGCTTCAGGATTTCTCGATAGGCCAAATACTCGCCAGGATTTTACTGTACTCAGTGTGAACGCGTCAGGAACATACGAATGGGACTATTTGCTTGATGGACTAGGTCAATTTTCCTATGATGTAGCACATGATGTTGTGTATCAGGCTGACGGCAACATATATGCCGCAGGACAAATCGTTCCATGGAGCAGTTATTCTTCTGATTTTGCGGTGGTTAATGTCAGCAATTGGGGTGCCCAGAGATGGCTCTACACCTACAATGGAACGAGTAACAGCAATGATGTCGCTAATGCCATTGTTGCTACTGATTTCGTGGTAACTGCTGCTGGTTACAGCACAAATAGTGGAACTGCAGCAGATTTTACGGTAATCAGTTTTATGACAAACAATGGGATGGCACTGCCAGTCTATACGTACAATGGCTCTGCATCAGGAATAGACGAGGCACGCGACCTTGTATACGACGAAAATACCTTCATCTATGCAGCTGGGTACAGTACAGAGACAGATAATGGGAAAGATATCGTGGTTATAAAACTTGATCTCGTTGGAAATGAAAAGTGGGTCTACACCTATGATGGCTCTGGAACAAATGCTGATGAAGCCTACAGCATTATCCTTGGTCAAGATGGACACCTCTATGTTGCAGGATACAGTACAGAGAGTGGTTCTGATAGAGACTTTACGGTGATTAGTCTCGATACGCTCGGTAATGAACGGTGGGTATATTCGACAACCAATAATAATAAAGAAGAAGCTTTCGCGATCGTCTACGGTGCAGATCACTATATCTATGCTGCTGGATACCGACTCGATCTCCTCAATGAAGAAAATTTCTTTGTTGTTAAACTCGATACATTAGGCACTAACCAGTGGACCTACCAGTATAATGGTCCCATAGATCATGCTGAAGACGTAGCCAAAGCAATTGTGTATGGAGTAGATGATAATATCTATATTGCAGGATACAGTTCACAGGTGATGGGTCAGAGAAGAGATTTTACCGTCATCAGCCTCGATACCTTAAAAAATGAACGATGGATGTACACCTATAATGGACAAGCAGACTCGAATGATGTTGCCAATGCAATTGTGTATGGCGATGATGGTAACCTCTACGCTGCTGGCTATCTCAATGCAAGGGATTTCGCTATCATTAGCATTGACCCGGCAATGCGACCATCACTCTGGACAAATCCAAATTTCTTCATGGTCATGATAGACAGTGGACAGACCGAAGATCGTGATTTAAAGATTGCGAATGTCGGGCCTGAAACAAGCGTTTTAGAATGGAGTCTGAGCGAACGACCACCGGTAGATTGGCTCTCAGTGGACACAACCAATGGCGTACTCGAATCCGGCGATACAGTTCTTGTCACGGTAAGTTTTGATGCGACTGCCCTCACACCTAGTATGTACTATGACACGCTTGAAATCACGAGTAATGATCCCAATAACCTGACCAAAGATATCTGGATCAAGTTGACTGTTGGTTCGCCTGGTGTAGCAGATCATCCTGAATCGCATATGGAAGATAGGTGCGAACTGCTCTCGTCGTTATTCAACAAAACAATCACACTTCGTTTTACACAACCATCACATACTCCATGCACTATCACCATCTACAATGCACTCGGAGCACGCGTATACGAAACGACGCTTTCAGCCACTCATGCATTGGTTAATATGGATAACCAGTGTATCGCGCGACTCAGCCGTGGCGTCTATTTCCTTTCAGTGTCGCGTTCTGAAAACGTCTATCCAGTAATGAAAATAGTAAAGTACTAAATAGATAACTTCCTTAAGCAGAAGGGGTCGGTAGTTCCGACCCCTTCTGCCTTCAATGGCACTGTGAAGTGTTATCTACTTTTCAGTTCCAGATAAGCACTTGCTTCGCTCGTGCTATCTTCCCTTCGGGACAGCACCTTATTCCGATGGATAAGGTGCTGTTGGGATTTCAATTTATTAAAATTCCAATACGACAACATAACCTACTTCTTTTCTTTACGTCGCTCTGTCCATGAGCGCCTATCATTTTCAATGACTTTCCCGGTCTCTATCAATCTGCGGAATTCATCTTCAGTGAGCAATCGTCTCCTCTCTCGTCTCCGACGTTCAACAATTATCCGGTAATCACCCATTGCGCCTCCACTGTGCTATTTTACACCTAATTTCATTTATGTCAAGAGATATTTTTTGAGATGATTCACCCCGTTAGATATTTATCTACTATTGGTCATATGCCATCTGAAAGTAGATCAGTATTTTTTAGTTGATTTGACAAATTTTCCATTATACTATTATCTAACGGGGCAAGGTGATTTGCATAAGATTACAATGATATAATCGCAAGTGTATTGACTTTTGATATGGTGTCAATAGAATCTCAAAAGGAGGAATAATGGAGAAAAAATTTAATATACTTCGGATTATCTCAGTCATCTTCAAGGTCATCGCTTGGGTGGTCGCAGTATTCACCGTAATCGGCTTTTTCGCAATGCTTGTGGGCGGCGCAGCATTATCCCAGTTCACCCACCGCTATGGTGCTGACTATTTTCCATTTGGTGCATTCGGTGGCGTGGCGATAGCTTTCTATATTCTCATTTTAGGAGCGATTTGGTTTATTAGCCTTTTAGCAGGTGCCGAACTGATTATGGTCATCCTCGCAATCGAAGAGAACACAAGGCAGCAGAAATCCCAAACCTAAACGAGTCGAGTACTAATCAATCACTTTTCCGGAAATAACAGGTGAAAGGTAATCGCAAAAAGGAGCATTGATATCGTAATACGGAGATAGGTTAATGCTGCAAGGCCAAACAGCACCTTTCCAGGCAAGAAGATTCGTACTACGATAGCACATATCATGCCTACGATGGCGATGATAAAAGGAATATATTTTATGCGTTTCACTTTTTACCTCCTCGTTATAATACTAATATAATAATCAATACTACTGAGTAAAATGTGTTCTGATTATTTTTACTGCTTTCTCCATCTTTTCTTTGTTCACTACAATACTCAGTACTGAAAGCGATGCACTAATCATTTCTATATTGATTCCCTGTTCAGCTAATTTCGCAAATATCTTACCCGCAATACCTGGTGTGGTCGACAAGTTTGCACCGTACATAGTAATCAGAGCACAATTTCTATCAACACCAACTTTTTCAGCACCAAATTTATCCTTGATAGTCTCCAAGAGTTTGAGTACTTCATCGACATCTGATTCGATTATTGCAAATGAAATATTGTTGTGTTTATGCCCAGCCGAACTCGTTGAAATCAATTCAACATTGATTCCATGTTGTCCTAATGACATGAAAATATCAGCGGCAAGCCCTGTGCGATCAGGCACTCGGTACATGGTAAACTTCGAAAGTTTTGTGCTGTAATCAATTCTCTCAATTACTTTTTCTATGATTCCTCCTCTGACAGAGTAACTACCCAAATACCAAAATTAATAAATAACATTACACTGTACTGTCATCGTGCAATGATGAATTTTTCAATGACGTCATCGGTCGCACTCTCTGCTTCAACAAATATCTTGACCAGATAGACACCATTGCTAATTTCATCCTGATAGTCATCGAGCGTATTCCACGGTATCTGGTTATACCCGGCACTACATACAATATTATCAATCGTCTTGATTAACCTACCGGCAATCGTGAATATCTTGAGGCTCACGGTACCAGGGCTCGTGAGCCTGAAGGTAAACCACATATCTTGATTATGCTGCAGTGGATTTGGGTAGATGAGAAAGTTTTCAATAGAAATCTGACCAGTGGTTTCGGCATTGAGTATTATTTCGTGTACTGTCTGATTATTATTGTTATCAGCAATATTGACAGTTACAGTATCCTTCTGTTGTGGTAAATCGAGGGCAACGTGGAATTCACCATCTGTATAGGAATTTTTACTGTAGAGAAAGAGGCTCCGTAAATCTATTTTGTTATCCACATCGCCATTCACTAATAAATAGAAACCGCGTGCATTATCGACTGAGTATAAGAGGTTAATACCACTCTCGTCAGAGACCTTACCAGTGAGGGTAAACTCCTCGCTTACCCAGTCTTCATTCTGTAATCGTCGTGCACCATCATAGAACGCAACTGCTGGTCCTTCTTGGTCCGGTGAAATCGCCGCATTACCATAGACCCGTATAGAATCGAATATGCCGCTCGAACTACCATAGAAGGTGCTCAATTTTACGACCGGCACATGCGTCGTCGCAATATTCGGAACAATGAGAACAGCAGTGTCTTGATCCCAAAAGCCTTGGTATATCTCTTTGCCATCGATCTCATAGAGGAATGGAACAAATGTGCTTGGTCCAGCCTGTACATCCCTGAGCACGCGGCCACTGAATTTATCCTGGGTTGTTTCGTCGAAGAGTGCGATAATACTCGTGTCACGGACAAAACCTTTCAAGAAATATTGCGATGCATCGGGTATAACACTCAATTTTTCTAATGGTCTCAGAGAATCAGGTGACGCTGCTATCTCCATTTGCGTATCTATTCTCCGTAATTTGGTTGCCGGATCACCAATGAACAGATAGTGCAATCCCCAGTAGCCATCACGTGCAAGAAAACACGATTCACCCATGGTCAAATTAGTATCGCGCGTAACATAGTCAAACATGCGCTCGCCAATTGTTGTATTACTCGAACAACCAGTGCCTGCAGTCGCTGCCATTGTACCGATTGCACCATCTCTAATACGGACGAGCTGCTCACCAATACACTCGAAATCCGAATCATCGAACCGTCCAACTGTACAGGAACCAAAATAGTAGAGGAAATAGCGCCTTCCATTCTTGATCTGCGGTATGTCAGTGTGGAAGAATAACCCTTCATCAGCGAGCTGGTGGGTATTACCATGACCCATGAACACACCAGCCAGACCTCCTTTATTGAGTTCCTGGATAAATGCTTTTTCAGCTAGTGGTTTTTTATAATGACTATTCTCCCCATGAACTGGCGGATAGCTCACCATGTAGACTTTGACAAAGTCATAGAGGGAATCAGGTGTATAGGATATCATACCTTCACAAGCACCACAGTGCAAGAAAGGTCCCTCCCATGTTCCACCACCAACATTGGCAAATTCATCATCACCTGCAAGGATGATACGCTTATTCCACATGCCATCAATGGTTCCAGTCTCATAGGTGAAGAGTTTATCAATAAAATCCCGTACTTCTTGATTCGTGCGGACTGTAATCCTACCTAAAATCATTATCTCACCTGCTCCGAAATTGACGTATTCACCCTCATAGATATGGTTTGGTGGAATACCTGGGTTACCAGATAGCGTGCATCCTGATTCGTACATAGGTATGAAATTTGGAGGACTCTCTTTATTGAGATTATTTTTGTAGTCATAGGTAGCATCACCGACTAAGAGGACATAGGTTGGAACTATTGCCCAATTATTTGTCGTATAGTACAAAAAATGTTTAATTGCCAAGGGGTCAAATTTGCCAAACGAGAAGTCGTTAAAAATATCATCGACCGTAATCACCATTGTTGTGTACTCATTCCGTCGGTAGTCAACAAGTGGCATAATCGCATTGGAGAAATTTTTATGGGTGATGAAGAGGTATTCACAACCAGGTAATTGGTCTCTCAATGTACCTGCATTCGTTGGGATCAGTGCTACAGATTTTGCGAGAGCAAGTGTTGAAAAGTAAAGCAATTGAAAAGAATCACACTCACCAGATAGGTGTAGTGTGTTATTCTCTAATGTGAGATTGGATAACATCTTCGGGTTTTTCAAATTGGTGATGTCGAGAATATAGGGTGATGAATTGACATTTGAACATTGCACCGAGTACGTTTGTTGTGTTTGATACAGCGCATGGAACGTAAGACTCATGTCAGTACTGCGCTCATACTGCATGTTAATACTATTGAGGTACGAGGTAAAGCCTCCGGTCGTACCTGATGGTCGTGTCAGCGTGATGGTCAATACTGAAGAATCACCTGAGAGCGTGGTGCTGCCGACGAGATAATATGGTGGCCAACTATTATGAGTACCAATATCGAGTGTATCACTAAAAAAGACAACTCCATCGAGTGCAAGTTGGTACCACCACGTGCCTGAGTTCAACGTAAAAATACCAACTGTAACCTGGGCATCACTGTCTGCACGTGGGTGATCGAGAGTAACTGAACCAGTTCCGCTCGGTCCCTCTGCAGGCGAAATATCCTGCCAATACCAGTTGATTCCAGACCGTGTCGGATTACCAATATCGTCTTCACTATGGAGCACATCAGTAACCGTCGTATGAGACGTCTCGCCATTCCACTGAGCATCTACTGTTTCCATTCGCTTACCAGCTGCACCGCCAAACGTAAACCAGTAGACATTATTGATTGCATAGCCGTTTTCAAACCATGTCACCTCGCTATCAGGCACAAAGTGGCTCCCAGGATACCCGTAGAAAATAAGGTAGTCACCAGCATCAAAACTATGGTCTGCTTCTCCCTCAATATATACGGGAACTTCGATGAGCGAGTCTGCAAACGGTGACACAACATCAGTCGGTAGCAGGTCGAATGCTGCGGTGTAAATCTTCATGGTCTGCGGGTCAAACTGTGCAGGATCGAGGCCTGCACCCTGAATCTCACTATAACCAATACGGTATATACCTTCTTCGTCTACCTCAATCTTAAACCACACACCAGAAGCAAAAGGATTTGTTCCATTCCGAAGCGGTTCACGACGCCACAATTTACACTGTTCATAATTAATAATAGTTCGTTTATAAATTTCTTCAAATGATGGGTCGAGGATCGGTTTTACGCTTGGTTTATTCTTAAACCGAATACTCACGGTAACATGCTGCGATACGTGTAGCTCCTTTGTCACAGGATTGTACTGAACTGGATTTACCCTGATATCAATCGTATAAATATCACGAAAATAACTTGGCTGGGAAATCTCGTAAATAGTCTCAGGAAATAATTTATTCTCTTGATATACATTGCTACGGGGTTCGTAGACTTTACTATCTCGACCTTCGTATATCCCAGCATGGATGACAGGTTCGATGGTGATATTCTTGATCACTTCTCCCCTGCTCTCCCTGACAATTATTTCAACATCAGCATCTTGGGGAATGCCGATTTTGTACAACACCGATGGAAGGTCTGGTTCTCCTTCATTATTTAAATACACTGCTTCAGAAAATGTAACTGCTCGCCTTGCTACGTTATCCATCGAGAACGAAATATCTAATCCCGCATTACCGAGCGTTTTTATGTTCGTACTGTTAATAACAAAAAATAAGATAAATAGGTTAATCATCTATTTTCCTCGCTTTGGCTACTAACATGATTGGTATATCTTCTTTTATTGGATAGGCGAGCTTACACGCATGGCAGATAAGCTCTGCTGCTTCGACATCATATTTCAACCTACCCTTACACTGAGGGCATACTAAGATATCTAAAAGTTCTTTTTTGAGCACAATACCTCCTGAACATGTAACATTACCATGATATTATGTTACCCAAAGAAAATTTATGAACAGAGTTACGCAGGTGAAACAATACCATTGATTACTGTATTTCTTCAAAGAACTCGCTGATAAAAATGTTTGGTAGCGTTTGAACCATCGTGGCTCGGAGAATCTCCATTTCATAATAACGTCTGATTGTGTAGAGATTAATTGTATCTATCTTTTTTGATGTGTCAAGTGTTGCAATCCCAACAATGACACCATCGACCTCAACAGCAATCTTCGTAGGTAATGCCAATTTTTTAGTGAGTTTGACCATGATATAGGGACGTGAGACAGCATCAAATTTTATCTTTGCGTTTTTAATGCTGTTGTGGTCAAATAGTGAATCTCCTAAATAAACTGCAGACGCTATATCGTCTTCGAGGTATCCAACTCTCTGAGCGTTTTCTTTGGTCTCCACTAGTGCGTAAGCATGCACAACGCCGTGTGCGAAGAGTGTTTCAATCTCTTCGATGTTGTGTTCATGAGTCAGTGATAATATAATGCCTCGATCGGTTTGTGTCAGATGGTACTCCACACCTATTCCATCTAACCGCCTTTTTATCTGTCCATAATAATCCGTGAAAACCGCGAGAGAATCAACCGTAAGAAGGTAATTTTTCCATTGAAAACGCGGGGGCTTAATGCGTTTTACCTTATTATAATGAGAAATATCTACCTGCAAAAAAAGAGAAGAATCAGGTAAACCAGCCCAAATCATACTCGGTAGAAAATTACGTTGAGAAATTTTTATCGTACCAACCATCTCTTTACGCTTATCAGGGGCGAGGAAAGGAATATTTGCTTTAAATCGATATAAAAATTCACCATCAGTGCTTATATATTCAAATTTGTCAAATGTCAAGAGACGCTCAATCTGGGTAAAAATATCAGATTGTTCACCGCGGGGTGCAACCTGCCACGAACCATTGTCTCGTGCATATTCTATGTCAGCCAATCCAATGTACTCGAATGGAAGTTCTGCATGTGCTGAGTACCAGACACCAGAGATATGTTCGCCCCTTCCTATCACACAATCTCCTCGTGCTTTGGTATATACGGACTTGGTCTTTAACACGTGGTGATACCTGAATGATCGCTGTTGTTCAAAATTCCTAATCCACTGATCAATGTCCTTTTCAGGATCTGGGATGTATTTAACAGCGGGAACACACTGCATGAACCATAAGGAGAATAGTACTGCCACTTTGTAACCAGGGCACTGTTTCATCACGATACCCATATCTAATTTTAATCTAAAAATAAAAAAAATCAAGGAAGAGATGAGGCTCAGTCTTGACTTTTTTAAAAATATATACATAATTATTATTCAATGACGAGGGAACAAGCATTAGCATTATTAAAAAATAAACTGAAAAATCAGAATCTTTTCAAGCACTGTCTGGCTACTGAGGCATGTTTAAAACAACTCGCTGAACACTTTAAAGAAGATAGCCATGTTTGGGGACTGGCTGGATTGCTCCATGACATCGATTACGAAGAAACCAATACCGATGCTACTCGACATGGTCTCGTCGGTGCAGATTTTTTGGAAAAAATGGGGTTGGACAGCTCCATTGTTCGAGCAATCAAGGTCCATTCTGGTCACCTTGCTCCTGAATCGAAATTGGATTGGGCGCTCTTTACCACTGACCCGCTCACCGGTTTGATTGTCGCAAGCGCACTCATGCATCCTGATAAGAAACTCACCTCGCTCGATACTGAGTTTGTTATCCGACGATATAAAGAGAAACGCTTTGCTGCTGGTGCAAATCGTGAACAGATTGCTCAGTGCAAAAATCTCGATTTGGAACTCAATGAGTTCATCGAAATTTGTCTGAAAGGCATGCAAACAATCTCTCAGGAACTTGGATTATGAAAAAGAGCTACACCTTTGAGAATATTATTATAAGTTTAAAGAGGTACTGGCAACAGCAGGGGTGTCTCCTTTACGAACCGTATAATTCTGAAGTAGGTGCAGGAACATTTAATCCAGCCACCTTCTTTCGGATCCTCGATGAAAAACCATGGAATGTATGCTATGTTGAAATCTCAAAGCGTCCGCGAGATGGTAGATATGCTGAAAACCCGATTCGGTTCCAACAATTCTATCAGCTCCAGGTAATTATGAAACCAGCAAAGGCAAAGATTCAACGGACTTATCTGGAGTCATTGGAATACATCGGCATTAAACTCAAAGAGCATGAAATTAAGTTTGTTGAAGGTGATTGGGATGCACCAACACTTGGTGCCTGGGGTCTTGGCTGGGAAGTGTGGCTCGATGGTCTTGAAATAACACAGTTTACGTACTTTCAGCAGGCTGGCGGCATTGACTTGAGTATTATCCCTGTAGAAATCACCTATGGTCTAGATAGGATTGCTATGGCAATACAGGACGTACCGTCAGTCCTCGATATGCAGTGGAATGAGGAGTTAACCTGGGGTGATGTATACCGTCAGAATGAAATCGAATTCTCAAAATATAACTTCGAGAGCGCCAACTCAGACCTCTTGAATAAACTCTTCAATGAGTATGAAAAAGAGGCAAAAAATCTCTTCAAAGAGGGTCTTGCCTATCCTGGCTATGATTTTACGATAAAATGTTCTCATGTATTTAACCTGCTCGATGCTCGCGGCGCGATTAGCATTTCTGAACGCGCAAAGATGATTGGTCGGGTAAGGGCACTCGCCAACCAGGCAGCAGCACTGTACATCAAACAAACATCCCTGTCAACCAAAAAAGGAAGTGAATCAGAATGATCGACTTTCTCCTTGAGGTTGGTTTTGAAGAATTTCCGCCATCATTGTTGAAAAAAACAGCACTCGATGTATCAACAAAGGTGGAGAATTCACTCAAAGATAAGCGGATATTCTACCGTTCAACAAGAACTATCTATACACCACGACGGTTCGGCATACTCGTGCTCGGACTCGATAGAAAGCAAAAACCACAAATAATTCAAATACAAGGTCCACCAAAAAAGATCGCTTATGATAAACACGGTAAACCAACCGAGAAGCTCGTGGGTTTCATGAAAGCACATAATCTCAAACGTGCACAAATCTCAGTGATACGTACAAAGAAAGGTGAGTACATATGCGGAAAACGAGAAGTCGCTGGAACCAGTACTGAGGAAATACTATACAATGAAATACCTCAGATTCTCACTGGTTCGGAGTTTCCAAAGACTATGGTGTGGGATGATAAGCGGGAACGATTTCCACGACCGATCCGCTGGCTCGTGGCCTTATTGGATAGAAAACCGCTTCGATTTGAATTTGCTGGTGTCAAGGCAGATCGGTATTCGATGCCAAACCAACACTTTTCATTTAAACCAATTCGGTTGGAAAAGCCGCGCGAATACCTCAATTTTTTGCGGCACGGCGGTGTTGTTGTCGATCCTAACGAACGAAGAAAACTGATCATAAAACGTATAAAACAAGCAGCGCAACAATCTAAAGCAAAACCAGTATATGATGAGGCGATGATTGATGAATTAAACTGTACGACTGAATACCCAGAAGCAGTAGCCGGAGAATTTAGTGAACAGTATTGTGCTTTACCTGAAGAAATTTTAATGGCTGTATTAAAATCACACGGTAATTTAATCTGGCTGAAGGGCACCAATAAATTCATCTGCGTTTTTAGCGCTAAGAAAAAGGCACTGCCCAATGTGAGGAAAGGCTACACGAGGGTCATCGAGGCTCGACTGTACGACGCGCTCTTCTACTATAAGAACGACCTTGAGCAAGGTCTCGAGCAGATGTTAGAACAAGCAAAAACGATGGTTTGGTTAAAGGATCTCGGTACGATCTATGATAAGGCAAAACGTTTGAGCCACCTTGTCGAGCAATTTAAGACAATTCCTGATTTGGATATGGCTGGGTTAAAACGTGCCGCACTCTTGTGCAAGGCTGATTTATTTTCACAAATGGTCAGAGACATGGAGTTCACATCTTTGCAGGGTATCACCGGTGCTTACTATGCAAAGGCAAAGAATGAACCCGATGCCGTAGTAATGGCAATAAAGGAACACTATCTTCCCAGATTTGTCGGCGATGAATTACCAAAGACAAAAGAAGGCGCAGTACTCTCAATGTGTGATAAAATTGACAACATTGTTGGCGGTTTTTTAAGTGGTCAACGTCCAACAAGTTCTTACGATCCACTCGGGTTAAGGAGAACTGGTTATGGTGTTATCAATCTGTTAGACGCTACTGATATACACATTTCCTTATTGCAATTACTAGGAAAGACTACAAATACTTTAAGAGGCGTTGCTAAAGACCCCTTTCCAAAGGATTTAGGCCCTGAATATTTGATTCACCAGAACTTCTTTCAAGAAAGATTTTCACGATATCTCCAAGATAAAGGATTTCGGTACGATGAAATAAACGCAGTACTGGCTAACTGGAAAAATAACGATGATGTT
>LJNI01000105.1 GCA_001303225.1 candidate division TA06 bacterium DG_78 | reverse complement strand
AGAGCGGCAAGGAATATACGCTTCCTGATCGTTATGTTCCCTTTTTCAGACCTTCGAAAATATTTAAGAAGGAAATCCACGAGCGGGTACAACCTGAGTAGCTTTATCTAAAACGCTCTTTAATCTTAAATATTTTTGGTATAAAAAATAGACGGCAAAAGTCACCGGGCGCGCGTACCTGTTTTTAGTTCACTATAGTGTACGTGCAGATAAAATGAGTGCACATGGTGATACTGCTACGAGTATCGCCGAAATTAGGCAGAACTCAATGACACGTCTTCTTTTTTCATTACCTTTGACCCACAGTTTACTGTTTTTTTTGTAAACAATAAAGGAGTCCTATGAAAAAAATTATATTCATAGCTCTTCCATTTATTTTGTTTGCGGGTACCGTGGGCAAAATAAGTGGGAGAATAGTAGATGCAGAAACGAGTGATCCACTTGTTGGCGTTGACGTATACATTCCCGCATTGAGAACTGGTGGTGCAACAGATGAAGATGGTTATTACTTTATTCTCAATGTTCCTCCAGGGTCTTATGATATTGAGGCCTCAATGATTGGATATTGTTCAGAGATCAGAAAAGGAGTTACTGTATTTATTGATCGGACAACCTATTTAAATTTTGAATTGGCGTATACAATAATCGAAATTGACAAACCAGTCGTGGTTATTGCCAAAAAACCAGTTATCGAAATTGATATGACATCTAAAGAAGCACGCATCACACGTAATGAATTGGATATTTTACCGATTGAGAAGCCGACCGAGGCAATTGCCTTGCAAGGCGGTGTAACGACCGACGCTGCAGGAAATTTACACATTCGTGGAGGCCGCAGCGGTGAACTTGCCTACTACATTGACGGTATCGAAGTATCGAATGCATTACTCGGGAGTACACCGATCATATATAAGAATCTTATTTCTGAGATGTCCTTGCTCTCTGGAACATTTAATGCTGAGTATGGTAATAGTATGAGTGGAGTTGTAAATATTATCACACCAGAAGGAGGTGAACGAATCTCGAGTACGTTCGAGTATACATCATTTATGCTCAACGCTTCGCCATATCGTAAAACCGATTGGATCGATGATTCATCAAGCGATGCCCATCGTGATTCTTTAGGAAACTCCCTTTACCGGGAACAGGATCTCTTATCACTCAAGGACGTGCCTTTTTTAGGCGAGGTGCATGCAAGCCTCGATGGAGCAATGCCTTTTGACAGAAATACCCGTTTTTATGTCGGTGGTCATTATCTCAATCAGGAATCTCACCTACCCTTTGGATATGAACTTGCGCGCTCAGTGAATGCAAAAGTTTCACGTCGCTTCAGCCCCAATTTTAAAGTCCTTATCGATGTACACTATACAAAAAGTGAAATTCAGAATTATAATCACCTGTACAAGTACCTCCATGAGAATTATCTTGTCAACCATAAGAAAAACATCAGGGCTATTCTCGGGTTTAACCATGCAGTTACAAATTACTTTTTTTATAATATTCGATTTGGGTATATCGAAGATAATATAAAGACAGGAGTCCCGGGTCTTGATGAGGATACCATTATTGAACCTGTTTATGATAACTACTCTGAATTTTACCTCTCGGGTTACCCAATATTCAGACAGGATGCGAAAACCAAAAAGTACACCATCAAGGCAGATTTCAATCTCCAAGCCGGGAAAATGCACAATCTCAAATGTGGGTTCGAAGGCAATGTATACACATTCGATCTATCCAAGCGAGAACAATTATTTGTGAGAGGTCCAATTTCGTATCAAGATTATGTGAGAGAGCCTCGTGCCGGTGCACTGTTCATCCAGGATAAAATTGAGCATCAGTATTTAGTCATCAATGCCGGGTTACGATTCGATTACAGTGATCCTCATGCCTCGATGTGGGAAGATATTGAAGACCCAACATCTGAGGTCACGATGGTTGATCCAAGTTACCAATTGTCGCCGCGTCTCGGTTTATCACACCCAATTACTGACAATGCAATGCTCCACTTTGCGTATGGCCATTTTTTCCAGACTCCGCCGTACGAGATTATGTACTTTAATAGTGATTATATTGTCTCTCCTGAGAGTATCCCGCTCTATGGGTTAGTAGGTAATCCCCGTATTCTACCGCAACGCACGATTGCGTACGAGGTTGGTGTCAAATACGCGATCAAAGAAATATATGGAATCGATCTGACGTTATTTCTGAAAGATATTAAAAATCTACTCGCAACGACCGAGGTGAAACCCTTTCCCTATGATTACATTATCTATACAAATGAAGATTTCGGTAGTGTACAGGGTATTGATATTACGTTAAAGCGGGAAGTTATTTCTCATTTTGGATTTTCTATCAATTACACATATCAGATCGCGCGGGGTAATCGTTCTTTTGCGACACAGGGTTTTTATGATGTTTACTATGGAAATCCAGAACGGATGAAGGAGTACTATCTCGATTTTGACCGGAGACATACCTTCTCGAGTAATTGTGAAATTATTATTGGTACACGAGCGGGTATTGGAATAAGTTTCAAGGCAGCGAGTGGTCTCCCGTATACCCCGTACATAAGCGAGGGTATTGTCGTGGAAGAAAACTCTGGCAGGATGGATTGGGATTATTCGCTCGATGTCCTGGTCCATCAGGGAGTCAAATTTGGTCTGACAACCGTCGATTTTTTTATCAAAGGTACGAATCTCACTGATCATATAAATCCGCGATATGTTTATTCCCGAACAGGTGACCCGTGGGATACTGGTGAAGTGGCAGGTGGTCTTATGGGTTCACTCGACTACATCAGAGACCCTTCGAATGTTGGTCCACGAAGGACAATCAAGGCTGGCATCAGGGTGAGTTTACCATAAAGGAGTGGCTATGGTATTGATTCTATTTTTACTATTATACTCAGAAACCGACAAGGCAGTCGGTATTTCAGATAAGGGAGAGCTTTCGAATGTGACCTCTAATTTTGGTCTCATTTCGTACCACCATTACATCACCCCGGCGTTCCACTGGCCGGATGCGACTCCATCTACGCATCAATACTGCACCGGATTTGGAATTTTTGTGGCACGTAATGATACGGTTATTGAATCATTCGATCATGTGACGCCTGAATGGGCACCACTTGAGGGTTCCTATGGTTCACTCTTCTCAGGTGAGGATACAATACCAGGTGGCACACCGATTATGGCAACCTCGGACAATACTAAAACGTGGCCCAAAAGTGGAGGTGAACCATTCTGGCCTGGTCCCTATAGAAAAGATCCTCAGACTGGTGAAGAAGTAGAAGGTGAATTTACCTCAGACCAGGATTTATTCTGTGTTTTCAATGACCAGGAAGGATTTGGACTCCAGGCGAATCAATCGACCTATTCATATGGTCGTATCTATGCCCAGGATATACTCTTTTATGATCTGCACATATATAGTACAAAAACGACAGCGATCAGTGATATGTACCTCGGTTTTCGCGGCAAAATCCGTTGTGATTACGATATGCAGGATTACCTTGGGTTATACCGGGATTCACTCATTACCTTTATTTACTATTGGGATGCAGATGGTGCTGCGCAGGACCCCTGGGAATCTGTCGGTATGGTCGGTATTGGATTTTTAAATCAAGAAATCACCGATTTCCACTACTACAGAAAACAGGATGAGCCGATTGAAGATTTTAGAATGTATCCAATTATTATTTCTGATCCATCTGACCCGGACATTGATTCATCCCTCTTTTTCCACGGGTCTGATACACACATCGATGATCCTTCACTCGTGCAATCCCTGCCACCAGAATCCACGAGCGCCTACAACTTTTTTGTTTCATCAGGGCCAAAGACGATCATGCCGTATGATACATTGCAGTTCACTGTTGTCGTTGTGTGTGGTGTTGATTCGACAGACCTCTTCGAGAATCTTACAATGGCACTCGTCATGGCAGATAACTACTTTTTAGGCAGTGGACCTCCAACACCACCATTGGTCTACGGTGTGGCAGGATACAAACAGGTAACCTTGTATTGGGACCCTGAACCATCAGAGTCTTCAGTTGATATCATGACTGAAAAACAGGATTTCGAAGGCTACAAAATATATCGTAGTGAAAATCAAGGTGTAACATGGGGGCAAGAGATAACGAATGAAAAAGGAGAAGTCGTTGGCTACGTGCCGATTGCCCAGTTCGACTCGAAGGATTCAATCTATGGAACTGACCCAGCATTTCCGTATCAGTCATTGGGTAATGAAACTGGTTTGAAACATACGTTTGTCGATTCTAATGTTTATAATGGTATTGAATATTGGTACTGTGTTGCTGCATATGATAAGGGTAATCAAATTCCAGATTCGCTCGAACCATCGTATGAAAATCCTAAAGGACGTCCTGAAGGAGCACATGTCGTGTTGGTCATTCCTGCACCGATGCCCTCTGGATACAATTCAGGTTATGTTGAGGGTGGTGATACGCTCCAGTCAAGTGGTGGACAATGCGAGGCACTTGCGATGGTCAATATTCTGAATCCTGCAGAGCTTGTTCCGCATACTTATGAGATTACTTTTAACGATTCGACCATTGCTGATAGTGTCATGACAACATTCAATCTCTTTGATGTGACAGACCAGGAAACCCTCTTTTTTCATCATGAACTCTCTGATTCGTCGTTCGATAATATTCCGGTTACTGATGGATTTAGATTGACACTATTCAATGCAGGAAGTGGTGTTAAGTCGATGGAATGGACAAAAGTGAGCGGTGACACCTGTGCCTTTGAATGGTGGAGGTGGATAGGTGACTATAGTACGATGGTTTCTGAACCATATATATACGGCACCTCTGATTTTCGTATTATCGTCGATAATGATGCCAGTTCAGTATTCGGTGTAGAAGATGGCTTTGGGGGTGACTACCTGACTATTGAAATGCCGATACGGGTGCTGGATATAACGGATAGTCTCAATCCAGTTGACGTGAGTTCTTACTGCTGGCTTCTCGATTATTCATATTATGATTTTTTCCCACCAGAAACAGAGTCGCTCTATTTCGGCCCAGAAGGTTGGGATTTGATTCCTGGAGGCGCAGGGTATAACCCTACTGATGCTGGACAAGAAGTTGGATTTTTCGATCAGATTGGCTGCTGGAACGGTGATGGTGCAACTGCTACTGGTGTTGTTTACTTTGGTACTCAGAACGGACCAGGTTCTATTCCTCCGTCTGACGGTGACGAGTTTACCATTAGAACATACAAACCCTTCTCGACTGATATACACTATCAATTCACGATTATTCCACCATTTATCGACTCAAATGCAGTCACACTCGATTCAGTAAAGGTTGTGCCGAATCCCTATATCCTCCATTCAAAATACGAAAACACACCGTATGACAGGAGATTGATGTTCACCCATTTACCTCAGGAGTGCGAGATTCAAATATTCAATATTGCTGGTGAACATATCATAACTATCCAACACAACAATGATCTTGGCTATGAATACTGGGATTTACGCACAAAGTATGAACTCGAGGTCGCCTATGGCTTGTACATCTACGTGGTGAAGACTGATGATGGAACTAAGGCAAAAGGTAAGTTTGTGATCATTAAGTAGGAGGAGAGGACATGAAAAGAATATACATCGTACTGATACTTTTTATTTCTGTCGGCTTTTGTTTCAATAAAATTGGCACAACCGCTGCACCATTTCTGAAAATTGAATTTGGTGCTCGAGCAGTTGCGATGGGAGGTTCTTTCGTCGCACTGGCGAATGACGCGTCTGGTATTTACTACAACCCAGCAGGAATTGCCGAACTGAATCAGATTTATCTCACGGGTGTTCATACTGAATGGTTTGCTGACCTGAACTACGACTGTGCTGCATTTGTGCTGCCTGCTGGAAGGATCAATTTTGGTCTCTGGGGTTCTTTCCTTTCATGTAATGATATTGAGATAACGACGGTCGAACAACCTGAAGGTACTGATCAATACATGAACTATATTGATGGGCTCCTCGGTATCACTGCATCAGCATTCTTATCTGATCGGCTTTCAATTGGCATTACTGCTAAATACATACAGCAGACACTTCACAATGAAACTGCTTCAACCTTCGCACTGGACATCGGATCAATTCTTCGGACACCACTGAAAGGTGCGAGACTCGGTATGTGTCTGGTTAATTACGGTGGTCGAATGCAGTTGGCTGGGAATGATTTAATTGTGCAGACAGACCCCTGGCCAGAGTATGAAGGTAATCCAGATGTTGAGGCACGACTCTCAACCGAGTCATTCCCTTTACCTTTGGCATTTAAATTAGGCATTGCGTTCGACCTCCTTGGAAAAGAAGAGGCGTTTTTTATCAATGATGACCATCGCCTCACGATTGCCATAGACGGTATACATCCGAATGATGGCGAAGAGAAACTCCAATGTGGTGTTGAGTATGGACTACTCAATACGCTCTTCGTACGAGGTGGGTATAAGGTTAATCATGACACACAAAAGTTGAGTGCTGGTGCAGGTATCAAGGTAGGTATTGGTAAAAAAGAAATTTGTGTTGATTATGCCTATGTACACATGGGTATTCTCGATTCCACACATCGCATCTCTCTTGGTATTGGATTTTGAGAAGGAGGTACTATGACGAGGAGAGGATTTTTAAAGGCACTGGGATTGATAACACCGATTGTGTTATTTTTTGGAAAAATTCCCAAATTACTCTGGGCAGGGAAATGGGAACATTCTACAAAAAACTTCTGGAAAGACAAACAATTTGTACAGAAAAATATTGATGTGTCTGGTTATCAGAGTGGCACGATCAAAGCAAAGATTGATGGTAATTGGCAGGAATTTCAGATACGGAAAGCAAGTGAAGAATTTAGTAAATGGAATGTTGAGCGTCGCCTCGAATTTCTCGAGAAGATAAAAGAGGCGATGAGAACCGGTAAAATGCCTGAGTTGGGTGGTCCACATTCTGGTGCTGTCGCGACGTATGGCCTGGGACGTCTCGATTCACAATTTACCATTAATAACGCAATCAAAGGTATTGGGTTGGCACCAAAAGATGAACACATTGATAAGGCGATAGTGAAATTAAAGGAAACGTATGAGAATCCGATGCCAGAAAAGATGGGTGTGCTCAAATCATTTTATGAGGATCCTGCTTTTGTTGATTGGCGTAAACAGACCTCTCTGGAACTGTATGCAACTCCTGAGTTTGAAACCCACACCTTTTTGAATGCCATGGAGAATCCAGTTGCCACGATCGTCTTCCTCGATGTGCCGTCATTTGAACTACGCACGATTGTTCGTGTTGTACACCCTGAAGATGAATCAGCACTTCCTTCAGAAAAAAAACTCTTGGAATTCGTCAATCTCGCGCATGAATATATGCACGGTAAATTTACCCGTTACTTTCCATTGCTGCTGTTTTACATAATCGAAGAATTTGATAACACACCAGGTTCGAAGAGGGGGATCAGGAGTATTCCTCCGCTGCCGACAGAATAGAAGGTACCAATAATTTCAAAAAATTAAAGAGGAGGTAAAATGAAGATATTCATAAGTCTTGCCTTATTAAGTAGTCTGCTCTTTGGTCAGGTGCTCTATGAAGAGCACTTTACTGATGGTACTATGCAGCTAGAGTGGTTTCCGTGGATTGGTGATGAGATGACGGTTATCAATGACCCAACAACACCAGGAGGTGATGACTGGGCAGGAAGTATCGCGAATGATTCAGCGCCGATTGCCGCAGCCTATGCTGGTGAACTCGCTCTTGATGATTATTCGATTGAGTCATGGATATACACCATTGTCAGTCCAGGAACATCAATTGGCACGTACAATGGTATTTGTATCAGAATGGATACCGGACTTCTCGCCTTGTACACTCTTGTTTCTGATTTTGACAATGATGCTCGACTTCTGCTCCGTTTACTTGTTGGTGCGACACCCACGGTTATCAGAGAATGGTCTGCTGGAGAAATACCCGGAGGTGTTCCCGGTGCTTCTTCCTGGCATAAGTTTAAATTAGTGATGATTGCTGATTCGATATGGGCATACTATGATGACAATTTACTTCCAGACTGCCCATTTACCGATGCAACTGTCTCTCAGGGATATTTTGGAATCTATACATTTAATGCGATGG
>LJNI01000104.1 GCA_001303225.1 candidate division TA06 bacterium DG_78 | reverse complement strand
ATATCTAATCCTTTGGCATAACCTGGTAAAGAACACGAACTCAATATTTTGAACGAAGGTGCTTCAGGTATGATGGGGCTTTTACAAGAGACAATTAAGAAAAGGCATAGTGATATCAGTAGAAACCTCTCTATAGTTCGATTAAATACTAATTTCAAAACTCTAAATCCTAAACAATTTCTAATCCCCAATGACCAAAATTCTCCCTCGATGCCGAGTCTTCCCTGGATACTGCGTCTCGGGACAAAGTGCTGGACGAGACGAAAACAGTGTTTAAAACATTTTGATTTATAAATTTGAATTTGTTTCGGATTTCGGATTTCGGATTTCGGATTTATCATATGTCCTCCTAATGGTAGAAATGTAAACCACAACTAATTCTATATTTATTGTAATTTTTGATTTCATCAATATCAGGAAATATATCTGATGTCGCAATTCTCCATTGTTTCAGATACGAAACTTCTATTTTCATGCCCGGAAAGATTTTGAATCCAGTACTTATCAGGATTCTATGGTTGTGGTCATGTCGACCATAATGCATGGAATCAGAAGCAAAATCCGTAGAATAATTCCGAAAATAATATCTGTACAGTAATTTTACTTCAGTTGGTTTTAAGAACCTGAATCCCCACATAATTCCCGCATCTACGGTGTGTTGGTTATATGCGCCGTCTGGTATAGGTTCCGACGTGGTTTCAATAGCGCTGAGCGAATCGATACGCGAGGTCTTGAGCTCGTAACCAAATTGTAATCCAAGATTTTTCTTTACTTTAATATCTGAATCAAAACCAACGATATGACTGTTTGCATCGTACAGACTAAACTCTTCTCTATAGTCATCCCATTTTCGGTTGTAGACAATCGAAATAGAAAGAAGAGGGTTAGGCATATATGAAAATTTGCCCTGTACATTCTGGTATTGTACTTCGCAGCCAATATAATTGCTGTTCTCTTCTTGTGGATTTTGATAATAGCGGATGAGGTAATTGGGAATAATATAATATGATAGTTTTACCGCATACCTGCCAAATGACTGTCGGATACCGATTCTTAATATCTGATAGTTTTTTTGATTATTCACCAGGTAATGATTAACGCGGATGTCGAAGTTGAAGGTCGTTGTTCTGTTACCAAAAAATTTATTTCTTAGGAGTAGTCCCAGATCTATGCTACTTATCAAATCATCATGGGTTTCAAAAGGAAAACGGTAGGGCCGAACCTGATTGATGAAATCATCGAGATATTCTTGGGAATAGGCGAAGATGTTGTCATCATAGATAAAATCGCAGTCAACGTTGTATGAGTAATCCCAGAGGGTAATGAAAATCAGTAGAATGTTCATTATTCTTCGACCAAGAATCTCACAGCAGCACTCTGGGCAATGGTCCCAGAAAGTGTAAACGTTAACACATGCCGACCAGAACCAATATTTATGTAGAAATTACGGGCATTCGAGGGAATAATATCTTTCCTGTCTTTATACTCAATAATCTCTGATTTGTAACATCGTAAAGAATGTTTTGCTTCTTTGCCATTGTCATTAACGAGTATTGTATAGTTCTGTTCACCTAACATCTTTGTATCGTAGTCCAGTCGTGTGATGACCCGTAATTTTGTCGGACCAGTGATTTCCAGTTTTACGCCGCCTTCTTTACCCAATTCATAATACTTTATGATCTTTTCTTCTTCGATGGCTTCGATGATACTCTTGTAGTCGGTCGCCCTTATCTCCTGCCATTCCTTAGGTGATTCATACCGGAAATTGAGCAGAATTGTATCGTTCGGTGAAGACCAGTG
Source organism: candidate division TA06 bacterium DG_78 (assembly GCA_001303225.1). Classification (GTDB taxonomy): domain Bacteria; phylum Hydrothermota; class Tepidihabitantia; order SM23-42; family SM23-42; genus DG-78. The sequence goes on along the minus strand of LJNI01000104.1, from coordinate 7,097 downwards.
GAGTATGTTATACGTGTTACTCCCTTCAGGGACTTCGATATAAAATGACCGCCACTTACTCAATTGTCTACCTGTTTTATCTTTGGTGACGTTGGAAACATCGGATTCGAATGTAATAATTTCCTCATCCATTTCGTTCTTTTGGAGAATAATTTTATACATCTCGCTTCCTGTGTTTTCCTTAGGCCAGGGTATCCTCGTATACACCCTCAAATAGGTTGGTCCTTCAACAGTGATGCTTATAGGGTCCTTGCTCGTCAGGATGGTATACGTTTCAGTCTTTTTCGTGACAATTTCGATATCCAATTTTTTATTTGGTGATATACTCTTGATCTGACCTAAAATCATAAACATGAGTAATACCTTAATCATCAATACCTCCTTAACTAATTATTTTTTTGCGATGTTAAAAATAGTTTTCTCAAATAATAATCAATGTCGAAGCGTAATATAAAAAAAAGCAGTATTGCCAGGAAAATTGTGTAGACAATCGCCTGATTCACTGAATATCTCATTTGATAATATAAATTGTCTTCGCCGATTTCTGGCAAAGGAATCGGTGTGATTGGTAAACGATATTTTTCAGCGAGATGATTGACATCGACCACATTGATCACCGGCACGTGTGATTTGGAAAACTGAGCGATAAGACCCTGTCCTGATTTTATTTCAAATGGTCGTATGTAGCCCGAGGGAATATCCCAACCTTCTAACGCAGCCGAACCACCGCCTACATTAATAAATATTCTGGGTTTGCCACTGGCAGTGTAAATTTCACATCGTTTTTGAATCGACTCAGTCAAATTTGCTGCCTCGAGCATCAATACATTGTTCCTTCTCATAGCAGCTTCAATAATTTCTCGTCCTTCAGGACTCATTCCCCTGCCAATATCATCTTCGCCACCGATTGATGCATATATCGATTGATAATCGAAGATTCCCCTATCGCGCAGCTCTTTTTCCATATCTAAATAGGTTAATTGAGGATAATTTGCTCCCCACATTGATGAGCTGACCGATGTTATGATGATCGGTTTTAATTTTAGTGTCTTAAGGGCACTCAATACTGCAATGTTTAAACCCGGGAAAGAACCGGTAAAAGATACTGCAATAATATCATCTTGCTCGACGCCGGATTCCTTGAGTAATTGAACAATCAGCGCAGCAAAATTCGGATTGGTCGAAGTAAGTTTGGCATTGAGGTCGCCTCGTTCCGTAGTGATTGGTGAGTACTGCATGCCAATAAGACCAGTACCGTTCGGATCGTTTATCTGGTCAATCGGGATGTTGAGTCGATCTACCATTTCTTTAATGACACCATACGCGCGTAGGGTCAGTTCTGCAGCACGAACCTTTTCGTCAAAATATGCAGTCTTAACCCGTGTTTTAGAGTTTAATTCGAGGGTAATAAAAACAAGCGTGATGATCGTGACGATTAAGAGCGGGATATTTGATATTTTACCTTCACGGAGTTTCATGATGTCACCACTCCATTATGAACAATGATCAATATCAAACGCACCAGGGTCGACACGATTACCATCGCAGCAACAGTCTGGAAAATTCCCTGTCGCGCAATCCAATAGGCAATCAGTCCAGGAATGACAAAACCTATCGTTTCTATGTTGAAATTGAGCGCGTTTAATGTAAGCGCTGGTGAAATTTTAGTAAAGTATGCGAGCAGATAACCAATGAGTATCGATACGATGAGCAATCTCCGACCGTATAAGATAATGTAAGAGGCGAGCAGTTTGACAATTAAAAAAGTGATAATCCCAATAATAATCGTACTGAGTACTTGCGCAGGATTATGCAGTGTTAAAGCGATATAGCCAGGTACGACAATCCCACCAGCTGCCAGACCGATCGTCTCAGTGAGAATGAGACTCAAAAACATTCCGATGCCAATTGCTTCGATTAACATGTGTTCTCCTCGTGTTTCAAAAATTCTGCAATGAGCTGTTCACCATAGCCAACAGTATTGCCTATCGCAAAAATCAAGGAATTATCAGCAATAAAATTGCCTATGGTATCATAGACCTGGTGTGGTTCTCTATTTCCACTATCGAGAATGCAATTTTTATCGATTGTTTTTACCATAATTCTCTTCATGATGTCTGTTCCGGCACCGGTGAGAATGTATTTATGTGCTGTAAGATGTTTTGTAACCAATCCAGCGAGCTGGATTGAACGGTCAATCCGATCACTACGGCAATTAATGAGAACAGCGATTTCTGGAAAACCTTTATCAATTGTCTGCCAGATACGATGGGTCGAATCAGGATCATTCACTGCCATGGCATATATGAATGTGCACCGCTTGCCCGCAAAATTAATAACGTATTTCTGTAAGACACCCGGATCAGGATGTGCGTGGTACATTTCTTTTAGTGCATTTTTTTTATCGATACCAAAGTACTCACACACATCAAGGGCTAAGGCAACATTCTCTTTATGTTCAATGTATGAAAATTTTTTCATGATACTGTCTGAAATAGCTGCAGCATCAGAAAAAGAAATTTTTATGTTTTTACGGTTCACTGTTTTTGCACAATCATCAAAAATATGAGATGTTGTCGTAAACACTCGGCAATTATCAGGTACTACATTGATGAAAGTTTTTGCTATGTCCTTGATAGTTGGTCCCATAACATCGAGGTGGTCGGCGCGTACATTGGTGATGATCACAACAGTCGGCTGTACGATCTTTATCGACTCAGTCCACTGGAGGTCTGGACGCAATGCCATACATTCAAGTACGACAGCATCTGGTTTATCCTTTGCCGCCATTTTCAAAATACTAATCTGCTCTTTGATGTTTGCTTTACCTAAGCGAAGCACAGGTAGTTCAAAATCATTCTTTGTGATAAATCGCGCCATGGTTCCGGTCGTTTTCGCGATGACCTTTGTCCCTGTTGCTCTCAATCCTGCTCCAATGAGTCTCGTCACAGACGACTTTCCCCGAGTACCATTCACCCAGATACGAATTGGGATTGAGGTGATATTTTTTTGGTGGTGTACTTTTTCGATACGGAAGTAGATGAGAAACAAGAGGAGCAGTATCACTACTGCGTAGACACCTGAAAGTATCATCGCCCGTTACTATAAGAAGATTTACGACTGCTATCAAGAATGTTCATACGCATACCTATGTGAATCGATAATCGATAAACGAAATTACTGATACTCGATATAGTAGGTACCCTGATTACCTATTGTTTGTCGCTGCGAATATTCCACACCCACGTCCTTTGCTTCGGCAATCAGCTGTTTTACATAGTCTTCATACGATTGGTCATCTGGTCTGTAGAACGTTAACCCGGGGAATTCATAGGCATCGAGTTCCCACCGCTGTGTGTCATTCCAGTAATTTACGCAAAAGATGACGATATCACCTGATTTTGCCCTTAGGATGACGTCTGAAGTAAGTTCCTGACCATCGTAAATATCAATGGCAGTGAAGTAAAGGTCCCACGCATTGTTTTTTATAAATTTTTCTAACCTGCGAAAGTAGAATTCGCGATCGTCAGCAATGAATTCTGAGTCTGCAACGAAATAGTAACTCTGGTTAGTATACACATTGTTTTTCACATCGCGAACGAAATTGAGTGCGATCTGTTCGACTTCATGCTGTGGCGTATGTTTCGGGAGGGATGCATCTCCTTCACAGCTCACAAAGAATACAATTGACAATAATAACAGTATCCATTTTTTCATATGCTTTCCTTAATATATATTATATGCTGAAATATAATAAAATCAAGACTTAAGTAATTGAGATAAACTTTTGTTCATAAAATTGTGTCTAAATATCGTAATGAGATACGATAAATTTACACAGAAAGCACAAGAGGCATTAGCCATTGCTCAGGAGACGCTCGATGAATATAACCAGCAAGAGTTAGATACTGAGCACATCTTTCTTGCTTTGTTAAAGCAGGAAGATGGACTCGTACCGAAAATTCTGCAGCGTATCGATATTATGCCGAATGTTATTGAGCGCCGTCTCGCATCATCGCTCGAACTTCGGCCAAAGGTGTATGGTGGAACTACTGCTCAAATGTATATCACACCGCGGGCAAAGAAATTGCTCACCCAGACACGGCTCGAGGCAGAGCGCATGAAAGACGAGTATGCTGGTTGTGAACATATGCTCTTGGCAATTACGGAAGAGCGTGAAGGCGAGACCGCAAAAATTTTGAAAGAGTTCGGCATTACCAGAGAAAAAATATACCAGGCATTACAATTGATTCGCGGTTCACAGCGGGTGACTGATCAAGATGCTGAGAACAAGTACATGGCATTAGAGCGTTTCGCACGCGACATCACAGCTCTGGCAAAACAGGGAAAACTCGATCCGGTGATTGGTAGAGATAGTGAAGTTAAGCGAGTCGTTCAGGTGCTCTCGCGCAGAACAAAGAACAATCCAGTACTCATCGGTGATGCCGGTGTCGGTAAGACCGCAATCGTCGAAGGGTTAGCGCAAAAGATTGTCGAGAAAAATGTACCGGAGATTCTCAAAGACAAGAGAATCCTTGCCTTAGATATGGGTGCCTTAGTTGCTGGTTCTAAGTACCGCGGTGAATTCGAAGACCGTCTCAAAGCAGTAATGGATGAGATCAAAAAGGGCAAGGGAGAGATTATCCTCTTCATCGATGAATTACACACGATTGTCGGTGCTGGCGCAGCTGAAGGCGCAATCGATGCCTCGAATATGCTCAAACCTGCCTTGGCACGTGGCGAACTCCAGTGTATCGGTGCGACGACCCTCAATGAGTATCGTAAACACATTGAAAAGGATGCTGCCCTCGAACGGAGATTTGCACCGGTCTTTGTGAAAGAACCCTCGATCGAAGATACCATTGCAATCTTAAAAGGATTAAAGAGCAGGTATGAATCGCACCACGGCGTCGTGATTGACGACAGTGCGATTAGTGCAGCAGCAAAACTTTCTGATCGGTACATTACCGACCGTTTTCTTCCTGATAAGGCAATCGATTTAATCGATGAGGCGTGTGCGCGCGCCCGCATCGAGATTTACTCAATGCCTGACGAACTCAAACAAATGGAAAAAAAGTTAGACCGTCTCAACCAAGAAGGCAAACAAGCAGTCGATATGCGCAATTACGAGAAAGCAGCTGAGTTGAGAGACGAATCTGAACGATTACAGAGAGAGTACAGAGAGAAGAAATCTGCATGGATGAAACAGCGCGGCATCGACGATAAGATAACCGAAGAAGACATTGCACACCTCATTTCGCTGTGGACAGGGATTCCTGTGTCACGCATGGTCGAGTCTGAGATGGATAAACTCCTGAAAATGGAAGAGCGGATTCACCAACGACTCATTGACCAGAACGATGCAGTCATCGCAGTGAGCGATGCGATCAGACGTTCGCGCGCCGGATTGAAAGACCCGAAACGACCGATCGGTTCATTCATATTCCTGGGTCCGACCGGTGTTGGGAAGACCGAGCTCGCAAAATCACTCGCCGAGTTTCTCTTCGATACTGAAGAGGCAATGGTGCGCATTGATATGACCGAATATCAGGAAAAGCACACAGTCTCGAGACTGATCGGCGCACCACCTGGCTATGTGGGTTTTGAAGAGGGCGGACAGCTTACCGAGGCGGTGAGACGCAGACCATACCGGGTCATCTTATTTGACGAGTTTGAAAAGGCACATCCAGATGTTTTTAATATTTTGTTGCAATTGCTCGATGACGGCAGGCTGACTGATGGACAGGGAAGGACAGTCGATTTTAAAAATACCATTGTTATTATGACATCGAATCTTGGCAGTGATATTATTACCGAAGGTCTGAAGAATGAAACATTTGATTATGAAGAGACAAAAAAAGATGTTGTCGAGATTTTGCAGAGAAATGTGAAACCAGAATTTTTGAACCGTGTCGATGAAATTATTGTATTTAAACCGTTAGGTTTTGAAGAGATCAAAGATATTGTTGAACTCGAACTCAAAAAGGTCGAGAAAAATATTAAAGAGCACGGGTATACCATTGAGTTTAGTGAGAAGGTAAAAGATTTCCTTGCGCACGAGGGGTTTGATCCAGTGTACGGTGCACGACCCCTGCGTCGAGCAATCCAACGACTCATCGAAAACCCGCTCTCCAAAAACATCATCGCAGCAAAATTTAAGAAAACCTCCCATATAAACGCCGATATCGAGGCAACACTGTTGCCGTGGCAATCACTGTTCATCTATACCTTACGCATTATTCCTTACGCAATTCCCTTAGTGTCACCGTGTGTCTTGACATTAGGCTATCTTTTGAACATAATATTATAAGAAACCAGTACTGCTTAGTGCATACTGTTTAGTGTATAGTAATCGACCGGAGGGCGATTAACATGAGTCACGTATTTAATTTCTATAACCATAATCATTCCGACTTTGTCATTAGTAGCATTTCAAATTTGGAGTCACAATTTGTGACCACAAGGTGAGTGCATTATGAAAGACCTTATTCCTCACGAAGCAATTGAACAAAAGATTTTTATGATAAGAGGATTAAAGGTAATGATAGATAGAGATCTTGCTGGATTGTATGGCGTTGAAACAAAGTATCTGAACAGACAGGTAAAACGAAACTAATGACGTCAAAGCCCGAGATTTTTAAAATATCACTGGGTTGTCACACTTTTCTCACGGTTAATCAGTATAATAGTATCGAAATAAGAGAGGTGGATTATGGCAAAATTTAGACTTATACTCATCATGTGTATCAGTATTGCATGCATCGCCTGTGGCGATCGACCTCCGCGACCATTGACTGAGACAGAGATGAAACTGGTTGATGCAGATAACCGATTCGCGATGAAGCTATTCCAGGAAGTTGTGAACCACGATGTCGACAAAAATATTTTTGTATCACCGCTGAGCATTGCGATGGCGTTAGGAATCGCATACAATGGCGCTGCTGGAAACACACAAATAGCCATGTGTCAGACTCTGGAGCTCAATGATATGACCATCGATGAGGTAAATGCGGCGTACCAGGGATTGATAGAACTATTAACCGATATTGATTCAGATGTCGATTTTCGGATCGCTAATTCGATTTGGTACAAGGATG
>LJNI01000008.1 GCA_001303225.1 candidate division TA06 bacterium DG_78 | reverse complement strand
CAATCGTAAAGCAATCGTGCACTTCTAAAACACTCAAGTTTTCAGATTTGATAGCAGCACGTTCGTAAGCACGTTTTGCTGCAATCTCACATGTTGTTAATTTGGTGAAATCTGGTGGTGGTTTGGTGAGATCATCTTGAACCTGAGAATATGCAATTACCTCGACTGCATCTTTTTTATCGATGCCGATTTGTTCAAGACCTTGTTCTGAGACAAAGATTAAAGCTGATCCACCATCAGAAACTTTTGAACAGTCAAAGACATTTATGTGTTCGCAGAAGACTTTAGGATTTGGCTGTGTCATGCCAGTTGCAAACAAATCGGCATTCTTATTATGATATTCTTGTGCTTTTGGATTTTTGCGCGCGTTTTCGACGGCATTTACATACCATTGTGACATTCCTTTACGTATCTTTTCGTGACCAAATTTTTCAAAGCATGCACCGGCACGCTGGGAAAACTGATCAGGAAAGAAATAAGCATGTCCTTTTTTGCGTTCACCAGAAAACCAGCCTGCTGCAGCAAGGTAATCAGCACCATAAATCGCCTTAACGCTATTTTGAACCTCGACACCAATTGTGAGAACGACATCTGCAAGATCAGCAAGGATTGTTTTGATTGCATTGACTAATGCTAATCCACCAGAATCGCAGGCACCTTCAACACGTACACAGGGTTTATACCTAAATGTCTCATGAACCATAGGTAAGAAACCGCCAAGGTCACCTTGATAACAAAATCTTTCTGCGACGAAATTGCCTATCACACCTTCGTCAATATTTTCTGGGTTTTTAATCTGAGCAATCGAACCGAGACCAGCTTCTTTAATGTAGTATTCGATACCAGGACGTGGTTTTTTTGGATGGAACTCTTTGCGGCCTGTGCCGAGTGAGATTGTATTAAATCCTGCACAGGCATAAATCTTTTTTCTGAAAAATGGCATAATAACTCCTTTTTTCCTTATGGAAAAATAGATACAAACGGATTTGCGCAGATTTAAACGAATTTTTTATCCGTATGCATCCGCTAATATCTGTCTGAATCCGCATAAATCTTTCAAACGTAGTTATTGATCGGTCCGTACAGCCAATAAAATCCATTCAATAAAACTGCGTTGACATCATCTCCAGAGCGTGCAACACCATCACGCACCAAATTTTGCGCAATTTCTTTAGTCGTTTTAAGATAATTGAGACCGAGTTCAGCACCTAACGTATTCATATTTTTAAGGTGGTTAAAATGGTTTCCTATTATATCCTCTTTTTTGGGATGAGCGAGCAATGCCTTCCATGGTACAAATCCTTCAGGAAGCTGTCCGATTTTTGAATCCATTTTCTTTTTCCATTCATCGCTCATGATAAAATAATCTTTTTTTGTAATGTGATAGATACCAATAGGTCGGTTCTTCTCGTACTTGAGGAAGCCATCTCTTTGTGAACCATCAGCGTATTGTCCTCCGAGTATTACTCGTTTAGCCATTTTGTCGACGAGTGTACTTTTCAACATCGTATCTCCGAGATGAGTGCGCATCACTTTCAAGATACACTGAAAGACATCAATGCCAACATAGTCGATGAGTTGGAAAATACCCATGGGTCGTAACAGGAAATCTTGGGAGACTTTGTTTATGATGTAGATGGCACCGGGAAATCTATATTTACTCTTTAATCTCTCAACCTCATTGATTGCGTAGAGTCCATCACGCATAAAGTGACCATTACCGATAAATCCTGATACATCATTCGAAGGTACTAATTTTTTACGTAGGCGTTTACCTAACTCTTCGCCGATATTCTTCAATTCTTCGGTTGTCTTTTCTGCTGTTATTACTTCTACCAAACGTTGAACAACTGGTGGGTTGTAAAAGTGATATCCAATAATACGGCCATCCAGTCCTACTTTCTCATCGAGAAAGCCAATTGGAATACTCGACGTATTGGTGAGAAATAATGTTCCGTCGCTACACATTTTTTTTACTTTTTTAAGAATTTTGATCTTAACCTTCTCATTTTCAGTAATAGCCTCAAAAACAATGCGGGCACCTTTTACTGCAGACAAATCAGTCGTGAAATTTAATACTGCATAGGCATCATTCACGAAGGCATTTATAATTTCTGCATTTTCGACTAAATCTTTGCGATCCTTATAGATTTCTCTTAGAAATACAGTAGATTTTTCTGATGCCTTGAGCAATTGAGATCGCATATAGCTCCGAAGTCCATCCAATGCATTTTCGCTTATGTCAATACAGGTGAGTCTATACACTTTATTTTTATTTTCTGGCTTCAGTTTTAATTTTGCCATTTCCTGGGCTATAAGGACAGCAATACCGCTCCCCATTTTGCCCGCTGCTCCAATTACTGTAACATTCTGAAGTCTATCATCCAGGTTCATTAAACCTCCTTTTTTCAAGGAAAAAATTTATGCAAACAGATGAAAGCGGAGTCAGACGGATGTGGTATCTGTATGCATCTGCTCGAATCCGTCTCAATCTAAAACCCAATTTGGTTTACGTTTTTCAAGGAATGCTTTCATTCCTTCTTTTGCTTCATCAGTAGCAAACAATATACTGAAGGCCTCAGTTTCATACGAATTTGCCGTGGTGAGATTAGTGTCAATACCGCGGTTAATAACAGTCTTTGCAAGACGTACTGCGGTTGGTCCTACCTCAATAATCTTCTGAGCAACTGCTTTTGTTTCTTCAAGTAACGCCTCAGGCTTAGCTACACTATTTACGAGCCCGATTCGATATGCCTCATTGGCGTCGATTATACCTCCCGTAAAGATCAATTCTTTTGCCTTGCCTATTCCCACAATCCTTGCCAGACGTTGGGTACCAGCATGTCCTGGAATGAGTCCTAATTTTACTTCGGGTTGTCCAAATTTAGCCTTTTCAGAGGCAATACGGATATCACACGCCATAGCGAGTTCGCACCCAGAGCCAAGAGCATAGCCATTAATTGCAGCGATGACGGGTTTTTCCATATTTTCTATAAACGAGAGAACACGTTGGCCAATCTGACTGTATTCTCTCGCTTGGAGAGGATCCATCTCAATGAGCTTTGAAATATCTGACCCTGATACAAAAGACTTACCCTCTCCGGTTATAATAATTACCATAATATTTTTGTTTTCGTTGAACTCATGGATTGCTTTTTCTATTTCGAGTATAGTTTCTATATTGACTGCATTGAGAACATCCGGACGATTAATCTTTACCATTCCCATTTTTTCCATAAGTTCGACTATGATATTTTTATAAGCCATGCTACCTCCTTTTTCCATGGGCTGTGATGATGTAGGCAAAGAAATAGTTATGTCTCGTGCTTCGCTGGATTTTCTGTCCTACATTTCGGGCATTTATCGAGCTTTTCAGACATCATCTGCCCGCAACTTTTACAACTTATAAATTTCACTTGGCATGGTTTACAGAGATTGCCTTCTATCGGTTCATTACAGTATGGACAGTGATATTTATTTTTTTCTTCCATTTTTACTCCTTTTTTTCTCAAGATAATTTTCAATTGCCTTATGGAGTGCATCAGCGCCGAGATTCGAACAGTGCATTTTATTCGGCGGTAATCCACTGAGTTTATCGGCAACCATCTTATTAGTGATTTTTATTGCTTCTTCAAGCGTTTTTCCCTTTGCCATTTCACTCACCATGCTCGAAACTGCAATAGCTGCACCACATCCGAATGTCTTGAATTTAACATCTTTTATGCGGTTGTCTTCGACTTTAATATAAAAAGTCATCAAATCACCACACACCGGATTACCGACTTCACCAATACCATCAGCGTCTTTTATTTCGCCAACATTTCTTGGATGCATGAAGTGGTCCATAACTTTTTCGCTGTACATTTGTTACCTCCTTACTCGTTACATTTTTAATATGCAAACATTTATCATGGTTATGCTGTTAAAGACCAAAAGTTTTCCTTTTCTTTAAAATTTCTCTGAACTTTGATTTGAATCTTGGTTTTGTTTTTACAATCCAATTTATGTAATGATTTTGGATTTTTTGTGTTGTCCACCGGTGATTGTTTAGATCTTTAGCATGGAAAAAATATCCATCTTCCGCCACCTTGGCGGGTGTAAGACATACTGGACATCGATAATTGGTGCCCTCTATCCGCTCAAAGAGTGTAGAGAAGTCTATTGGACAGTGCTTTGATACGTGTGACTGGAAAGCCGTTCTTCTATAGTCTATTAACTTCTGGATAGATACTGGTAATTCTGCAGTACGATCTTCAAGTAAGACCTCGCCAGGACCCGCACCATAGACAATAAAGCTGTCAACAATATGACAACCGAATGATAGAAGGAATAGATTTATGAGCGGCAACTGGAATTGATGCCAATCATTGAGTGCTGCTACTCCTATACTCATTGCAGGTTTGCCATATGAATCTTTCAAATAGTCATATGCGGAGAGGAAGCGATCTAGTAACATTTTTAATTTACCAGGAACTGATAACACATATACCGGTGCAATCAATAGTAACCTATCTGCTTTTTGAATTGCATCGAGTAATTGGTATAAATCATCATTAATTTTACACTTTGTCTTCTCAAATACGCAGCTGAGGCATCCTCGGCACTGTTCAATATTATAATTTTTTAAGTAAACAACCTCGCTCGAGTCAGCACCACTTTCCTTCGCATATCTAGTAGCGAGACGTCCTAACAGATCGCAATTACCATTTCTCCTCTCTGAGGCCACAAATGAAATAAAATGCATACTCTTACGTTTCCAATTCAACTATTGGCTTAAGAACATCTACTTGATCGCCTTCATTAAAGTTTATTTTAGAAACGATACCGTCACACGGTGCGCGCAATTCATTTTGCATTTTCATCGCTTCAACAATTGCTAATGTTGTTCCTACTTTTACCTTATCTCCTATTGAGACAGATACTTTAACGAGTAATCCGGGCATGGGCGAGGCTACACTATTTCCTTTTAGCAATACAGCTTCTCTGGCACTTGTTGCCTTTTTCTTTTCTGATTCAAGAATGAAATAATTGCCATCAATTGATAAATATTTTCTATCATTATCTTCAGCAAAATATACATTTATTAACTTGTTGTCTAATTTGAACGAAAGAATATTTTTCTGAGCTGTAAAATCAATAATCTCATAAGATTTATCTTGATCGATCACTAATTTATAAAAATCCTCTTTTTTTTCTAATTTAATGGTGTGTAATTTGTCTTTATGAATAAATTTATATTCCATACCGTAGATTAAATCCTATGACTGAAGCGTTTCGAATTTTGAACATTTTGCCGAAAAATCCAAAATCTTCGATTTTGATAATTTTTCGAGCATCCACGAAAATCTAATCTCATTTTCATCTCGATGATTTTCGGGAGATATTGTTTCGTGCTTCGGATTTTTACTAGTGTTGGCATATCTCCCATTTCCCAAGTTCTTGCCAGGGACTCGTTTCGCTTTTTGTTTGTCCTGTGGGTTCACTACGTATGCTTTTTGTTTCTACATCACGTAATGCAGCAGCTATCAGGGCGATATTTATTTCTTTTTTTTGTCGCAATAAATCCATTTCATTATTATCGATGAAATGCGTATTATAATCACCATCAATAAATTTTTTTGTATACATAATGTGTTTCAAAAATTCTATATTATTCTTTATTCCTAAAATGACATAATTCTTTAAAGCATGGGACATACGCGATATTGCCATGTCTCTTGTTTCTGCCCAGACAATCAATTTTGATAAAATAGGATCATAATGTGGTGGGATATTACATCCTTGATATATACCTGAATCGACCCGTATACCTGGGCCACTCGGTTCGAGCAAAAATAGGATATGTCCTGGCGATGGCATAAAGTTATTTTCTGGATCCTCAGCATATATCCTTGATTCTATTGCGTGCCCACGTTGCTTTATTTGATCCTGTTTACAATTTATCTTTTCGCCTGAGGCAATCATAATCTGCCAACGAACCAAATCAGTACCAATTACCATCTCGGTTATCGGGTGTTCGACCTGAACACGGGCGTTCACTTCCAGAAAATAAAAATTCTTATCTGCATCGAGCAAGAATTCTACTGTTCCTGCATTAGTATATTCTGCTGCTGCGATTACCTGTTTTGCTGCTTCACCCATCTTATGGCGTAGATCTGCGTCTAGAATGGGGGAGGGGGTTTCTTCGATAATTTTTTGATGTCGACGTTGAATTGAACATTCACGCTCGTAGAGGTGAACCACATTACCGAAGGTGTCCCGTAAGACCTGAAATTCAATGTGTCGAGGTTTTTCAATATATTTTTCGAGATAAACAGTTTCATCTCCAAACGCACTCTTTGCTTCTCGCTGACCAACTGCAACACTCGCCTCGAGTTCTTTTTCGCTCTGTACGATTCTCATACCTTTGCCACCACCACCCATCGATGCTTTTACAATAACCGGGTAGCCCACCTGCTGTGCCATTTTCTTGAAACTCTGCATGGTGGTACTCGACGCTTCCATACCTGGAATAATTGGCACTCCGATATGTTTAACTGTATTACGTGATGCCACCTTATCACCAACAAGTGCCAACGCCTTGGAACTGGGGCCAATAAAAATTATGCCAGCATCTTCACAATCTTTTGCAAATTGAGAATTCTCAGCAAGGAAACCATAACCTGGATGAATCGCTTCTGCTTTCGTCTTTTTTGCGGCATTAATGATAGCACCCATATTAAGATAACTCGCCAGAGGCGTTGCTTCACCAATACATACAGCCTCATCTACGTAGCGAAGATGTAGCGATTCTTTATCTACTGTAGAATAGACACCAACTGTCGATATACCGAGTTCCCGGCAGGAGCGGGCAACACGGATAGCAATTTCGCCCCGATTAGCGATTAAGATTTTTTTGAAAAGCATAAAAATCTTATGATTCAGACAGATTGAAGCAGATTCATACGGATGTAAAAAGACAAATTCATACTGATTTAGTTCGCGCTAAGCGAATGTATTGTAATTTCGGAGCGCCAAAATTAACTAATAAGCCGACTTCATACGGGGATGCTTTTAACTGCGAAATTAATTGCTCGCGGAATACTTTAGGAAGTCTTTCAACTGCTTTCAACTCAACAATCACTTTATTATCAATTACCAGATCTAGTCGAAAACGACCTATTTTTTGCCATTATAATTAACTTCAAATTCTTTTTCAATCTCATACGGGATATTTTCTTTTTTGAACTCTATTTCTATGGCTCGTTGATAAATCTTTTCTGTAAATCCGCAACCAAGATTCTTATGAACCTTGTAAAATGTTCCAATAATCTTGTATGTTAGTTCTCTATGCAACAGCCTATTCGTTTGCATCCGCTATTATCCGTTTGAATCTTCCGACCACTTTGGTCGTCGCTTTTCTAAAAACGAATTCATTCCTTCCTGACCTTCATCCGATATCCGCAACTGTGCAATGACTTCAGCAGTATATTTTTTTGCCTCCTCCAATGACATTTCAGGTACTCTCCTCAATAGTTCTTTGCATTTTTTTATTGCCGCAGGACCGCTCGAAATCAACTGGGTAACTAATTCCTCGATAACCTTATCAATTTCTTCCAGAGGCACAACTTGATTTATAAGACCAGCAGCACATGCTTTATCTGCAGTCAATCTTTTGCCGGTCAAGAAAAATTCTCGACATCGACCTTCACCACACTTTTTGACAACATAAGGCGATATACAAGCTGGAATTAGTCCAAGTTTTACTTCGCTGAAGCTGAATTTTGCATTTGATGCCGCAATCGCAATGTCGCAAACTGCGACAAGACCAGTTCCACCACCAATTGCTGTTCCATTTACTCTGGCAATGGTAGGTTTTGATGAGGCATAGATTTTGTAGAGCATTTCGGCAAGGTCAAGGGATTCTTTTAGGTTTTCTTCGTAGGAATAATCCTTTACCCTCTTCATCCAGTTTAAATCAGCTCCTGCGCAGAATGATTTTCCTTCACCGGTCAGGACAACAACTCTAATATCTGAACGCTTCTCAATATCATCAAATACCGTACTCACTTCGTTAATCATTGTATCATTGAACGCATTATGAACTTCTGGACGGTTTAATGTCACGTGCGCAGTATTATTTTTGACTTCATAGATTAATGTTTTTGGTTTATCTTTTAACATATACTATATCCTTCTATTTTTTAATGTCAAAATTCAAATTAAAATGCCCAATGAATCCCGCTCATCTGTGATGGGCGTGGATGAAATCCAAATGACCAATGCCAAATTTGATATTTGAATTTTGATATTGATTTGACATTTGGACTTTGGTATTTGACATTAAGTTTCTTCTCCTTTCGTCTTTGTCTTTATCGGTTCGACCAAGAGTATCCATGCAGATTTATCTGCGCGCGAACGATGTCTCGTTCCTTTTTTGACAAGATAACCATCATTTTCTTTGAGTTCCACCGAGCCTTCGTCGGTGTCAATATATATCTTCCCCTTGAGGACTAGAAAAAATTCATCCTCATCTCGGTGGGTATGCCAGTGATATGCACCTTCAATCTTAGCAATTCTGAGGGCGGTCTCATTTATATAAGCAACATCCATAGGTTGCCATGGTTCCTTTGTTTTATTTATTAATTCCTTCAAACTTATCTTTGCCATTTTTTTCCTCCGGAAAAATTGATTCAAACAGATTTAAGCAGATTGACACGGATTTAGCTAAAGGTTCTATCTGATAACCATTATCTTTTGTGTATGTATCTTGCCACCATTCCACAGCATACAAAAATAGATCCCGGATGACACAAACGCACCTTTGTCGTCGTTTCTGTCCCACTCTATCTGGTGAATGCCTGGGTCGAGTTCAGAATCAATCAGGGTTTTGATATGCCGACCACATATATCATGAATGGCTAAGTTGACACGCCCGACCACTGCAGTGGGAATGTTGAAGAGGATAGTCGTGGTCAAATTAAAGGGGTTGGGATAATTCTGTAATAACAGAGGTTTTGGCAACTCAGTTGAAGAACCCTCAGCGACCGCTACATTTCCATTCTGGTCAGTTTTGATGAGGTAGACCTGGCTAGACCCGCTATAATTATAGGTTCCCGCGACGATGTAGCCCCTGTCTTGAGTCTGCTGGACAGACATGCCCCAATCGGCGCCCACCCCTCCATAGGTCCTGGTCCAGAGGGTATATCCAAGGGAATCAGTCTTTTTGAGGTAGACCTGGAAGCCGTCTTCGAAAGAATTGGTCCCTCCCGCGACGATGTAGCCCCCTTCCTGAGTCTGCTGAACGGAGAAACCATAATCCCCGCCCATCCCTCCGTAGGTCCTGGTCCAGAGGGAATCTCCAAGAGAATCAGTTTTGATGAGGTAGGCGTCGGAGCTGGTCGGCCAACAATATTTGAATCCCGCGACGATGTAACCCCCTTCCTGAGTCTGCTGGACAGAGTAACCACGATCATCACCCACCCAACCATAGGATCTGGTCCAGAGTGTATCCCCAAGGGAGTCGGTTTTGATGACGTAGACCTGCCACAACCAGCCGGAAGCGGTCCATCCCGCGACGACATAGCCCGTGTCCTGAGTCTGCTGGACAGAGTAACCTATGTCGTCGGCTAGTCCACCGTAGCTTTTCTCAAAAGTAATCTGGGCATGGGAATTTACGCGTAAAAAGATGATAGATACAATAAAAAGACATATACATTTTTTCATTAATACCTCTATCCTTTACACAAATGCCTAGATACCTAAAATTTTTAGAAATTTAGGTATCTATGTTTTTAGGCTTTTTTAAAAGTTACATTCTGAAAACACCAAAACGATGTTCAGATATTGGTGCATTGAGCGACATGGCGATACTGAGTCCCAGAATCTCACGTGTATCCAATGGGTCGATAATCCCATCATCCCATAATCGAGCAGTGGAATAATAGGCACTCGATTCATTCTCATATTTTGCCAGTATGGGCTTTCTTATTTCTTCAATCTCTTTCTTTGTAAGTTTTTTTCCTTCTTTTACTAATGCCTTCACTTTGATATCGGTTAAGACATTTGCTGCTTGTTCACCACCCATCACACATATTTTAGCTGTAGGCCACATCCATAAAAGTCTTGGGTCATAGGCACGTCCACACATTCCATAATTCCCAGCTCCATAAGAACCACCAATGATGACTGTAAATTTTGGAACCTGTGCATTTGCCACAGCATGTACTAATTTTGCACCATCTTTGGCAATGCCTTGGTGTTCATAGCGTTTGCCAACTATAAAGCCGGTGATATTCTGCAGGAAGATCAGCGGTATCTTTCGTACTGCACACATTGATACAAAGTGGGCACCCTTTTGTGAAGATTCAGAAAACAGGACTCCGTTATTTGCCAATATGCCAACTGGATAACCCATGATTCTGCAAAAGCCACATATAATAGTAGGACCGTAGAGTTCCTTAAATTCATGAAATTCACTACGATCAACGATACGCGCAATCACATCCCTCATATCGAATGATTTTTTTAGATCTTTTGGAATGATTCCATATAATTCTTTTGGATCGTATGCCGGTTCTTCAGGTTCAGCACGTCCGAGTGGATATTTTTGGCTTGAACCTAGATTTTCAATAATATTCCTTGTTATTTCAATCGCGTGTTCCTCATTCAATGCATAGTGGTCTGATACACCTGATATTCGGCAGTGAACATCAGCACCTCCGAGGTCTTCTTCAGTGACGACTTCGCCTGTTGCGGCTTTGACTAATGGAGGACCACCAATGTAGATGGTTCCCACACCCTTGACCTGAACAACTTCATCGCTCATGGCAGGTTGATACGCACCACCTGCAGTACAAAAGCCCATTACAACAGAGATCTGTGGAACATTGTGCGCCGACATCAGCGCCTGATTGTAAAAGATTCTACCGAAGTGAAATTTATCAGGAAAAGTTCCAACCTGGAGCGGTAAGAATATACCACCAGAATCAACGAGATATATACAGGGGAGCCGATTTTCCATGGCAATTTCTTGGGCACGAATATGTTTCTTTATTGTTTCGGGAATATAAGTTCCACCTTTGACTGTGGCATCATGGGCAATGATCATTACTTCTCTATTATGCACAACACCTATACCAGTGATAATCGCTGCGGATGGATGTTCATTTTTATACATATCCCAGGCAGCTAATGGACTTAGTTCTAAAAAAGGCGTGTCTGGATCAAGGAGTAATTCCAATCTTTCACGGACAAATAGTTTATTGCGCCCTTTATGTTTTTTATGCATGTAATCAGGGCCACCTTTTTTCACCTGTTCCAGACGTTTTTTTAGTGTCTTTACTGCTTCTGCCATTGCTGCCGTATTGTTTTTAAATTCCTGACTGTTTGTATTTATCTTTGATTCGATTTTATACATATTCTCCTCTAAACAGGTACTGCCTTGTACCCGTAGCAGATTATTCCTGTCTTGCCTTCTTCATACAATTTTCTGAAGACAAGTTTCACTTTTTTATCAATTGTCAGGTCTTCTGGTTTACAGTCTACAACCTGTGTTGTTATCCTCACCCCATCATCCAATTCGACAATGGCGACATTATAAGGGACTTCTGTTGCGAACTGTGTTGGTGCCACTCTGATTGTGGTAAAGGTTACAATTTTTCCATAGTCAGACAATTTTATTTTTTTGAAATCTTTGGAACCACAGTCAGAACAAACGAGTCTTGTTGGGAATGAAATTTTATTACATTTCTTGCATTTTGATGCTTCGAGGCGATACCGGTGAGGCATTTCTCTTGTATATCTTGGTGATGGCATTCATACCTCCTTTTTCCTTCGGAAAAATTGATGCAAACGGATTGATCTGGATTCAAACAGATAATGTATCCGTATGCATCTGCAATTATCCGGCTGAATCCGCTTCAATTTTTACGCTTTCGTAAAAATGTGTACTACGGATGATGCGCCTGAACCACCCATGTTCTGAGCCAATCCAATTCGTGCATTCTGTACCTGACGTTTTCCTGCATTTCCTCGTAACTGCTCAACGATCTCAACAGCCTGGGCAACACCGGTGGCACCTACTGGATGCCCTTTCGACTTCAATCCACCTGATGTATTGACCGGTATCTTACTGTCTAATGCTGTATTCCCTTTTTCAATAAAAGGCCCGCCTTTGCCTTTTTCTACAAAACCTAATTCTTCAGTGATACAGATTTCGGCAATGGTGAAGCAATCATGCACTTCTGCTAAATTGATATCTTTAGGGCTTACATTAGCCATTTTATAGGCTCTTTCCGCTGATACTTTTACTGCATTTAGTGTTGTGATGTCCTCACGGCAGTGTAATGCAAGCGCATCCGTAGCAGCTCCTGAACCAATTATTTTTATTATCGGCTTCTTTAGCTTTTTCGCCATATCCTCTGATGCCAGAATGACACATGCTGCACCATCAGAAACCGGTGAGCTATCCAGCACCGTTATTGGGTCTGCAACCATAGTAGCATTGATAACCTGTTCAATGGTAACCTCATTCTGAAATTGTGCGTTTGGGTTTAATGTACCATTATGATGATTTTTTACAGCTACACGTGCAAGCTGTGTGCGCGTCGTTCCATAACGATGCATGTGTGCCCGCGCAATCATTGCATAGAGACCTGGAAAGGTCACACCATGATATACCTCATACTCTTGGTCTGCTGCAGTAGCGAGTGCATATGTCACATCTGCTCCATCGGTCATTTTCTCAATACCGCCAGCCAGTACTATATCGCTGTTGCCCGAAGCAATATCAAAAAATCCTAAACGGATTGCCATACCGCCGGAACAGCATGCCGATTCAATACGCACTGCAGGAATAGGAGCAACCCCTAAATAATCAGCCATGAGTGCGCCAACATGCTCCTGGCCAACAAATAGACCCGATGTCATTGTACCGACATACATTGAATCGATATGGTCAACTCCTGCATCATCGATGGATTTGAGTGCTGCCTCAACATAGATATCTCTTAAGGACTTTGCCCAAAGTTCTCCGAATTTCGTCATTCCACAACCAATGACACAAACGTTTTTCATATTCGCCTCCTATTCTGCCATGATGATTTTCCCACGGAATTTTGCGTATTCTCCGTATGTGAGATAGATACGATTATTCTCGAGCATGTTTTTCACCTTTTCTGCTTTGTTTCTAACTTTATTGATTCTTTCTGTCACTTTAAATATAAAGGCATCGCTGCCTGCACCAGAACCGAATGATACTAACATTATCAAATCTCCAGGTTTGGCAATATCGAGTGTTGCAGAAAAACCGGTCGGCGATGACCCCGAATATGTATTCCCCATGAGTGGCACAATCCATCCTGGTTCAATTTGTTCTTTTGTAAAGCCTAGTTTTTTACCGACGGTGAGAGGAAATTTTCCATTAGGCATGTGAAAAACAGCATAGGCAAAATCTGATGCCTTATAGCCGCTCTTCTCAAGGATTGCTTTGCCAGCAGCGAGGATATGTTTAAAATATGCTGGGACTCCAGTGAATCTGCCACCATGTAGAGGATAAAAGGCACCTTCTCGGCGCCAAAAGTCAGGTGTATCTGTGGTATAGGAGCTCGTTTCGAGGAGTTCTGCGACAACGTTCTCTTTGCCAAAAATAAAGGCTGAGCCACCAGCAGAAGCTGAAAATTCTAAGGCATCACCTGGCGCACCTTGCGATGTGTCCGCTCCTATTCCCATCGCGTATTTTACCAAACCTGCCTTTACCAAGCTGTAGCAGACGAACATTGCCTCAGTTCCTGCCTTACAGGCAAATTCATAGTCCGCAATGTGTACATCAGGGACAACACCAAGTGCTTCAGCTACAACTGTGCCTGATGGTTTAACAGCATAGGGATGTGATTCTGAACCAATATAGAGAGCTCCGATCTCTTGGGGATCAATACCAGCCCGTTTCACAGCATTTTTTGCTGCTTCCACTGATATGGTAATTGTGTCTTCATCTATACTCGGAACGGTCTTTTCTATGAGTAGCAGTCCTCTTTTAACCGTTTCAGGATCTCTACCCCATTGATGTGCAATTTCCTCAACCTTTATTCTATATCGTGGCAGATAAGAACCATAGCCAACAATTCCGACCATGTCACCCCCTTTTTAAAGGAAATTCGAAATACTAATATCCGCCTCGTGTTTCTCTCGACGTCGAGTCTTCCCTCGATGCTGCATCTTGGGACGAAGCGCGAGACGAGATGGAACACTCGGCGTGAGACAGAAATCCGAAACAATATCGAATATCAAAATTCAAATTTTTCAAACAAAGTTTTAGAATTTTGGTCATTTGGATTTAGGATTTGTTTAGAGTTTCGTATTTCGTGCTTCGGATTTATATCTTTGATAGTGCTTGTTCTAAGTCTTTAATAAGGTCTTTGGCATTTTCAAGGCCAACTGATATTCTAATAAATCCAGGTGCTATACCACACTCACGCAATTCTTCATCACTATATGTAGAGTGGGTCATGGATGCTGGATGTTCAATCAAAGTATCAACATCACCTAGACTCACGGCGAGTATGCACAACTTGACCGAGTTCATGATTACTTTTCCTGCCTCTTTCCCACCCTTAACATCAAATGCAAGCATACCACCAAAATGACTCATCTGTTTTTTTGCTATTTCATGTCCTGGATGTGATGGTAATCCAGGATAATATACGCGCTCGACCTTATTATGTTTAGAAAGATATTTCGCGATTTCCATTGCGTTTGCACAATGTTTTTCAACTCGAACTGCCAGTGTCTTTAATCCTCTCAAAATAAGCCAGGCATTGAAGGGTGAATTTGATGCGCCGATTTCTTTGGCGTCTTCCCATAGGTTTTTAATAAATTCTTTCTTTCCCACAACCACACCACCAATTATGTCGCCATGGCCTCCCAAGTATTTTGTCGCCGAATGAACAACGATATCCGAGCCAAATTCAGCTGGTCTTTGTAAATATGGCGTGGCAAAAGTATTATCAACACAAAGTGGTAAATTATTTTTATGGACAACCTCAGCACATTTTGCTATGTCAATAATTTTTAGAGTGGGATTTGCTGGTGTTTCAGTAAATACCAACCGAGTATTTTTTTTGATTGATGATGTCAATTGGTCAATATCTGTAGTATCAATAAAAGTTACTTCGATACCAAGCCGAGGAAGGATGTTCTTGAACAATGCAAAGGTGCCACCATAAATTGTGTTATCAGAAATAACATGTTCGCCAGATTTCACAAGTGTTACTACTACGTTAAAGATAGCAGCGAGACCGGAGGAAAAAATTAACCCTGCCTCTGTAGACTCCAACAATGCAATCTTGTTTGCCAAAAGGTCTATAGTCGGATTACTGAGTCGTGTGTATATGTAACCTTCTTCTTTGCCCATGAAAAGACGTGCACCATGATCAGCATCGCGAAAGGCAAATGTTGAGGTTTGATAAATCGGAGGCGATACTGCACCATGTAATTTGTCTGGATGCTGTCCACCGTGCACGATATTGGTTTCAATATGCATTATTCCTCCTTACATATGAAGTTTATCTTTCACATAATTCAATTAAAACACCACCCATATCCTTTGGATGGATAAAGGCAATTTTTTCTGCATAGGCCCCTTTTCTAGGAACCTCGTCAATTAATTTTATTCCATTTTTCTTCATATTTGAAAGTATAGCTTCGATGTCTTCAACTTCAAAACAGAGATGGTGCAGGCCCTCACCTCTTTTTTCGATAAATTTATGTACATTGCTGTGGGTGTCTGTCGGTTCTATTAATTCAATGTGTATGTCACCCATCTCCAAGACAGCAATTCTAACTTTCTGGTCTGGTACTTCTTGTATGATGTGACGTTTTAGACCGAGGATGTCACGCCATATTTTCAACTTGTCTTCAATACTTTTTACGGCAATACCGATGTGTTCTAATTTCATAAGTAAAAATTGTTAAATGTTATTTGTCATTGTGGTTCGTTTCCTCAAAATTGGTTATGGTCACGGTCACGATACCCGTTTCGGTTAAAGGTTATGGTTACGATATTTAAGAACCGTTACCTCTTGACGATACGGGTTTCCGTCTCGTCCTGAGGCTCCATCTCGTGTGTCGAACTCGATGTGAGACAGACGCCGAGGGGGTTACCCTGACCCATAAACACACAATAATTAAACATACAATCAGCCACGTCCTTTAACATAAAACTATGAACTAAAGTAGCTTTCTCTTCTTCGCTCCTTCTTCGAGCATTAAGCGAAAATCAGGGTGGGCGATGTTGATGAGTGCTTCGGCACGTTGGCGTAAATTCTTGCCGTGGAGATAGGCAATTCCATATTCGGTTACCACATAATGTACATCTGCTCGACTTGTAACAACACCAGCACCCAACTGTAGTGTAGGACCAATTTTAGAAATCGCTCCTCCTTTTGTAGTTGAGGGAAGTGCAATGATTGGTTTCCCACCTTTGGACTGTGCTGCACCACGAATAAAGTCGACCTGACCTCCAAACCCCGAGTATATTTTGGTCCCAATAGAATCAGAGGATACCTGACCGGTTAAGTCAACTTCAATCGCAGAATTGATCGCAACCATTTTTTCATTTTGACCAATAATATAGGGATGGTTGGTGTAATCTGTAGGGTGGGTTTCAAAAATGGGGTTGTTATCAATAGCTTCATATAACTTATTTGTACCGAGATAAAATGTTGCAATAATCTTGCCAGCATGTAACGTTTTTTCGCTTCCAGTTATGACACCTGCTTCGATTGCCTCAATTATGCTATCTGAAACCATCTCAGTATGGATGCCGAGATTTTTTTTATCGAACATTGCTTTTAATGCTGCATTTGGAATACCACCGATGCCGAGTTGAAGTGTTGATCCATCTTCTACTAAAGAAGCAATATACGAACCAATTTTCTGTTCAACATCAGTAAATGGAATAGGACGAAGTTCTGGAAGATCCTCAGATATCTCAGCAATCTTAGATACACGAGAAACATGGATGAAAGAATCGCCCAAGGTCCGTGGCATTTTATCATTGACTTGTGCAACCACGATCTTTGCTGTTTCAGCAGCAGCCTTTGATGCGAGACACTCGACTCCATAACTCATAAAACCATGTTCATCAGGAGGTGATAAATGCATAAATGCAACATCAATCGGTAACAATCCGCTTTGGAAGAGACTGGGTATTTCATAGAGAAAGACAGGGATATAATCAGCCTTACCTTCGTTCACTGCTGTACGGTCTGCTGGTCCCACAAACAATGAATTGTGCCTAAAATGACCTTCCATACCGGGTTTTGATAGCGGGTCATCACCAAATAACAAAACATGCACTATTTCAACATTGTGCAGTTCATCTTTACGCAGAGCAAGCGATTCCATGAGCCGGAATGGTGTTGCAGCATTACCACTTACATAAACACGGTCATTACTTTTGACAACCGACACGGCTTCTTCGATAGAACCCTTCTTTTTTTTGTAGTCATCAAACCAACTCATGGCAGATACTCCTTTCGGACGGAGCCTTTTTCTGCGTAGATCCCTCTCTGGAGGTCTTCATTTTCACGGAGTGCTTGCTCAAAACCGTGTTCTGCAATAGTTCTTAAATAAGGGAAAGCACTCGACGTTATTGTATGGGTTGCTGTTCGAGCCACAAGTGTCGTGGCATTGGGCATGCAGAAATGTATTACGTCATGTTCACGGTATATGAATTTTCCACTTGGTGTTATTTTTGAAGTTTCAATACACCCACCTTGATCAATTGAAAAGTCAATAATCACTGCGCCTTTCCGCATAGTCTTCACCATTTCTTTTGATACTAATATAGGAGAACGTTTGCCCGGCAACAATACTGCACCAATGACAACATCTGCAAATTTTACTAACTTTTCTATGTTATGTTTTGTAGCGAACATCGTTGTTACTCTCATGCCTGCAGTGCTTCTGGCAAGTTCGTCGAGACAATCACGGTCGATGTCAAGTGCATATACATTTGCTCCGATACCAGCAAACGCCTGTGCAGCGTTATTCCCTAATGTTCCTGCACCAAGAATAACAACCTCTGCTGGTGGAATTCCAGCAATACCACTGAGTAAAATACCTCGACCACCACCCGGAGATTCTAATAAACGAGCGGCTAATTGTACAGAAAGTTTACCAGCCATTTCACTCATCGGTATTACAATGGGAAGTCTACCATCACTCTTTTGCACAATTTCATACCCTATCAAAGTAATTTTTTTGTCCTCTACTAATTTAATGAATTCTTTACGCGCTGTTATCAAATGAATAAACCCCATGATTACTTGATTCTCTGTGATAAAGGCGTATTCTTCCTGTTGTGGTCGACGCACCTTTAAAACGACATCTGCTCTTCGGTATGCCTCTTCTTTTGAATAGACAATTGTAGCACCTGCCTTCTCGTAGTCAACATCAGAAAATCCTGCGCCTTTACCAGCGTTAGTTTCTACATAAACCTTTGCACCGTATAATGACAATTCATATACACCCATCGGCGATAAACCGACCCTGAACTCAGGGATATCTTTAAATGGCGCCAGTTCTCTTGGAACACCAAAAATCATTTAACCTCCTTTTTTCTTCGAAAAAATAGATTCATACGGATTAATGCAGATTCATACAGATAAAAATATCCGTTTGCATCAGCTGTCATCTGTTTGAATCTAAAAGAGAGATTTCTCCTTATACTCTCCGTAAACTTTTCTTAAAATATCTGATATTTCTCCTACTGTAGCATATTCTTTTACGCAATTGAGTATTGGTTCCATTACGTTGCAATTTTGAATCGCAGCATCTCGTAAATTATTTAGTGCACTGTTAACATTTTTGTTATTCCTTTTCGCCTTAATTTTTTTTATTCTGTCTATTTGTATCTTTACTACTTTCGGCTCAACCTTGAGGATTGCACGTGTGGTTAGTACTTTCTCGGTGACGAAGGAATTAACACCAATGACAGAAATCTCATTGTTCTCTATAGCTTTTTGATATGTGTAGGCACTCTGATGAATCTGTTTTTGAAAATATCCGTTCTCGATTGCCTGTAATGCACCGCCCATTGTCTCGATTTCGTCAAGATATGTATTTATTTCTTTTTCTAATTTATTTGTCGTGTGTTCAATAAAATAAGAACCACCTAGTGGATCTATCACTTCCGGAATTCTACTTTCATAAGCAATAATCTGTTGCGTGCGTAGTGCCAATTTAACTGCATCTTCGGTTGGTAAAGAAAGTGCTTCATCACGAGAATTGGTATGGAGACTCTGTGTTCCGCCGAGAACTGCAGCGAGTGCTTGAAGCGCGACCCTAATGGCATTATTTTCAGGTTCTTGGGCAGTGAGTGTTGAACCACCTGTCTGCGTATGGAATCTCAACATCCACGATTTTGGATTTTTCGCGTGGAACTTCTCTTTCATGATTTTTGCCCATATCCGTCTCGCTGCTCGAAATTTTGCAATTTCCTCAAAGAAGTTATTATGGGCATTAAAGAAGAAAGAAAGCCGAGGAGCAAATTCATCAATATCAAGTTTTCCTTGTTCAATAACTGCGTTTACATAGGCAATACCATTTGCCAGAGTAAAAGCAACTTCTTGGGCTGCTGTTGCACCTGCCTCTCTGACGTGATAGCCAGAGATAGATATTGTATTCCACGTGGGCAGAGATGTGCTACAATACGATATAATATCGACGGTGAGCTTCATGGATGCTGCTGGTGGATAAATGTAGGCACCCCTGGCAATATACTCTTTGAGTATATCATTTTGAATCGTGCCCTGAAGAACTGATAGTACAACTCCCTGCTTCTCTGCAATTGCAATATACATTGCTAATAAAATTGCCGCAGTTGCGTTGATTGTCATTGACGTACTCACCTTGTCGAGTGGTATTCCATCGAAGAGTGTTTCCATGTCTTGCAGGGTATCAATAGCTACTCCAGTTTTACCGACTTCACCATCGGAGATTGGGTTATCTGAGTCATATCCCATCTGTGTAGGTAAATCAAATGCTACTGAGAGCCCAGTCTGGCCCTGCTTGAGAAGGTACTTATACCGCTTGTTCGATTCCTCGGCTGTAGCGTAACCTGAGTACTGACGTATTGTCCAGAGGCGGCCTGTATACATTGTTGAATAGACACCTCGAGTAAATGGATATTCACCAGGATCACCGAGGTTTCGTTTGTAATCAAAATCTTTTAAATCATCAGGAGAAAATAACATATCCTTAGTAAATCCTAAATTCTTCCAAAAATCTTCTTTCTACAAGATGCATACGCATCGATGAAATGAGATAAGATTTTCACCAAAGGTACCGTAGGCGAGGATACTTGAAAATTGAACAAAATTGAAAATTTTGAAATTTTCGGCAGAATATCCGCCTCGTGTCTCTCTCGACGTCGAGTCTTCCCTCGATGCTGAGTCTCGGGACGAAGCGCGAGACGAGACGGAATGCTCGGCGTGAGACAGAAATCCGAAACAATATTAAAATTCAAATATCTAAATTCCAAAATATCTGTTTGAGAAATTTGAATTTTATTCATTAGGATTTGTTTAGAATTTCGTGCTTAGAATTTTCATTCCATTACGAGCAGTGTTTCTCTACTATTAACTGTCTGTCCTTTTTTCACGAGAATTTTCTTAATTACGCCGTCTCTCGGTGCCTTTATTTCATTCTGCATCTTCATCGCTTCAACAATAATGAGTCCCTGTCCAGAGATAATCTTGTCATTTTCTTTTACTTCTATATCAATGACTAAGCCAGGCATTGGTACAGTAATTACAATTTCTTTTTTATGGTTCGCTTCTGGACTTGCTTTTATGAGTTTGTGAATTTGTTCATCATAGATTTCAGCAGTATACTCCTCTTCATTTACGGAAATTTGATTATCGGTATTAAAAACAATGTTGTAAAGTTTTTTGTTGACGATTAGTGTAAATCGAGCACTGTGATATCCTGCAATGACTTCCGCAGGTAATTCTTGGTTATTGAGGAGTATGTTAAAACGATCACCTTCTCTTGCAATATCGATTCTGAATTCTTTATTATCGATTTTAACAATATATGCCATGCTACATTCTCCTCATCATCGCCTGTGACCCCGTTAGATAAACAGGAGCTCGTCTTTTATGTGAAGACAGAATGAGTTTAATAAAAAGTTAAGCTTATTCACTATGCCAACGTTTATATCTAACAGGACGAGCAGCTAATTTCCACTGACTGATTCGTGTTTGCTTTTTCGTCTGTGCTGTCGTCACATACTGCTCCCTTAAGATTTTACCGATTGCTACTGCGATCGCCGCAACCTCGTAGTGTTGTTTTTTGTATTGAATTTTTCCGAGCACTTTGTCAATAAATGTAGTATCATAGTCACCGGCAATAAATCTTTCATGTCCCATCACGATTAAATGGAAAGGAATAGACGTCTTAATGCCACGTATAACAGTTTCACTCAATGCCCGTTTCATTCGTGTGATTGCTTTCTGCCTCGTTGGTGCCCAGACAAGAAGTTTTGCTATCAAGGGGTCATAGTAGATAGGGACTTCAAATCCTTCACATACTCCACTTTCTACTCTCACTCCTGGGCCGCCTGGTTCGATCAATTCGGTGATTCGACCGGTCGAAGGTGCAAAATCATTCTCTGGGTCTTCGGCTGATAATCGGCATTCTATTGCTGCACCATTAATTTTAACGACTTCTTGATTAAGAGACAATTTCTCGCCCGAGGCAATATGGACTTGTTCTTTGACAATATCTATACCTGTGATCAATTCGGTAACAGGATGTTCGACCTGTAATCGAGTATTCATTTCTAGAAAATAGAAATTTTTATTTTTATCAACCATGAATTCAACAGTTCCAGCATTTGTATATTTTGAAGCCTTTACAGCTTTTACTGCTGCTTCACCCATCTTTTTACGCAACTCATCGGTCATTATTGCTGAAGGAGCTTCCTCAATCATTTTTTGATGTCGACGTTGTATCGAACATTCCCTTTCACACAGATGAACTACATTACCATGATTATCCGCGAGAATCTGAAATTCGATATGTCTTGGTGCTTCTAAAAACTTTTCGATAAATATTGTTGGATTGCCAAATGCAGAACTTGCTTCACCTATTGCTTGCTTCATTGAACCGACGAGTTCTTCCTTCTTCTTCACTACACGCATGCCTTTTCCACCACCACCACCTGCTGCCTTTATTAAAACTGGGAAACCAATTTCTTCGGCAATTTTCATTGCTTCTTTATCTTTTTCTATGGCTCCTTCACTGCCTGGAATGACTGGGATTCCTGCCTTCGTCATTGTCTTTTTAGAGGCAATCTTATCACCGAGTAATTCAATTGCCTTTGAATTTGGTCCAATGAATACTATATTATTTGTCTCACATGCCTTAGCAAATTCTGTATTTTCCGCTAAAAATCCATAGCCAGGATGGATTGCCTCGGCGTTCGATTTTTTAGCAATTTCGATTATTTTTTCAATTCTTAAATAACTTTCTGTAGCTGGTGCAGGTCCTACATGATAGATCTCATCTGCATAACGGGTGTGTAAGGCAGTCTTGTCAGCATCAGAATAAATGGTGACGGTAGGGATACCCATTTCCCTACATGCCCTTAGCACACGTACGGCAATTTCACCTCGATTTGCAACCAATATTTTTTTAAACATTTTTTGCTCCGCAAAAATTGATGCAAACGGATGTTAGTAGATTCATACTGACATTTTTGTACAAGTTATTGTTTCTTTTAAGCAAGAGACAATCTGAGTGTATATGTTTTGTATTTTGATCATTCGTATTTGTTTAGAGTTTCCGTCTCGTCTCGCGCTTCGTCCCGAGACTCAGCATCGAGGGAAGACTCGACGTCGAGAGAGAATTTCGTGCTTCGAATTTGCTATAACGGTATATTCCCATGTTTTTTTGGCGGATTTATATCTCGTTTGTTTTCAATAATTTCAAGTGCCTCAATGATTCGCGGTCGTGTTTCAGATGGTTTTATAATGGCATCTACGTAGCCCTTGCTTGCTGTGACATATGGATTGGCGAATTTTTCCGTATATCCATCAATCAATTTTTTTTCTAACACCTTGGGGTCTTTTGCCTCTTTGAGTTCTTTACGATAGAGTATCTTGACAGCACCATCAGGGCCCATGACTGCAATTTCAGCACTGGGCCATGCAAAATTGACGTCGGCACGCGTATGTTTCGAACTCATGACACAATACGCACCACCGTATGCCTTACGTGTAATCACAGTAATCCTCGGTACAGTCGCCTCACAGAATGCATAGAGGAGTTTTGCTCCGTTCTTTATTACACCACCCCATTCTTGAGCAGTACCGGGAAGAAAACCCGGAACATCGACAAAGGTGACAATAGGAAGGTTGAAACAGTCGCAGAAACGCACGAATCGTGCGCCCTTCATGCCTGAATTATTTCCTAAAACACCAGCGAGAACGGCAGGTTGGTTTGCAACAATACCGACCGACCTTCCATTTAGCCGTGCAAATCCAACAATTAAATTAGAAGCATAATACTTATGGACCTCTACAAATTCACCATTGTCAACTACTTTTTTTATTACCTCAAGCATATCATACGGCTTATTTGGGCTTTCTGGAATAATCGTGTCTAATTCCCTGTCCATACGATTGCTATTATCAGTTGGTTCAACAGGAGGTGGATCTTCCAGATTATTTTGAGGCATATATGATAGTAAGTTTTTTATAAGATCAATACATTCGAGTTCTGAATCGACAGCAAAGTGCGCGACACCAGATTTCTCGTTGTGAACCAGTGCACCACCGAGGTCTTCATAGGTAACATCCTCATGGGTTGCTGCTTTAACAACATCTGGACCTGTCAAAAACATATAGGAACCTTTTGTCATAATGATGAAGTCGGTCATT
>LJNI01000103.1 GCA_001303225.1 candidate division TA06 bacterium DG_78 | reverse complement strand
ATTCTAACCTGCAGAAATATATTCCATTTGGCATTTGTTCACCCTGCTCATTCTTACCATCCCACACGACAATGTATTCAGAACCAATATTACACTGCTTATCTACAAGCACACGTACTAATTGACCAGTAATATCATAAATGGAAAGACTAACTGTAGTTTTACATGGTGCGTGTAGCCTCAGTTTAACTACTTTGGAAAACGGATTAGTTGAAATTAAGTGAAAGCTATAGGAGGTGGGCATTAAATTTGTGTTTTCTTCCACCCCAACGTCAGTCACCTCGCGGTTCTCAGAAAACTCCGAAGTATTTCCTTGTGTGTCTCTTGCAGTAGAGGTAATTCTATCACCAATATCTACACCTGAGATTGAAATAGTAAAATTCCCTAATGCGTCTGCAGTCCCTGATGCCAAAAAAGTCTTTCCTTCTCCATAACCTGATGGATCATAGTCAGCGAGGAATATCTCGACCGCAGCATTAGTCGGTGCAGTGCCCCAGACCATTGATACACCAGCAGAATCAATTACTGGGAAATTATAATTTTCATTCGCACCGCTATCAGCATCAGCAGAATCATTGAGCGTAACTCCTTCTGGCCAGAGATCTATACCCAACAATTCATTCTCTAAGATGGAATTACCTGAAATAGTATTCCAGTCAGCATTGTAATGTCCCAGATAAATACCATTACCACCATTAAATGCAATGATATTACCTTCACCTTGACCAGTGCCACCAATTGTATTATGCGTAGACATACAATAAATCCCTCCACTATCATTTGGGATTGGCAATGTTCCCGTAATATCAGTGCCAATATAGTTACCATAGAAATCATTCTGCCACGAAGATTGTAAGTAAATACCGAACCCAATGTTTCCAGAAATAATATTCCCTTCCTCTTCGCTCACACCACCGATTTGGTTGTGCGTCGAGAGTGAAGTAATGTTTATTCCATTACCATAATTAGCAATATCCTGGGTACCTGAAACATCGGTGCCGATAAAATTACCAATGACTGTATTATAATCAGATTTTTTTATTCCCAAACCATATGAAATGAATGAATAGTGGCATCCTGAGATAATATTTTTTTCTATTGTATTACCACCTCCAGAATCGATATGCACACCAGCGTATGTATTACCTCCCAGGAAAAATGTTCCACTTATATTTGTGCCAATATAATTATTCTCTAGCAAACATTGGTAAGAATTATCAATCTCTACATTCCTTCTATTACTCGAAATGATATTCCGGGATGATACTGAATCTCCTCCAATGATCGTACCATCAGATGTAGTAATGCATATGCCAAAGGAATCATTGGGCATGGCTGTGGTTCCATTTATGTCAGTTCCAATCAGGTTACCTATTATTGTGTTGTCATCAGCCTGTAAAATCTTGATACCATGGGCTCCATTACCCGAGATAACATTTTGCTCGATGGTATTGAACGAGCCCTGATAAATATAAATGCCATGACGCTCATTGCCCAAATCAGCTGTACCAGTCGTGTTTGTGCCAATTTTATTATTATATATGTAGTTACTGTCACTCACTATATAAATGCCGTCTCCCATATCGCCATCGCTTGCACAAATGACATTATTACTAATGTAATTATGGCCACTTGCCATATCGATGAAAATTCCTCTGGCGTTCGGATACGGAGTACCACTAACGATCCCGATATAATTATTTTCGATATAATTACTATCTGAATTAACATCAATGTGAATACCAGCACGCAATGCTCCACCATTATCATAAATGGCATTGTGGTTCAATATTCCAGAACTACCGATCCTATTATTCCTAGAGCTATCCGTAACATGGATTCCATAGGTAACAAAACCAGTGACTCCGAGACCCTTAATCTCACAAGCTCTCGCACCTGATATAATGAAACCAGTGTTAGAACCTGACTCACTATTGATTGTTACACCAGGATGTCCAGGAAAGAGAACCCAGTGTTCTGAGGCATCAATCACTGTACCGTCATCAGTCAGTTCAGGCAGATTAGAGGTCAAGCCGATCAGCATCGATGTGCTAAATATAATAGTATCTGCTCCTGCATTCGAATTAGCCTGAGTTATTGCCCATCTGAGAGTACCAGCTCCAGAATTGGCATTACTGGTCACTAAAAAAGTGTCAGCAAAACATGTGACCCAAAAACATAAAACTCCAATAATGACTAATAACTTTCTCATATCTTCTCCTTTTTTTTTGTTATTTCCTTAAAATTTATCCCACAGGCATAACAAAATTCAGCAAATGATGTTTTTATGCGTGCACCACATTTTGGACACTCTGACATAAGTGCAACACCGCAGTGCGGGCATACCTTGTCTGCATCATCTCCCACATAATTACATAGGGGACATAATTTCACCGTTCTATTCACACCCCATTTTACTGCTGCTCATTACAGTTTCATTACAGTTGGCTACGCCAGAATGATCTAAGGTATGAGATTACGGTGATTATTGTGTGGTTAAACGGTGATAGTGTAAAATCTAATGCAAAATCGGTGAATTTAGCCTCATGTATTATTTTTGAGCTGCAATTATCTTTTTGTAGAGCTCAACGGTTTCCTGGCTTGGAGAGATATTAAATTCCTTTTCTAAGCTATCCCCGAGCCGTTCAAATTGTCGTATTGCACCTGTCCTATCGCCCTGTTGCCAAAGACCTCTAATAATTATCCTATGTGCAGATTCATTACTCGAATCAAGAGCTATAAGCCGACGAGCAAATGATATTGCTTCCTGCCACTCGAGTCGTTCGCAAGACCTATGAGCAAGCCAGTATAATAATTGCTTCATTTTTCCCTTTAGTTCCCTTTGCTTCTCTTCAATAGACATACCATATAATTCGGGTAAAAAATCTCCTTTGTATAATGTTATGGCTTCTTGAGCTTTGCGCTCAGCTTTGTGTTGTTTTGCTTGCTGTTTTAAATAACCCCATTCTTTAAAAAGTTCTTCAAATTGCCAAGAATCAACAAATACTTTTGCTTTATCAAGTGAAAGAGATTGTGATTCTTGCTGAATATAATCATATTTTAGGGTTTGATTAAGCCGTGCCAGGGTTACTCTCAAATTATTTTGCGATTTTTGAGTATCAAGTTCAGGCCAAAGAAATGAAGCCAAAATTTCTCTTGTAGCACCTTTGCGTTCTGAGAGTAGCAAAATTAATACAAGAAGTTCCCTTGCTTTTTTTGATTGCCATTCAGTCGGAGCGATAGGCTCGAGTGCGCCTGGTCTTTTAACTGCAAGACCGCCAAATGTCGTAATCTCCAGCCTCTCTTGCTTTAGTGCGACTTTATCGAGTTTCTTAATGGTAAAATTGCGTGCTCGTTTAAATCCTTGGACTTCTATATTTTTTAGGAGATGTTCAATTTTTGGAACAGCGCCAATCTTAAAAAGAATTTCTAAGCCTTGGGTAAATATGCGGTCACCTTTGATTCCACCCCACGCAAGACCAAACCTTGTGAGAATCGAACCCAGATCAGAGAGCGCTTCCATTTGTAGCAATATCTGTTTAGCTTTTTCCAAAAGTTTTAAGGCATCTAACTCCTTTCTTTTCTGCAGCAATATTATCCCTTTCTGTGTTAAGATTTCGGCAATCTTTATCTGTGTGTTCAGTTTCTCAGCCAGATTGTGGGCATGTTCAATATCCTTTTCTGATTGTCTCAGATCTCCTTTTTCTAGGCAGATTCTGCTCTTCAAAAAATGGATATCGCATAGCCAATCCTCTCCAAGTTCTTTTGTCGGTACAGAATCAAGTTCAGCCATTGCTTCGTCAATTCTCCCTATCTCTAAGAGGGTTTCTGCCTTACCTAAACGTGCAAGAATGAGCGCCCTCTTGTACTCAATCTTTTTCGATTTCCTGATAGAATCATCAAAATACTTGAGAGCGTTCTCAAATTCTCCTTTGGCTAATAAACATATACCGAACACTGCCCAGGAACCTGCCATCTGCCGTGCCCACTGACTAAGTTCTGCATCTTTCACGACCTCTTTCAACCTTTCTAAACCCGAATCCAATTGTCCAAGTTTCATTTCAATCTGTCCTAAATTTGCATAAGAAGTAGTACGCCAGTGTATAATATTATATTGTTCAGCAACTCTCAAAGCCTTCAACATATATTCATGAGCAGTCTTAAGCTCTCCTCGTGAAAATGCGATTGTGCCTAGATTGTAGACCGCCCTCCAGAGTGCACGAGGTGCAATCTTGGGATCAACTTCTTCAACAAGCCTGAGTGCCTCCTCCTCTGCTTCTTTGACCTTACCTTTGATTTTTTGGAGTATACTACTTTCTGCCCGTAGAAGCCAATAGTTTTCTTCAGACTTTAGAGATAAAAAAAGACCATTTTTTAGATATTTCTCAGCCAAATCAGTATCAAGCGCATTCATACTATGATAAAATAGTATTCTATAGAGCATGGCAGATTCTTCTCTCAGACCAGAAATCTTTAATCTCTCAATGAGTTTCTCTATCTCCTGAGTAGATGGTGCATCCCTATCCAATGTCCATCGTAGACGTGATAGTTCTGCTTCGATTTTTAAATTTTCAATTTTTAACTCATCAGAAAATTTATCGGCTATTTTTTTCGCACAGGAAAGACAGCGCCAACCTGCTTGTTCATTATATCTTTGAAGAATATCTTTAACAATTTTTAAGAGATCGCGACAGAGTTCTGGTGTTTCTTCTGCTGGAGTGAGATCAACCGTCAGGTGATAGGAGATCTCTTCAAGGTGTGTTTCAGGATTTCTTTTGAGGAAATCACTGACCTTACGATGGATTTTTGTGCGTTCCGGCTTATCGATCTCTTTATAAAGTAATTCTTTAATGAGAGGATGTGTAATCTTCAGTTTACTGTTATCTTCTTCTAATAATTTTTGCGCCTTGAGTCGATTCAGGGTTCTGAGTAGTTGTTCTCTAGGAATATCGCTGTGTAGCTGACCAAGCATATCCAAAGAAAACTCTTCACCAAATACTGAACCGATTTGCATAATCAAACGTTCATTCTCATTGAGTCCCCTTAATCGCAACTTTATAATACTCTCTATTGTGGGCGAGAGTGGAAAATCCCTGTAATCATCTCGAATGTTCCATTTTTTCTGTGCAGGTTCATAAAAAAGTATATTACGACGCAAACAGATATTTAACATCTCTGAAATAAATAATGGATTGCCTTTTGTAATATTGAAAAGCCAGTTTACGAATTGCGAAGAAATCGTGTCCCCGAACTGCTTTATAACCAACGTTTCGACATCAAATTCAGTTAAGTTCGTTAAGTCGAAAATACGAATATTTCGGCGTTCAGCCAATTCATCGATCATTGATTGATAATCGGTATCTTTTTGCCACAGTCGAGCCGAACAGAGAAATAAAATTGCTCTGTCTGACATTCTCATGACAATGTATTTAATTAATTCCTGTGCATCAGTATCCATCCATATAACATCATCGATAAATAGAACAAGAGGTTTATACATAACCAGGTTTGATAAAAACCTCTCTACAGCATTGAAAAATACCCTTTTATCTTCAAATTGTAAGCCTGACATCGAAATTTCTATAGGATAATTACTCTTGAGTTTTGGCAAAAAATTGGCAAAACAAGGAAAGATTTCTGGTTCGATAAATTTAACAAGCCATTGAGGTTGGTACTCTATTTTTTCTAAATGTTTTTCAATTATTTGTAGAAAAGGTGAAAATGGACGAACATCATTTTGTAACGCTTTTCCTGTAAGAACCCAAACTCTCGGCTCTATCGAACCAATGAATTCCTCTAACAACCTCGTCTTTCCAACACCTATTTCTCCCCGTACTAAAACAAGTGAGCCATGACAATCGAGTGCATCGTTAAAGTGATTTTTTAATTCGCTTAATTCCTTTTTCCGACCGACAAATGGGATTGAATTATGCATTCTACTGTACTTAGAGAGATAATTTTTCTACCTTAAATGCTCCCGGTTTCAAATAATCAATTTCTTTCATAACAATCTCTAACAGTGTATAGTTGGGGTCATTCGGGTCCTTCCAAAATTGTTTAAAGAAAGGTATATTATCTGCCAGCAACTTTTTAACATCTTTGTTCTGTACAATTATTGCCTTACCCTGACCCCTAATATATCCCCCGTTTTCACCTTCCTTTAATGGTACGCACAACGCAATGTTGTTGTTTTCTCGTATCTGCTTCATCTTTGCACTGTTTGTTCCTGTCGATATCCAGAATTTGTCGTTGAAGTGTATTAATGTCACGGGTCTTACTCTTGGTTGCTCTCCTTCACAGGTTGCCAAGAATATAAGTTGCATCTTTTGGAAATAACTCCATATTTCTTTTTTCAAATCTGTTTCATTCATAAATCCTCCTCTATTTATTGATCTTCAAAATACTCATATGCATCTATTTTATCAAGATATACTCCATCAAATTCAGCATCGAGAATTTTCCTCATATATGAGCTATCATTACCAAAAATAATGTCCTGCCAGTTTTTTTCCCAATAATGTACTGCATAATCACCAGGCCAATCTTGATTCTCATCTCCTAACCATGAGGGTGGATTGTTTTCCCATCCGGTTTGCCAATAGTATCTATAATCTTCAGCTTCACCAATATTCATGTAGGCGAGTACCAAACGTAATCCAGCATTGGCTTTGATCTTTAAGGACATAACATCACCTGCATTCAATTCGCTATCTTCAAAGAAGAGATCGATAATGAGTATATCATAATTTGTCTGTGTCATGTAGTACAGAAATGTCTCTTTATCCCAATATAATCCAGGATCGATTAAATACAAAAAATTGTGAGCCTCACTCAACAAACTAACTGTAGAATCATGTACATTGTAAGGTTCTACAGGATACGGTGGAATGTTATCGAGATCTCTATGATTGGCTGCAAATGATATATAGCCCTTTGCTGCATTTTGTGCGTATGAGCTATCAATGTATGTTTGAGTAGAACAATAGTCGGCCACCAACACTTCGACATCATTAGTTTCAGCAATATCTAAAAAACTAATCATGCCATCTCTTATTGATACTGGGGTCGCGATATCATCACCATTATATCCATAAAAGAGGTCTTCCCTACCCAGACCGTCGATAGCACCAACATAGGCAACCGTTAATGGGCCATCCGATTCTCCGTTTGAAGTCAGGAGTTCTTCGCCATTCTGTGGGATAATAATGAAATCGGATTTTATATCCTTTGCATAATTACTTATAGCTTGGACAAAATCTCGCATATCTTGCCGATAATCCATGCCTGTATCCTCCTCTTCAGTCTTTTCAGCACAGCCGAGTATGAGAACAGTAAACACATAGCTCAATATACAGAATAAGTGCCACCTCATAATCTCTGTACCATATGTACGCAAGCTTCAGGACAGACATCAACACAGAGACCACAGCCATAGCAATTCTCGCGTGCGACAATCAATTCTTCATTCATTGTGCGGGCTTTAAAATAACAAACATCAACACATGTCCCACAATGTGCACATTTATTTTTGTCAGTTTCTTCAATATATTTTCCCTTATCACACACTTGACCCGTACCTAAAAAGTATTCACAACAATCATCACAGCAAAAACAGATGCCATCAGTTTTACGCTTATCATTCTCATACCTGAAGGGTCTTACTACTAAGTGTTTCTCCTCAACTTCTTTCAAAATGCTCTCAACCTCGGCTCGAGATACTTCATGGAAATGTGTACCGAAGTAATCAATATCATCTCTAAAATAAAGGCAAACATCGATACGCGAACGATTACATTTACCCTTCTTTTCACGACACTCACAATTCGAGACCCAAAATCGTTTATGTTTATCAATCAATACCCGACCCTCGTCCGGTGTGCATACATAATGAAAAGCAAATTTGTCCTCTTGCATGTTGATTTTCTATTTTTGGTCTAATTGAGACGTACAGTGCGGACATCGGGTTGCTTTTACTGGTATACTCGTGTAACAATAGGGACAATCTTTAGTTGTTGGTTCGGCTGGGACTTCTTTTCGTTTCAGCCTGTTAATATTGCGGATAAGTAAAAATACAGCAAAGGCAACGATGACGAAGCTGATGACGGTGTTAATAAACACGCCATAGTTGATAGTAACTGCACCAGCTGCCTGAGCATCAGGAAGCGTGGCATACGGTCCAATAACTGTACCCTGTTTGAGAACTACAAAGAGGTTG